>NC_007626.1:3712288-4026003 GCF_000009985.1 Paramagnetospirillum magneticum AMB-1
ACTAGGAAACTACATCATTATTATCTTCCTAGTCAACAAATCTGAAGTCCCGCACCGCCCCTTGCGGCAGGACGGGCGAAAAGACCGGGGTCTATGTACGCGCGCAGGGCCGCGTCCCTTCGCGCATCCCTACTTCTTCTGCCTGGCCTTGGCGAAGGCGGCGGCGAAGGCTCCGCCGCCCTCGTCCGCCTTGGGGGCCGCCGGCTGACGCTGCTGGGCCTGGGGGGCCGGGCGACGCTCGTCGCGGCGGGGCGCATCATCCTTGCGGGCTGGGGCGGGCTGGGCGTCCATGCGCATGGACAGGGCGATGCGGCTCCGCTTGATGTCCACTTCCAGCACCTTGACCTTGACCAGATCGCCGGGCTTGACCACCTCGTGGGGGTCCTTGACGAAGCGATCGGCCAGCACCGAGATATGGACCAGGCCATCCTGGTGCACGCCGATATCCACGAAGGCGCCGAAATTGGTGACGTTGGTCACCACGCCCTCCAGGATCATGCCGGGCTTCAGGTCGTTCAGGGTCTCGACCCCTTCCTTGAAGGCGGCGGTCTTGAACTCGGGGCGCGGATCGCGGCCGGGCTTTTCCAGCTCTTTCAGGATGTCCTTGACCGTGGGCTCGCCGAAGCGCTCGTCGGTGAACTCCTTGGGGTCGAGGGAGCGGATGAACGAGGAATCGCCGATCAGCGCCTTGACCGGGCGGCCGGTGGCCTTGACGATGCGCTCGACCACCGGATAGGCCTCGGGGTGCACCGCAGAGGAATCCAGAGGATTGACGCCGCCCACCACCCGCAGGAAGCCGGCCGCCTGTTCGAAGGCCTTGGCGCCCAGGCGCTCCACCTGCTTCAAGGCCTCGCGCGAGGCGAAGGGGCCGAAGCGGTCGCGGAATTCCACCACGTTGCGGGCCACGGTGGGGGAAAGCCCGGCCACCCGGGCCAGCAGCGGCGCCGAGGCGGTATTGACCTCGACGCCCACGGCGTTGACGCAATCCTCCACCACGGCGTCGAGGGAGCGGCCCAGCTTCACCTGATCCACGTCGTGCTGGTACTGGCCGACGCCGATGGCCTTGGGGTCGATCTTGACCAGCTCGGCCAGCGGGTCCTGCAGGCGCCGGGCGATGGACACCGCGCCGCGCAGGGAGACGTCGAGATCGGGGAATTCCTTGGCGGCCAGTTCCGACGCCGAATAGACCGAGGCGCCGGCCTCGCTGACCACCAGCTTTTCCAGCCCCAGATCGGGGTGGCGCTTCATCACGTCGATGACCAGGCGATCGGTCTCGCGCGAGGCTGTGCCGTTGCCGATGGCCACCAGCTTGATGCCGTGCTTGCGGGCCAGATGGGCGATGGCCGCCACCGAGCCCTGCCAGTCGTTCCTGGGCTGGTGGGGATAGATGGTGGCGGTCTCCACCACCTTGCCGGTGGCGTCGGTCACCGCCACCTTGACGCCGGTGCGGATGCCGGGGTCGAGGCCGATGCAGTTCCGGGCTCCGGCCGGGGCCTGCAGCAGCAGGGCGCGCAGGTTGCGGGCGAAGACGTTGATGGCCTCGGCCTCGGCCGCCTCGCGCAGGCGGCTCATCAGCTCTAACTCCAAATGCAGATGTATCTTGATGCGCCAGGCCCAGCGCACCGTCTCGGCCAGCCAGGAATCGGCGGGACGCTTCAGGTCGCGGACGGAAAAGCGCCGGGCGATGCGCGCCTCGAACTCGCCGGGGCCTTGGGAAACCGTGCCGTCCGGCCGTGCCGCCTCGTCGGGAGTCAGCAGTTTCAGATTCAGAACGTTTTCGTTGCGCCCCCGGAACAGCGCCAGGGCGCGATGGGACGGAATAGCCTTGATGGCCTCGCGGTAGTCGAAATAGTCGGAGAATTTGGCCCCCGCCTCGGACTTGCCCTCGGCCACCGTCGAGATCAGCACACCGCCATCCCACAGGGCGTCGCGCAGGTTACCCAGCAGTTCGGCATCCTCGGCGAAGCGCTCCATCAGGATCTGGCGCGCCCCGTCCAGGGCGGCCTTGACGTCGGCGACGCCCTTCTCGGCATCCACATAGGGCTCGGCGGCCTGCTCGGGAACCAGGGCGGGATCGGCCAGCAGCGCGTCGGCCAGGGGCTCTAGACCCGCCTCGCGGGCGATCTGGGCCTTGGTGCGGCGCTTGGGCTTGTAGGGCAGGTACAGATCTTCCAGCCGCGCCTTGCTGTCGGCCTCGCCGATCTGGCCCGCCAGGTCCGGGGTCAGCTTGCCCTGCTCCTCGATGGAGCGAAGAATGGCCGCCCGGCGGTCTTCCAGTTCGCGCAGATAGCCCAGGCGCTCTTCCAGATTGCGCAGCTGGGTGTCGTCCAGGCCGTCGGTGGCCTCCTTGCGATAGCGGGCGATGAACGGCACCGTCGCGCCTTCGTCCAGCATCTGGACCGTCGCCGCCACCTGCGAGGGCTTGACCCCCAGTTCAAGGGCGATGCGGTTGGTGATGGCGGCCAGGGTCGCGACGGGAAGGGACAGGGTCATGCTTGCTCACGCTCGGTTGCGACAAGAAGGTGGGGTGTAGCCAAATTTCGGACCGCTGTCACGACCGGAGATGTGCGACAACCCTTAAGGCGCCATACGCAATATCACTAATGCCATTTGAGGGAGTACGGTGACGGATCGTGACGCCAAAATGAACGTGTGTGAGAAGAAAAAACGAGTTGTTTCAAGCGTTTGACAGATAGCTTTCCGATGATTATCTCTCCAGAAGCGACGTGGCGTCGTAGGTGGAGGCCCCCATGTTCCTATGGAATATGTCCCTGGAAACCGGCATCGAAGCTGTTGATCAGGGCCGCAAGCGCATGCTGGGCGCCATGGCGGATTTTTTTCAAGGCATGGACGATCCCAGTCTCGGTCAACAGACGCTGGCGGCCCGGACCGGGGCGATTTTCAATGCCATGAAGGCGGCCTTTGCCGCCGAAAACGCCTACCTGATCGAGCGAGATGCCCCCGACCTGGAACGGCACCAAGCCAACCACGCCGCCCTCTCGGCCGCCTTCGTCGATCTGTGCCGCAAGCTGATTCCCAAGATCAAGACTCACAAGCAGGCACAGCAATGCTGCCTGGAAATCTACCAGTTGGTCGATGAGGCCATCTTCCACCACATCACCAAGGAAGTGGCCAGTTACCGCACCTTGGCCCGCACGCCGGTCAAGAAGGCGGGGTAGGCGTTTTCTCGTCCGCCTCGTCGCTCTCGACCATCAGGCGGATTTTGGCCGCCATCTCCGCCTCCATGCGGGCTTCCCTTTCGGCCTCGCTTTCGGCATGGATTTGGGGCGCCGAGGTGATTTCAGCCAACGGCATCGGGTCCCGCTGCACGTCCAGGCGGAAGGATCCCCCCATCATCCGGGACACTTCGTCCAGGGACAGCGGTTCGTGAAACCGGCACCCCGCCAGCCCACCACCGGCCCACATCACCGTCGCCGGCATCACGGACAAGTCATCGCGGATGATGATATCGCAGGGAACGGGCAGAATCGCCGCCATGGCCAGTTCCGCATCGTCGAAACGCAGCTTCAAGCCACCGCGGGATACGTCCAGCAGAACGGCACGGCTTTCCCGGCCCATCAGGGTGCAGCGACATTCCGCACTGCTGCGCAGGCGGGTAAATTCGCGCCGGTTGCCATGCTGCCCCTGGTCATCGGATGCCATGACCATGCCCCATAAGCGTTTCACCGGCCCCCATGATATGTCACGAAATCGGCAATGAATAGCCGGAACGCGGCGCGGCCCCTTCCGTCATGCCGCCGGCGGCGGCCGTTCCGCCTCTGGCTCGGGCGGCGGCACCAGTTGCAGGCGGAAATGTCCGGTCATCACGCGCACCACGTCATCCAGGGACAGGTGCTGATAGAAGCGACAGCCGGCCAGCCCAGCACTGGCCCACATGATGGTCGCATGCATCTTCGAATACTGGTCGGCGACGACCATGTCGCGCGGCAGCGGGGTCATGGCGGCCATGGCGGCATCAGCGAGGTCGAATCGCAGCTTGAACCCGCCGCGGGACGCATCCAGCAAATAAGCACGGCTTTCCATGCCATCGAGCACAAAGGTGCACTCGGTACCGCATCGCTGCCTGGGAAACAGCCTTTTGTTGTCCTCGGCCGCGCCTTTATCGAGTGCCATGGCACCCTCCCGCCTATCCTCTTAACCCCTTGATATTATGGCGCACGGATTAATAAGTTTCCATAAACAAAGCCCCCGGCTCCCCCCTTGGCAGGAAGGGAACCGGGGGCCCGATGTCGTCTCAGGCTATTAGAACTTCACGACCAGCGAGGTCTCGCCCAGCAGCCAGGTCTTGTTCATGGGCAGGTTGGCATTGCTGAAGCTGTTGGCGCTCAGGTTCTGCTTGTAGCCATGCCCGGCCTTGGCGGCACCGAAGGCGGCGGACAAGGCGACGTTGTCGCTGATGGCCCACTCGGCGGCCACATCGATTTCACGCGCCAGATCGTCCGAGGTGACGGCGGTGCCCAACTGCTGCTTGGCATCGTACTTGTAGTTAAAGGCCAGCACGCTGAGCTTCAGATCGTCACGGGGATTCACGCTGAAGGTCAGCTGGTGAATGTTGACGTTGGAGTTGGAGATCACGTAGTTGCCGACGATCTCGCCGATGAACCAAGTGCCGAAGCCGCGGGTGATGGCGTTGTAGAAGAAGGGATCATAGGCCTCCTTCTTGTCGTCGCCGGGGTTCTTGTCGCCCGAGAAATGGGCATAGCGGTAGGACAGCTTGGGGGTCCACATCACGTCCGACAATTGGTAGCCCGGCTCGATGTAGTAGGCGTTGGCGTCGACCTTGGCGTTGGCCGTGTTGTTATTCTCCTTCACGGCATTGCCGTACAGGGAGAAGTCCGGCAGGAACGGCAGCGGATTGCCGCCGACGTGGAAGGAGAACACGGTCATGCCGTCACGGGCCGACGACAGGGTGTTGGTGACGGTGGAGTTGGTGATGCCGCTATGGCCGAATCCATAGACGCCACGGCTGTCGGCCGAGGCCACCCGGAAGACGGTCATGCCGCCGTACCACTTGCGGTCGGCATAGTTGGAGGCGCCGTCGGGAGCGGGCTTGCCCTCGACCTGATCGACATTGCCGAACAGTTCGATATTGCCACCAATAACCTTGGTCTTGGCGTTCTCGTACAGGCCCGGCGACATCACGCTGTTGGAGGCGTTGTTCTGCAGGTAGAACACGTCACCACGCACATTGCCCGAAGACAGCTTGGCCACGCCGGTCTGGGCGAAGGCGGTCCGGGACTGGGTCCAGAACATGCCGCGCGAGCCGATGTTGTTGGTGCCGTTGCTGATCAGGAAGCCATCGGCGACTCGGAAGCTCTGACGGCCGCCCGACAGGTCCAGGCCATTCTCGTCCAGGCCCAGGCCCTCCAGGGTCTTGCCCGACTTCCAGCCGGCGTACAGGTTCTCCAGCTCGAGCATCCACTGGTGGCCGTAGGTAGTTGAAATCAGCGAAGGCTCGCCATGGCCGCCGGTCATGGTGAACTGGCCGCTGACATCGCCGTAGAACGTGCCATAAGCCTCGGTCTCGTAGGAGGCCTTCAGCTCGGGGTGCAGGAACGTCTCGGTCCAGTTGTTGTGACCGGTGACGCGCTTGCCCGGCGAGCCGGCATTGTTGTTGTACGAACCGACACCGAACTGAGAGCCCGGGGTGGTGAACAGGGTAACGCCGCCGGTGAAGGCGCCGTCAATCTTCAGGCCACCCTGCTCGTAGAGCGAGAAATCGGCGGAAGCCGGCGAGGCCGCAAGGCCCAGAACCGCCGAGAGAATCGCGCCCGAAATCAGGGAACGGCTGCGAAGATCGTGTCCAAACATATTTGACCCCCTTGGTGATCTGTCAGAGTTGCCGGGAATAACGCAACCCTCGTGCCAAAACTCGTTTGCCCAAAACGCAGGGTCTTCGCGCTTTTCCGCGCCGGCCGACTGCTGAATTCGTAAGCAACACCGTCATACATGAGTGATTATTGGGCAGGCAACCCAATTTCAGGGTCATACCGCTGACGGCGTGAGCAATGCGCCGCACCGTTGCCAAAAAGCAACGCTTGTCGCAAACACGACCATGGAATGGGAAGGAAATGGCCACCGCCCGGCCAGGGCCGGGCGGTGGCATGGCGCGACCTCACCCGACGTGAGTGTGGTTCTCCACGTAAACGTGGGTATCGCCGTTGGAGTACTGGGTATAGCTGTCGTGCTGCCCGTTGACCGTCAGTTCGGCGGTGCCATTGGCCTGCCAGCCGCTGCCCGCCAGGGTGACGCTGTTCCCGCCGATGACCACCAGGGCATTGCCCGTGCCGGTCACCGCATTGGTGCCATTCAGCATGGATTGCAAGTGGGCGAGATCCAGCACCGCATTGTTGTTGTTGGCGTGGCTGAGGTCCAGGACGTCAAAGTTCTGTACCGCGTTGTTCCACAGCCCTGTCAGATCGAAGGCCTGATTGTTGAGGTTCTCCCACTGCAAGGTGTTGCCGCCGCCGGCGCCGCCATCCAGGAAGTGGAAGTTCATGTCGGAAACACCGATGGTGTTGTAGCTGCCGTGGCCGGCATAGACGTCGGCGCCGCCACCCAGATGCACCATCTCGTTCTGGCCGAGGCCGATGACGTAATCAGCCGTCGCTCCGCCGTTATAGGTCGAATTGCCGTTGACGGTGGTCGCGGCATGGGCGGTCACCGACAGGCTGGTGCCGTTGAGGGTCGGATCCCAGATCCAGCCGGTGCCGCTGTCGATGCCGTGAATGACCTCGAAAGCGCCCGACAGGCCGCCCGTCCCCCAGGTCAGCAGCGTCGCCGTGGGATTGCCGCTGATGGTGCCGTGGCTGTAGATGTCCAGGGTGCCGTCCAGGGTCAGGCTGCCGCTGACATTCATGCGGTCGAAGCTGCCGTTCCAGTAATCCAGCACCAGATGCGAGCTTTCGGCCAGGCTCAGGCTGCCCGTCACCCCCAACGTGCCGGCCGATGAGGAATCGCCGGGATTGATATAACCGTGATTGATGAAATCCGCATCGGTGGCGTTGATGGTGCCGCTGCCGGCGATCTTGCCCAGATTGTCGATCAGGGCATGGCTTGTGGCGGAGGTGTCGCTGACGGTCAGCATATGGTTGTTGCTGAGGGTCAGCGTCGCATGGTTGTCGAAGGCATCCGCCACCAGATTGAGGGCGTGGCCGACATTCACCTCGCCGTAATTGCTGAAGCTGGTCGCCGCGATGGTGCCGGCGCCGTTGAATCCGCCCACCTCGATGCTGCCGTGGTTGGTCAGCGCGTCGGCGACCATCAGGGAGGTACCGACGAACCCGCTGCCACCGGTCATCTGGATGTCGCCGTAATTGTTGAAGGCATGGGCCAGATGCACGCTGGCACTGACGGAATCGGTGCCGACGGTCAGGTTGGAATCCATGTACAACACGGCGGCGGCGGCGACCTCCAGATAGGAGCCGATGTAATCCGCCCCCTTCATGATGAAGCTTCCCCCCTGCACCCGCATGGTGCCGGTCCCGCTGAGCGAGGTCGAGGTCATGGCACCGCCGTTATAGACGGCAAGTGTGTTGCCGCCGATCCCCACCGTGCCGGACATGACGGCCGCACCGGAAATACCAAGGTATCCGCTGCCCGCCAGGCTGCCGCCCGTGCTCAGGTCAAAGCCGCCGAAATCGGACAGGATGGCACCGCTGGCCAGCGACAGCACGCCGCCGGCGACATTGAGCTGCGACGGCCCGTCGAGCCGCCCCTCCAGGCCGAGGGCCAGCGTCCCGCCGCTCAGATTCAGCGTCGCGCCGGAAAGTGACAGGCCGGCGACGGAATCGCTGCCGGAAAGGTGATCGACCGTGGCGTTGCCGATCACCGCCCTGGCGTCCGAATCCGGGACCAGCGTGGTGTTCCAGCTTGCCGCCGTTCCCCAGGTCCCCGAGGCGCCGCCCGCCCAGGTCCGGTTGTGGTCATAGACGGCGATATGCTCGATGCCGCCGATAGTGGTGGTCACGCCGTCCCCCACCGACCAGGTGAAGCTGTCCCAGCCGCTATAGCCGGCGGTGCCGGTATAGGTGTAGGCGCCGGTGGCGGCATCGGTGACCGTCGCCGTGCCATGGCTGGGATTGCCGGTCTTGGTAAAGGTTAGCTGACCACCCTCGGGATCGGTCGCCAGCAGCATGCCGTTATAGACGGCCCCGGCTACGGATTCCCCGATATCACCGCCGGTGATCTCCGGGGCCAGATTGGCCGGACTCACCGTGACCGCCATGGTCTTGGACACGGTGATCGAGCCGTTGGAAAGGTCGGTGACGGTCAGGTTGATGTTTTCGCCGGTCGACGCGGGATCGGACTGGTAAACAACCTCCATCAGCGCAGCATTGATGCGATCGAGGCTCCCGGTAAATACCATGCTGTGGCTGCCATTGCTGCCGGCGGTGAAAGAGATTCCCCCCGTGGTATGGAGACTGAGACTGCCAATTCCGACCGTCAGGGCGACCGAGTATTGGTCGCCGCCCAGTGCACCGACCTCGTCGACCACCTGAAGGTTGAGGGTCTCGCTGCCGTTCTTGACCACGGAGAAGTCGGCGCCCCCCACGATGGCCGGGGCATCGCGTACCGAGCGCACTCCGATGCCCACCGTGCCGTAGGTCAGGTTGCCGCTGCCATCGTTGATGGCCACCACGAAGTAATCCGAGCCGAAGTAATTGGCGTCCGGGGTATAGCTGTAGCCGCTGGCCCCGGCGGACATGGAGCCGCCGGTCAGGAACACCGAGCCGGCCGACAAGGTGGTGGTGCCCAGCACCGTGGTGCCCACCAGGGACAGGGTGCCGTGCTGCGGCCCCTGGGCGACGGTCGCCCAGGTGGGCTGGCTGTAATTGAGGTGATCCACGTCGAACAGCCCGGCCCGCAACTCGGTATCCTCGCGGGTGACGACGGCGTCATCGAACAGAGACGCCTTGGCTCCGGTCAGGCTGACCGCCGTGACAATGGCACTTCCATTGCCGCTGCTGTCGATCGCAAAGCCGCCCGATATGTCGTCAAGACGCCAATTGCCGACCAGCTTGTCGTCTTCGCCGTTCACACGGGTGGTCATGTAGGACGAGATCTCGCTGGCCGTCCGCGCATCCTTCCACACCCGGACATCGGACATCTGGCCATCGAAATAGCTGCCGCTCACATTGGCATCATGGCCGATTTCAAAATTGCTCCACGTCGACAACCGACTCCCGATAAACGCCGAAGAGGTGCCGACGCTCTGGCCGTTGACGTAGAGCGTCGCCACATCGTTGTGCACGACGACCGCCACGTGGCTCCACAAGCCGAGGCTGGCCGAGGGACCGGACAAGGTCAGGCCTTGCGACGCCACGTTGGAGCCGGCATTGCCCTGCATGGAGAACACCAGCTGGCCGTTGGCGATTTCCAGGTTGAACAGGTTGACGGTATTCCCGCCCAGCGAGGAGGTGGCCGACACAATGCTCTGGTGGGCGGTGGCGGTGTCGGGACGGATCCAGGCCTCCAGGGTGAAGTCCCCGGAGTAATCCATCTTGCTGTTGCCGCCAGCAATGACACTCGTCGAACCGTTGAAGTCCGCCACCTTGCCCATGGTGTTGACGTTCACCGGCGCGGCGCCCGTCCCGAACGTCCAATCGGCCGCCAGGGTGGAGGTGCTGACCTCGTTGCCGCCCAGGGTGGCGGCCGACTGAATCTGGGTCTGGGTCAGCGCCGACTTCCACACCGCCATGTCCGAGATTTCGCCGTTAAAGGCCATCTGGGTCCATTGGTAGTTCAGATTGCCGATCACCGCGGCGCCGGCGCCGATATTCAGATTCTGGGACAGGGTGGCCGCCCCGTCCGGACCGCCATCGATGTACAGGACGGCGTGGCCGGCGCCGTCATAGGTCACCGCCACATGGTGCCAGGCGCCGTCATTCACCGAAGCGGTGGATTGCGGTCCCGTGACGCTTTGGCCGTCGAAGTGAAGCTTGCCGTTCTCCACGTAGAAGCACGCGGTCTGTCCCACGCCATCGGCGCCGTTGTCGAAGATGTCGCCGCGTACCGTGACACCCGACCCGACCCGGATCCAGGCCGCATAGGTGAAGGCCCCGGTGCCGGTGGCCAGATCGGATTGGTTGGCAACGTTGATTCCGGTGGAAGCCGACAGCTGCACCGCCGTCCGGCCGCCGATCGTCGCCAGATTCGCACCGCCGCCCGGCAGGGTCAGGGAATGGCCGTTGCCGCTGAAATCGTTCAGTCCGGTGCTGACCGCCAGGGTCAGATCGTGACCGTAACTCGAATTATCCAGCAGCACGCCGGTGGAGTTGGCGTTGTAGACCCGGTCCATGTTCCACTCGGCGATCAGATGATCGGAGGAAAGCTCCTCTGTCCGGTGCCAGTTCTTCCAGATCTCCAGCGGGGTGCGGACATCGTCGAACAGGCGCACCTGATCCAGTTGCCCCACATAGCTGCCGCCGGCGGCGGGCGTGCCGCCCACATAGAAATTGCCGCTGCCGGAATAATCGCTGGCTGCCGCGGAATTGCCGACCGCCACGCCATCGCGATAGAGAGTCAAGGTGTTGGACACCGCGTCATAGGTGCCGGCCCAATGGTGCCAGGCCCCCGTATCGGCGCTGGCGGGATAGGTCACCGCCGTTCCGCCGCTGCGACCGTCCAGCGAGAAGCGGAGATTGCCCGAAGCGTCGAAGCCGACGAACAGATCCGTTCCAGAGCCGGCCGTTCCCTGGCTCAGCAGGGTCTGGCCGTTGACATAGCCGGCCGCCTTGTTGGCCCAGAACTCCCAACTAAACGACTTGTTGGACAGCATCACGGCAGTGGACGAGGCATAGCCGGTTCCGTCGAATTGCAGCGACCCGCCCGCCGCCCCCGAACCGACGAACTCCACCGGGCTTTCCGTGCGGATGGACAGCAGCTTGGTGGTGGTATTGCCGTCACCGATGCCGGTGGCCACCACATTGAAGCTGTCGACGCCGTACCAGCCGGTATTGGGCGTGTAGGTGAAGGTGCCGTCGGTGTTGACCACCAGAGTGCCGTGGGTGGGCGACGTCCCCGCCGTCCAGTTGACCACGCCGCCGGAGCTGTCCGGCGCGATGGCCGCCAGGGTGCCGTGATAGGGAACGCCCGCCTGGGCGACGACCACATCGTCATAGAGGGGCGCGTCGTTGTGGATCACGGTGAGGGCGCCGGTCACGGAGCCGTCGTGATTGCCGATGGTGGCGTCCTGCACCACGGCGGCCACCGGGGCTTCGTCCAGGCGCCAATAGCCGCCCAGGGCGGTCTCGGCTCCGGTCTGCTCCATGTTCATGGCCGAGACCACCTGCACCTGCGACAGGGCGGTGGTCCAGATTCGCGCCTCGGCCATGTCGCCGACGAATTGCGGCGTGGACGTGCTGTACGAGGTGGCCAGCTTGACCGCACCGGCGATGTTGTAGTCGCCGATAACGCCAGTGCCGTCCAGGGTCCCGTCCACATAGATTCTGTAGGCCGCCATGGTGGCGTCGATATTGTTCAAGGTCACGGCCACATGGTGCCACAGGCCGTCGGCCACCACGCCGTTGCCCGCGACGGGTCCGGCGTCGCCAGCCGTCGTCAGATGAATCTTCCCGTCGACGCCGGAATAGATCCACAGCCCCTGACCGGTGCTGGTGGTCCCGGCCGTAAAGATCATCTGCGCCTGCGAGGTATCGGAGGTCCGAATCCACGCCTCGAAGGTCAGCGGGCCGTTGCCCTGACCGACCGAGGAGCCGAGATTGATGGCGGCCGAGCCGTTGAAATGCAGGGCCGTCTCGGGGACGACGGCCATCACCGCCGGGCTGGAACTGACCGAGATGGTGCCCGAGACCGAGGTCAGCGACCCGTAGACGGTACCGTTCAGGGCCCCGTGGGCATCGATCACCGTCGCGGCGGCGCTGGCCTCGTTGAGGTTCCAGGCGGCCAGCAGGTTGCTTTCGTTGCCGGCCGGCTCGTTCCGCATGGTCTGGACGATCTGGGTATTGCTCAGGCCGCCGTTCCACACCTGCACGTCGGCGATATCGCCGGTGAAGAAATTGTCGGTGGCGTGCGCGGCGCCGATCTGGGCGCCGGCCGAGATGGTCAGGCCCGAAATGGAGCTGTTCCAGCCGGATTGGACGGTCGTGCTCTCCAGCACGCCATCCACATACAGCTTCAGGGTATTGGCGGCGGAGTCCACGGCATAGGTGACGTAGTGCCACTGGCCGTCGGCGATGTTGGTGGTACCCAGATAGGACTTGCCGGTGGTGCCGTTGGTGGTCACCTCCGCCGCCAGCTTGCCGTCATAGACGGCCATCTGCGCCCAAGCCGTCGCGCCGGGGCTGTAGGTGGAGAAGATGCCGCCATCCAAGCCGGCGGCATTGTCCGTGGTCCGGATCCAGGCGGAAACCGTATGGCTGGTCAGGCTGATGGGCGAGGCGGTCTTGACGTAATCCGTGGCGCCGTCGAACGTGGCTCCGGTGATGGGCATCACGCCGCTGGCGACGGGCAGCACGAAGTCGTGGCCGTGGCCCGACAGGTCCGTGGCCCCGCCGGCACCGTTCCAGTAACCGACCAGACCCGATTCGGTGCCGTCCAGCACCTGATTGTAGCTGGACGCCATATCATGGGCATTGCGGCCGTAGCTCCACAGGCGGACATCGCTGATGGCACCCTCGAAGCCGTTCACCGCAACACTGTTGGACACCGACTGGCCGACCCACAGGTCGGCATTGGACGACAGCGAGTAATTGCTGAAGGTGTGGCTGCCCGACGCCACGGCCTCGCCGTTGACGAACAGGGTGATGGTGTCGCCCGAGCGGGTCACCGCCACATGCGCCCACTGGTCGGCGGCCAGGGCGCTGGACGCCTGCAGGGTATAGGCGGGACTGGCGGAACTGTCCGCCCCGACGAACTGCAGATGGCCCCCCACCAGTTCCAGGCGGATCTGGGCGGTGCCCAGGGAATCGCCGAACTGCTTGGACAGAATGGTGGCGTGGCCCAGCAGGGCGGCGGCCGTCGGCTCGATCCAGGCCTCCATGGTGAAATCGTTGCCGCCGAAATAGGCCAGCTGGTTGGCGTTGGTCACAACCGCATGGTTGCTGCCGTCCAGGACCAGTTGCCCCATATGCTGGGTGGCGCCCAGAATCTCGGTGGGATCGTCGACGCGCACCGCCACCAGCTTGCTGGACGATACGCCGTTGGCGGTCGCCGTCAGGGTAAAGCTGTCCATCCCCTCGTAGCCGGTATTGGGGGTATAGACGAAGCTGCCGTCGGAATGCACCACCAGGGTGCCGTGGGCGGTCAGGCTGCCCGAGGTCAGACCCGTAGCGCTGTAGCTGAGCGTCGCCCCGGTGGCGTCATGGGCGACCAGCATGCCGTGATACTGCCCGTTGCGTGCCACGTCCACGCCATCATTGAAGACGTTCAGGCCGCTGGCGGCGGTCTGCACCACATTGGTCACGCCGGCCGGCAGGAGCAGGTCGTAACCATTGCCCGTGGCATCGGTCAGATCGGTCCCGACCCAGGCGGCCAGAAGCCCTTCGTGATCGGCATTATTACCGGGCATGGAATCATGGACATTCTGGGCATCGCGCTCGACGCTCCACAGCCGCACGTCAGCGATCTGGCCGTTGAAGGCGGTCGAGGAATCCAGGCCGGTGCCGGCCAGATCGCTGCGTGCGCCGATGGTCAGGTCGTAGGCGTTGGAGATATCGGCATCCAGGGCCGAGACGCTCTTCACCGCCACCCCATTGATGTACAAGGTGTATTGGTCGCCACCGCGAGTCACCGCGATGTGGCTCCAGGTGTCGAGGGTGACACTGCCCGCCTGCAGGATCACGGCACCGTTCAGCCGCAGGGTCGGGACCCCTCCGCTGAGATAAAGCGCCATGCCCGGCTCGGTCGAGCCCGCCCCCTCCTTGGCGACGATCATATGGGTGCCGGACAGCGAGGTGGTCGGATTGATCCAGGCTTCCAGGGTGAAGTCGTCCGCCCCCGGATCGAGAACATCGCCCGCCGACAGGTACTTGCTGCTGCCGTCGAAGCTGAACGCCTGGGTTTGCTTGACGCTGACCGCCAGATCGGCATGATCCGTGGTGGCCCAGGTGGCAGCCGAGCTGAAGGTCCCGTTATGCAGGCCAGTCAGGTCATAGGCGGTGGTGCCCGTGCCCTCGTCCAGCTTCCAGTAACCCGCCAGCCCGTATTCATGGCCCGACAGATTGCCGTTCTGGTCGGCGCCGATCTCGGAAAGCCCACGGGCTTCGTTCCACAGCCGGACCTCGGCGATCTGGCCCTGGAAATGGGTGGTGGAGGCCAAGGCCCCGCTCAGATTGGTCTGGTCGAAGCCGGCCCCGATCACCGTCTCGCCGGTATGGGCGGCACCCGAGATATTATTGACGGCGGGAACGATGCTGGTGGTGCTGTTGGCGCCATTGCCGTCGCTGAAGTGGGTGTAGCGCACCCCGTCGACCACCACCGACCAGGCGCCGTTGTCATTGACCAGGGCGATGTCGGTCCACTGGTTGGCGGCGACGAGAATATCCTGATGATTGGCGTTCTGGACCACGGCGGCTCCGACGCCATTGCCCTGAATGACGATCCGCCCGCTGTTGTCGAGCAGCAGGGCATAGCCCGAGCTGCCCCAGTCGCCGTTGCTGAAGATGACGCCGCCGTCACCGGGCGAGGTGCCGGCCCAATTGATCTTCGCCTCGACGGTGAAGTGGGTGACGTTGGTGGAGGCATTGGCCCCGGCCAGCTCGACGGCCTGGGTGTCGCCGAACACCGCCGCCCGCAGGGGCGGGGTCCCCACATGGCTGCCGCTGCCCAACTGCATGTAGGCATCGTAATTGGTGTCGTTATTGCTGCCGTTGCCATGGTCGGCATCGAAGGTCCAATGGCCGATCAACCCGGCCCCCGTCCCCGTTCCCAGGCCGTCGATATCCCCGGCCTCGATCTGGTCCGCGCTCAGCTTGGTGTTCCAGATCTTGAGGTTGTCGAACATGCCCTTGGTGAAGAAGCTGCTGTTCAACTCCGCGCCGAGGGTCATGGTGTTCAGCGACGACATGACGCTGGCCGTACCCGAGGTATCCGTCACCGTGGCCGACAGCGAGCCGTCCAGGTAGATCTTGGCCGTGCCGTGATCATAGGTGACCGCCACATGGTGCCAGGACGACGAGGTGATGGTGGACACCCCCGGGAACTGGGAGAATCCGGCGCCCGACGCGTCCCGGTCGACATAGAGGCCCAGTTCCCCGGAGGCGCTCACCGTCGCCTTCAGCATGGCATTGGCGCCCACGCCCAGGCTGAACAGGGTCTGGGCAAGGTTGGCGTTGCCGAGATTGACGTCGAACTCGACGCTGAGCTGGCCGCCGGCGAATTCCTCGCCCGGCAGGTAGATGCTGGCCGCCTTGGAGGTGCCGTTGGCGAACAGCACCGAGGTCCGTTCGGTCGCCCCGGCCACGGTGATCGGGTTGGCCACGTCCACCGTGTAGCTCTTGGTGCTGCTGCTGGTGCCGTCGCTCAGTTGCAGGGTGAAGGTATCGGACCCCACATAGCCGCTGGTCGGCGTATAGGTGAAGGCGCCGTTGGCCCCCAGGCTGAGGGTGCCGTGGGCCGGGGCCGTCCCCGTCTGACTCAGGGTGAGGCCGCTGCCCTCCTGGTCGAAGATGGATACCGTGCCGCTGATGGCGTGTCCGGCATAGGTGCTGACGTGGTCGCTGCCCACCGGAGCCGAACCATAGGGCCCCACCGAAGCCGTGACGTTGCCCGTCGCCGTGGCGTCCGGCCCGGCCATGTTGACCACCTGGCCTTCGCTCATGGTCCAGGCGCCGATCAGACCGGCCTGGGAGTTCCAGGAGACCGGCGCCATGTCGGCCAGGATGTTCTGGGAGGTGCGGGCGGTGTTCCACACCCGCACGTCGGCGATCTCGCCCGTGAAGTTCTGGGCGGCGGTCCCAGGGGCCGCCGAATTGCCCAGATAGACCGGGCCGCTCAGGTTGTAGGCGTTGATGGTGGCCGTGCCATCCAGCTGGCCGTCCACATAATAGGTGACGGTCCCATTGCCGTTGACGACGCCGGCCACATGGTGCCATTGCCCGTTGGCCACGTTGGCGGTGCCCAGGGTGATCGCGCCGTTCTGCGACTGTCCAATTCCCAGTTTGCCGTTGGCGGCGACATAGAGGGACATCCCCGTATTGGCGCCGTCCTGGCCGATATAGACGATGGTCTGGTTGGTGGCCGAGCTGGTCTTGATCCAGGCCTCGAAGGTCAACGGCCCCGAGCCCTGCCCGATGGTGCCGCCAAAGGCCACGGCGGCGGATGAGGAGCCGTTGAAATGCATGGCCTGCCCATCCGTGGGCGAGGGCATGGAATTGCCGATGGGAATCAGGCTGGGGCCGTTGGCGTTGAGCGACGAGACCGGCTCGGTGCCCGCAATGTTGTTGAAGTTCCAGGCGCCGACCAGTCCGGTCTCGGCCCCGGTGGGCTCCAGGCCCTTGCCGTTGACGATCTGGGCGCCGGTGCGGGCCACGTTCCAGACGCGCACGTCGTCGATCTGGCCGTTGAAGGCCGTGTTGGTGTCGACGGTGCCGGTCCCGCCATAGTGCATGGCCCCGATCATCAGGTCGGTGGCCGAGGGCTGGGCGGAAACGGTGCCCACCGACACGGTGTCGATCTGCTGATTGTCGGCATAGAGCTTGTAGACGCCGCCTTCGCGCACCACGGCCACGTGGTGCCACGCGCCGTCATTATAGCTGCTGGCGCTTTGCAGCGACCACATGGCCCCCGAATAGGTGTCGGGCGACAGGAAGGTCAGCTTGCCGTCCACCAGGGCCAGGGCGAAGGTCGTGCCCACGTTGCCGGTTGCGGTGGTGCCCTGGCCGATGATGATCCGGGTGCCCGTCGTGGTGTCGCGGGTGTTGATCCAGGCCTCCAGCGAGAAATCGCCCAAGGTGGAGGACAAGGACGATGTCGCGG
Organism: Paramagnetospirillum magneticum AMB-1; assembly: GCF_000009985.1. Classification (GTDB taxonomy): domain Bacteria; phylum Pseudomonadota; class Alphaproteobacteria; order Rhodospirillales; family Magnetospirillaceae; genus Phaeospirillum; species Phaeospirillum magneticum. The sequence continues at coordinate 3,729,248 of NC_007626.1, forward strand.
CGAAGCCGGTGCCGCCGTTCAGGTAGACGGCGCTGTTGTTGGCCGACAGGCCGCCCAGCACGGGTGCATGGCCGGGGCTCTGCACCACCAGCTTGGCGACCGCCGGCGTGGAGGTCAGGCTGCCGTCGCTGACGGTGTACTTGATGGTGTCGGTGCCGTAGAAGCCGTAATCCGGCGTATAGGTGAAGGCGCCGTTGGTGCCCAGGGTCAGCACGCCGTGGCTAGGTTGGCCACTGATGGTGCCGGTGTTGTACAGGGCATAGGTCAGCGCGCCGCCTTCCACGTCGCTGCCGGTCAGGGTGCCGCTCAGGGTCCCGTCGGTATTCAGCGTGAAGGTCGGGGCCGCGCGCTCGGAGAAGGTATAGGCGACATTGCCGCCGCTCGTGCTCATCAGCCCGTTGACGCTGCCATCCACCGGATTGGTCTGCAGGCCGTCGAAGCGCCAGTAGCCGGACAGGCCGGCCTCGTAACCATGCAGCGTGGCGCTCATATTGGCGGCGATTTCCGCCTGGGTGCGCACGCCGTGCCACACCCGCACGTCGTCCAGCAGGCCGTTCAGGGCATTGCCCGTGGTGCCGATGGACGCGCCCAGGCCCAGCGTGCCGGTATCGGTTACCGCCAGGGGCGCGGTCGCGATGGTGCCGCTGGCGTAGGACGCTCCGTCCAGATACAGGGTGACGGCGCCCGAGCTGCTGATGCTGGCCGCCACATGGTGCCAAGTTCCCGTGAAGGTGGCGGGCGTACCAGCCAGCGTCACCTCGGCGCCACCGACCACCACCGCCAGGGTGAAGGTTCCCGGGCTGCCCGACACTTCCTTGACGAACAGGCCGTATTCGACGCTGCCGCCGGTGGTGCCGCGGGCGACCACGGCGTGAAGCTGGCCGCTGGTCTCGGAGGCCAAGGGCTTGACCCAGGCTTCCAGGGTCACGGCATCGGCGAAGGCCAGCTTGCCCATGCTGTCGTTGACCGTCACCGTGCTGGCGGTGCTGCCGGTGGCATAGAGAGCATAGCCCGACCCCGCCCCGGCCACCGGGGCCTGATTGACCGGCTGCACGGCGATGGAAACGGTCTGGAGCGCCGACAGGGTCTGACCGTCGCTCAACTGCACCTGGAACGAGTCCGACGTGTGGGTCGAGCCGTCGTTGAAATACCGCAGCCCCATGGTGCCGCCCATGTTGAGGTCGGACGCATTGACGGCATCCCCCACCGCCAGCACCCGGCCATTGATCACCAGGGCGCCGTAATCGGGCAGGTCGGAAATGATGTAGCTGAGCTGGTTGGCGAAGGCGCTCTCGGTATCGGTGCCCTGCAACCCCGAGGCCCCGCCCATGATGCTGGTGACCGAGCCCTGGGACGTAATGAAGGCGGTGCCCACGGTCAGAGTCGGCCCGGTATTGCTGACACCCACCGTAAACGACATGGTGTTCATGCCGGTCATCGTGCCGCCGATGCCGTCGCTCAGGGTGAAGTTGAAAGCATCGGGACCCGTGGTGCCCGCCGCCACGAACTTGATGATGTCGGCGGCGACATCGGCCTGGGTGAAGGTCGCCCCGGTACCCAGCACCGTGGTCCCCTTCATCAGGGTGCCCTGATGGGCCAGGGAACCGACCGTGTAGACCAGTTTGGAATCGCCCACCTGAATACTGGGATTGGGATTCAGATAGGCCTCGTTCAGGGTAATGGTCCCCGACTGAGCTACCGACAGGGTCGGCAGCGCCAGGGCGATGCCATGGGCGTCATAGCCCATGTTGGCCGTGAAGGACTGAGCCACCACATGGCCCTGGCCGTCATCGACGTTCACGGTGAAGGTGTCGGCGCCCACATAGCCGGTATCGGCCTGGTAGTTCAGACTGGACCCCGTCACGCTGACCGTGCCGTGCGCCGTCCGGGTCGAGCCCGACAGCGAATATGTCAGCATATCGCTGATATCGCCGTCAGTAGCCATCAAGGTGCCGCTGACCATGCTGCCATTGGCCACCGAGAACGAGGTCACGGTGGAGGTCCCGGTCATCAGGCCCTGCCATACGGGCACGTCCTGGACGGAGGTGATGGTCAGCGTGCCGGTGGCCTGGGACGTGGAATAGGCGCTATAGGCCGAACTGCCGACATTGGTGTTGACCACGGTGCCGCTGGTGGCGCCATCGGTGCCGTCCCAAGCCCGGAAGTCTAGGAAAACGTTGCCGTTGAAATTGTCGTGGGGCCAGAAGCGGACCTTGGCGCTGGCCGCCAGGACCAGGGCATTGACCGAGTTCACGTTGGTGTCGATATCGACCCAGCCACCGCCGCCGTTCAGGTTGAACTGCCACTTGCCGGAGGTCGAATTGGCATTGGTGACGGCGATGCCCATGCCGCCCGCCACGATGGAAGTGTCCACGTAATGCCCAGCCACCAGATCGGACACCAGGGTCCCGGTATTGGCCGCTTCGGAGACATCCTCGACGATGGTCTTGAGCACCGGCGGACCGCTCACCGAGACGGAGATGTTGTCCAGCATCGAGGCGTCGGCCTCGGCATGATACAGGATGCCGTTCCACAATGAGGCGTTCTGGGCCGTGGTGCCGGTCCACAGCAGATTGGCGTTGAGGTTCTGCAGCCCGGTGACCTGCGTCCAGGCGCCCGAGTTGGTCAGATCCTTGTAGTAGAGGCTGATGGAGCCCTGCCCACCATAGGCGTTGGTATCCAGCACGATCTGGAACCGCTCCCACGCCCCGGTCAGGTTGAGGCTGGCGACCTGAGTCGAACCATCGGCCAGGCGCAGGATGGCCTGCTGGTTGACCAGATTGTATTCAACCCCAATGGCGCCCTCGTTGGCGTCGAGGGTCGTGAGGTGGTTCGAAGATGTCGCCAGGATATTGCCGTCGCCGTCCAGATCGGCGCCGATCCGCATGAAACTGCCCCAATAGGTGGGCGTAAAGTCGTATTCGAGGGTCAGAGTCCCGCCGTTGACCAGGGTCGGAATGACGAATCCGCCACCCGACAAACGGGAAATCTCCACATCCTGATTGCCGCCGATGAGCGCATTGGTGAAGGCCTTCGACCCCACATAGGCGCCCGAGGACGATACCGTGGCGATGGCGTTGTCGGTGGCGCGATTGCTCACCCAGCCGTCCTGGCCACCGATAGTTCCGGCATTCAGGGCGTTGAAGTCATAGCTGGCCGTCAGCGTGCCAGCCTGGGTCAGGGCCGGAGCGTCATTGATATGCACGACGACGGTGCGATCGGTGGTGCCGCCGAATCCGTCGCTGGTCCGCAGCGTGAGGGTCTCGCTGCCGCCGAAGCCGGTGTTGCCGGTGTAGCTGACCATGCCCGAGCCGTTGACGGTGGCCGTGCCGTGGGCGGTCAGGCTGCCGCCGACGATGGAATAGCTCAGACTGTCGCCATCGGGGTCGGTGGTCGCGGCGCTCTGGCTGAGGGTCATGCCATAGCTGCCCTCGAGCAGGAGTGTCCCGCCCGAGACCGGGCTCTGATTGAACACCCCGGAATTGCTCACCGCGACCGAAATGGTCTGAGTGGTGATGCCGCCATGGCCGTCATCGGCCTGAACGACGAACTTGTCGTGCCCGGTAAAGGCGGGATCGGGATCATAGACCCACCGGCCGGTATTCGTATTGAGCAGGACCGTGCCATGCTGGGGCGCCAGCGCCCCGGTGCCGACGGTCAGGGTCAGCGGCAGCGGCGAGCTGAACAGCAGCCGGCCCTCGATATTTTGGTCCATCATGGCGACGCGGTCGTCGGCCCAGACCGGCAGGCCACCCGTGGCGCTGAGGGTGGCGTCGCGGGCATAGCTCGACGAATCCGTCGCCACGGTCCCCGTGCCCTGGCCCAGAGTCCAGTTGGCGGCCAGCGCGCTCCAATCGGGATCGCTGGAGGTGATGACGCGATGGGCGTTCGCCGCGATCTCGGCGCTGCTGCGCACCGTGTTCCAGAGCCGGACATCGGCGATTTCGCCCCGGAAGCCCTCGGTCCCGCCGTCCCCGGCATGGCCGATGATGGTGGTGCCGGGATAGGCGTTGCCGGAAATCTGGCTGACTCCGAGCGTGCCGTTGGGGAAGCTGTAGCTGGTGCCGTCGATATCGACGCTGAACACCCCGCTGGAGCGGGTCAGGGCCACATGCTGCCACTGCCCGGCGGTCAGGATGGCGGTCGACGAAACAGTCACGGTGTTGCTGCCGGCCATGACGCCGAGGTGGCCGCTGGCGCTGTCCACGTACAGGCCATAACCGCTGTACGAGGCATTGCCGTTATAGGCGATGAACTGGGCGCCGCCGCTGTTGGTGCCGTCCCACTTGACCCAGGCCTCCAGGGTCACGTTGTCGATGGCCGTGCTGACATTGGTGGTGGTGTGGATGTTGTTGGCGCCGCTGAAGCGGACGGCCGCCGTCTCGGCGACCACGGTGGGAGCCGGCGCGACATAGAGGCTCGAAGCCCCGGTGATGTCGGATTGGGCCGGCGCGGTGGTCACGCCGGCCAGCTTGATCACGGTTCCGTTGAGGGTCGAGCCGCCCACCGCCAGCCAGCCATCGGTGCCGTCGGTGAAGAAGCCGACCACGTTCTGGCCAAGGCTGGAGACCATGGCGGCCGAATTCTCGACCGATCCCATCCAGGCGATGCTGGGGGCATAGGCCAGCCCGCCGGCCGCCGACAGGTCCACATGGTCAAGACCCGTGGCGAAATCGGTGATCACCGCCGGAGCGGCCTGGGTGGACACAGTTCCGGCGCTGAAGACGAAAGTGTCGGCGCCGGCATTGCCAGTCAGCACGTCGCCGCCGGCCCCGGCAATCAGGGTATCGTTGGCCATGCCGCCGATCAGGGTCTGCACCGCGGAATCGGCCAGAGCACTCAGCGTCACATTGGCCGTGGACAGATGGGCGTCCACGGTGGTGATGCCCGAGCCCGAGGCCAGCGGCCCCATGGTCAGCGACAGAGGCGACCCAGACACGCCCAGCATCAGGGTCTCGACGTTCCCCACATTGGTGAAGGCGGAATCAACCACCACTCCACCCGAGGTGAAGTTCAGGCTGAGGATGTCCTTGCCCGCCCCGCCATTCACCGAATCGGCGCTGCTGATATCGGACAGAATGAAGGTGTCGTTGCCGGTACCGCCCGTCAAGGTGTCGGAGCCCGCGCCGCCGTTCAAGGTGACGCCGCCGCCGCTGGTGGTGGTGATGATGTCGTTGCCGGCCCCGCCGTCGACGGAGGCGATGCCGTCGCCGACATTGAGGGTATCGGCCGCCGACGTCCCGGTCAGAACCACGCTGTCATAGCTGAGGTCGATGACCTGGCGGAATACGTCGTCGCCCGACGTCCCCGTTCCCACATAGGTGACGACCACGTCGCCGTTGGCCAGGGTCGCAATCTGCGGCTGCGTATCGCCGGTATAGCCGGTGGCGGAGATCTGGAATTCCGTGCCGATCTTGCCGCCGGAGGCATCGAACCGCTGGCCCCAATGGCTGTGGGGAACGGCACCGCCCGCGCTCTGCTCCCACACGGCCAGGAAGCCGCCATCCGGCAGCGCGGTGACGGCGGGGTAGCCGTGCCAGATGCCGTTCGTGTTGCTGACCTGGAATTCGGCATTGGTCAATGGCGTGCCGTTGGCGCCGTAGACCCGCCCATACACCCCGTAATTGGCGCCGTCTTGGCCGGAACTGTGCCAGGTGGCGACGAAACCTCCGCCGGAAAGGGCGGCAATGGATACACCGGACTGGTCACCCGTGGTGAAGCTGTTGAGCTGGAATTCCGCCGACATATTTCCGGAGGCGTCGATCTTCCGGCCAAAGACCCCCCAGCTGTTGGCGTCATTGGAGTGCCAGACCGCCACCACCGAGCCATCGGCCAAAGCGCAGAGGCCACCGAGCGGTTCGCCGGTCACCACGGTGGAAAGCTGGACCTGGTTGCCGACGGCGACTCCGGCGGCGTTGTAGCGCTGGCCGAACGTGTAGTGGCTGCCGAGGAAGGTGGTGCCGGAATACTCGCTTTGCCAGGCGACGAAGAAGCCGCCATCCGACGTTGCAGTGACCACCGGCCAGGCCTGGTAACCAAGCGTGGTGCTGACGCTGCCGTTGGCGGTCACCAGGAATTCGGTGCCCGGCGTGCCGCTGGTGGGATAATCGGCCGGGAACACCCGTCCGTAGACGCCCCAATCGGGATTGCCGGCCTGCCCGTTGCTGTGCCAGACCGCGACGATGCGGCCATCGGCCAGTTGCGCCAGTTGCGCCGCCCATTGCTCGCCGGCGACGGTGCCGTTGACCACGAACTCGGCGCCGACCTTGTTGCCGGCGGCGTTGTAGCGCTGGGCGATATTGCCCCAATTGCCGACCGCATCCTGATCCAGGGATTGCCAGCTGACCAGATAGCCGCCATCGGCCAAGGCCGTGATGGCATTCGGCGCCTGGTTGCCGGCATCCATCACGTTGACCTGTGTGGCCGTTCCGACCGTGGCGACCGGCGACAGGGAGCTGCCGCTCAGAGTCAGAGTCCGGTCGGCGAAGACCAGGGTCTCGACACCGGCCAGGGAATCGGTGCCGTCATTGCCGTCGACGGTATTGGTGTCCTGGACGACGACGCCACCACTGGCGGCGCGGATGCTGTACCCGGCGGCGTTGCCGTGGAACTTCGCCGTATCGGTGCCCGTGCCGCCATTGAACAGATCGTTGCCGGACCCGCCGGTGAAGGTGTCGTTGCCGACGCCGCCCAACAGGCTGGTGGCACCGCTGCCGGCGATTACATTGAGTGCACCGGTCGCCGCCGAAGCGTCCAGGGCGAGCGAGCCGGTGGAAGCACTGGCGTCCAGGGTGGACACCCCGCTCCCCGCCCCCAGGGACAGGGCCACGGCACCCGAACCGGTCAGTTCGACGCTCTCCACGCCGCTCAGCTTGGACAGACTGGCGGCCCCGGTACCCGACAGGACGAGCTTGTCGGTGCCCAGGCCGCCGATCACCGTGGCGGCCTGACTCAGATCGACGACATTCATCTTCACGATGTCGTTGCCGTCACCCGCGTCGATGGTGGCAAAGCCGCTGCCCACATCCAGGGTGTCGGCGGCGACGGTGCCGTTCAACGCGGTGGTGCTGGCGCTGTAGCCGGTGAGGGCAATCCTCTGGGAGAAAACTCCCATGCCCGAGCCGTCATCGGCCTGCCACACCACTTCGACGCTGCCATCGGACAGCAGGGTGGCGGAGGGATGGCTGTCGCCGCCGGCCGCGCCGGCGCCGATCGCGAAGTCGGCCTGGGTCTGCTGGCCCTGGGAATCGAAACGCCGCCCCATGATCACGCGGGTACCCGACACGGCCGTGTCGTCGTCCCACACCGCCAGGAAGCCCCCGTCGGCCAGGGCGACCACCGACGGCCAGGCCTGGTAGCCGGCCGTGACGGTGGTGACCAGGAACTCGGTCCCCGCCGTGCCGCTGGCGGGGTAGCCAGCGGGGAAAATCCGCCCGTAGGTGCCCCAATTGCCGTCGGCGTTGTCCTGGCCCTGGCTGTGCCACAGCACCACGAAACCGCCGCCGGCCAAGGGGGCCATGGTGGCCCCCGCCTGGGCGCCGCTGGTGGTGGCGTTGACCGTGAACTCGCCCAACAGCGTCCCCGCCGCGCTGATGCGCTGGCCGAAAACGTCGCTGCTGCTCAAACCGGTCCACAGCACCACCACATCGCCACCGGGCAGAGCCACGGCGGCATTCATGCCATAGCCGCTGCCCCAGACATCGTGGCTGGAGGAAAGCCGGATTTCCGCGCCGGCCGGGGTACCGTCCGCATTGAACATGCGACCGAAGGGGTAATTGCTCCCCAGGGCGGTGCCACCGGACTGGTCGCTCTCCCAGGCGGCGAAAAAGCCGCCGTTCGGCGTCGCGGTCACCACCGGCCAGGCCTGATAGCCGACGGTGGTGGAGGGAACCACGAACTCGGCACCGGGGGTGCCGCTGGTCGGCCAGGTCGAGGGGAAGACCCGCCCGATCGTGCCCCAGTTGCTGCCGTCCTGGCCATCGCTGTGCCACAGGATGACGAAGCTGCCGTTGCTCAGGACGGCCACCTGCTGACCATACTGGTCGCCGTTGATGGTCGTGTTGACCGCGAATTCGCTACCGATCGGAGTGCCGGCGGAATTGAAGCGCTGGGCGAACACGCCAGCGCCGCCGTCATAGCCCTGCCAGGTCACCACATAGCCGCCATCGGGCAGAAGGGCGATCTTGGCATCCGTCTGGTTGTTGGGCAGGACGGTATTAACCGTCACGGGCGCGCCGGTCGGCACAAAGGTGCCCAATGCCCCGACCGTGCCGCTCAGCGTCAGGGTGCGATCGGCAAAGACCAGGGTCTCGACGCCGCTCAGGGTATCGGTGCCGTCGTTGCCGCCGACGGTGTTGATGTCGGTGACCGTGACGCCACCCGTGCCGGTGGAAATGCGGTAACCGTCCAGATTGCCGTGGAACCTCGCCTGATCCGCGCCGAAACCGCCGTCAAAGACATCGTTGCCCGAGCCGCCGGTGAAGGTATCGGCGCCGAAGCCACCGATGACGGTCAAAGGCGCGCCGCGGCCGGTGGCGTCGACGGCAACACCGGCATCGGTGTTCAAGGCGTCCAGGATGCTGAACCCGGCCCCCGACGACACCGTGCCCATGGCGACGGACAGCGGCGCGCCCGAGGCCGCCAGTGTCAGCACTTCAACGCCATGAATATTGGTGAACGCGCTGTCAGCCACCACGCCGGTGGTGGTGAAGGTCAGCCTCAGAACGTCGTTGCCCGCTCCGCCATTCACAGAATCGGTGCTGCTGAAATCGGACAGGATGAAGATGTCGTTGCCCGCCCCGCCGGTCAGGGTGTCCGACCCTGATCCGCCGTCAAGGGTGGTAACCGACGACGTTCCCGTCGCGGTCAGGGTATCGTTGCCCGCGCCGCCAAGGACGCTGGAGATGCCGCTGCCCACGTTGATGACATCGGCACCGGTGCCGCCCGTCAGGGTCAGATAGCCGCCTTTGTTGTCCACGGAAACAGTCTTGGCATCACTGAACGCCACCTGCTCGACGCCGTAGAGATAGGCCGAACCGCCGCCGGTGATGGAGAGGCTGCCGCCCGAACCATTGAAGGTCGCGGCGCCCTCGGCCATCTGCAGGCTAATGGTGTCCGTGCCGGCACCGCCCATCATGCTGGTGGTGCCGGTACCGGCCAACAGAGTGACCCCGGACGACACCGCCGAGGCATCCAACGACACCGTCCCGCTGTTGGTACTGGCGTCGATGGTGGACAGCCCAGAACCGCCCACCAGGGACAGCCCCAGGTTGCCCGCCCCGGTCAGCGCCAGTTCCTCGATGCCGCTGAGCTTGGCCTGGTCGGTCGGGCTGATCACGCCGATCCCCGACAGAGTCAGACGGTCCGTACCCTGCCCGCCGATCACCGTGGTGGCCGCCGCCAGATCGGCGGCACTCATCTTGATGACGTCGTTGCCATCGCCCGCGTTGATGGAGACAAAGCCGCCGCCCACATCCAGCGTATCGGCCAGGGCCGAACCGTTCAGCGCCTGCAGCGCCGGCGCCACCACCGTGGCGTTACTGGTGAAGGCGGAATTGTTGCTGCCCGAAAGGTCCGGGATGATGCCGCCCGAGGCGGTGGCCGGGTTCCACAGGCCCACCAGTCCGGTGGTCGGAACCAGGGTCGAGGCCATGTCCGCCTGAATCTGCGTCGGGCTGCGCGCGCTGTCCCAGATGGCGATGGGGCCGTATTCGCTGTCCATCGGCGCCATGGTGTGATGCGCGCTGCCGAAGATGACGTTGACTTCGTCCGTATAGTTGTTGGGAACCGAGAGGGCCGCGCCGTCGGCGACACCGTTCACGTAGAGCTGCGAGACCCCCAGGTAATCCACGGTCTGGGTGATGTGGTACCACTGCCCGGCCTGAACGACCTGGCTGCCGGTCGAAGAGCCGCCACCGGCGACGTAGGAAATCAGCGTGTGAGTGGTGGGGTCGACCGCGACGGTATAGGTATAGCCGCCCACGGTATCTTCCATCTGGGTGGCGTTATTCCAGGCGTTGGTCCGCCCGAAGACATTGCCCGGCAGGCCCGATGTCGGCAGGGTGTTGAACTTGACCCACACCTCCAGGGTCACATGCGCCGTATGGCTGTCGACCAGGGAGATGCCCGATCCGGCGGCCCCCACCAGCGCCAGCCCGCCGCCGGCCGATTGCCCCGACCCGGAACCGAGCGTAAAGCTGCGGTCGCTGAACTGCAGCGTCTCGATGCCCGACAGAGTATCGGTGCCGTCATTGCCGTTCAGGGTAGGATTGGTGTCGACCACCGTCACGGTGCCGTTGGTCATGGAGATGCGGTAATCGGCGGCGGCGCCGCTGAAGATCGCCTTGTCGGCGCCCGAACCGCCGTTGATGATGTCGTTGCCCAGGCCGCCGGTGAAGGTGTCGGCCCCGCTGCCGCCGCTGAGCACGTCGTTGCCCGAGCCGCCGACCAGGGTATCAGCCCCCGAACCAGACGCGACGGTCACCGCGCCGGTGCGCGACGCCGCGTTCACCAGAAGGTCGCCGGTATCGCCCGAGGCATCCACCCGGGTGATGGACGCCACATTGCCGGTCGAGTCGAGATTGACCGCCTGGCTGAGCGACCCTCCCGACAGCCGCAGGGTCTCCACTCCCGTGACATGGGCGAAGGCCGTGGCGTTGTTCAGGGTGCCCGAAGTGAAGTCATCGAAGGCGATGCTGTCGATGCCGGCACCGCCGGTCACCGTGGCGCCATCGGTGGTGCTGACCCGGAAGTTGACGGCGGAATTGCCCGCCACCAGCACGTCGGCGCCGCCACCGCCAACGATGTCGTAATAGGCCGCCGTGTCGCCACCCTTGATGTGATCGGCGAAGCTGGACCCGCGCACACCCTGGATATTGACCAGGGTGTCGGTTCCGGCGGTGAGCGTCCCATTGACGTAATAGCTGTCCACCGCCTTGCCGGCGGCCACGCCCAGATAGCTGCTGCCGCTCAGATTGGCGATGATTCCGGCGGCCGCATGCTTGTAGCTGGCAGTGACAAAGCCTGTGCCGCCGGTCAGGGTATCGCTGCCCGCCCCGCCTTCCAGACCCGACTGGCCGCTGGCCGCGCCGGACAGCACATCGGCGAAGTTCGAGCCCTCCAACTCCGTGATATAGGTCAGGGTGTCGGTATAGGTGGCCGTACCGCCGGTAAGAGTGGCCACGCCGCCGACCAGCGAGGCCGTCACCGGTCCGGCGGCATAGACGAAGCTGACCTTGCCGCCAGCCAGGCTGTCGCCGGTAATGGTCTGGTTCGCGCCCCCGGCGAAGAAGGTATCCTCTCCGCCATTGCCGACCATGGTGGTGACGGCGGCATTATAGGCGAAGATGTCGTCGCCAATGCTCCCCGTCAGCGTTCCCCCCGTCAGTGAGGTGGCCACCGCGGACGAGGGCGAATGGGTCGAGCCCGTCAATATGCTGCCGATTCCGGCCCCGGTCCCCGCATACTGGTCCTTCACCACCAGTTGGCCGCCGCCAGCATTGGCGGAAAGATCGATGACCAGATCGTTGCCCACCTGGCGGGCGCCCTTGAACCCCGCATCGCCGACCTTGGAGCCATCCAGAATGTTGCTGCCGGCGGTATCGATGATGGTCAGGGTGCCCGACGCGGTGGCCGCCGCCACATAGGTGTCATTGCCGCTGCCGCCGATCAGGCTGGCGCTGCCGCTGCCCGAGGTCAGAGAGACCGTGCCCGAATTGGACAGGGCAATCTCGGTGATACCGTGGGCGGCCAGGGCGGCGATGGTGGCGGTGTTGACGTTGGCTGGCGTATCGACAACCTGGATATGGCCGCCGCCCGTGGTGCTGAAAGACAGAGTCAGGCCCTGAACCGCGGTTATAGGCAGAGTCCCGCTGTCGGTGACCACGAACGACGTGATGCCGTGGCTCTGCAGGGTGGCAATCCCGGCCGCGGCGATATGGGCGGCCGTGTCGGAGACACGGGTATGGCCGCTGCCCGCCGCGACCGTCAGAGCGTCGGCGACCGACAGGGCGGTGACGTCCACATGAATACTGACCGCCTGATTGGTGGTCACCGCCGCGGCCGTACCGTTCTGCGCCGTGGCAGAGATCAGCAAGGTGCGGTCGCCGTACCAGTTCTGCGGCATCCTGACCGACAGCGTGGCATTGGCCGCCTGGGCCGCCGTCAGGGTGAGGACACCACTGGCGCTGGGCGTCAGGGTCTGACCGCTCAGAACCACCGTGGAGCCAGTCTGGAAGCCGCTGATGCTGACCGAGGAAACGGCCTCGCCCGTATGGGTGTCAGCCACGTTGAGCGCCAGGTCAAACGCCTGATTCTCCAACCCACTGAGCGTGGTCGGCGCGGTGATGGTCGCACCCTGGGTGACCGGGGTAACGGTCAACGTCACCTGCTTGCTGGTATCGACACCGAGGATGGTGCCGCCGTCATCGGTATTGTTGGCGGTGGCGGTAACCGTCAGCACGATCTGGCCGCTGTAATCGGTAGGCGGAATCACCGTGATGGTGGCACTGGCAGCCTGCCCGGCGGTCAGGGTGAAGTTGTTGCCGACGGCGGTAATCACCGTCGAGCCGACCTTGAGGACCGATCCCGACGGCGCGCCGGAAATCACCACCTGATCCACCGTCTCGTGGGTATTGCCGTCGCTGACCGCCAGACTGAAGCTGGCGCTGGCGTTCTCCAAGATGGTGAGCGATGACGGCACGGTGATGGCAGCGCCCTCGACCACCACCGACACAGCGGCATTGGCGCTGACCGTGGTGGCGGTGGTGGCGTCGGTATAGCTGACCGTGTAGCTGAAGCTGTCTTTGCCCGTATAGCCGGCGGTGGCGGTATACTGGATCTGCTGATGGCCGCCGACGGTGACCACGGACACCGAGCCGTGAGCGGCGGTGCCCGCCGTCAGGGTGTAGCCGGCAAGGGTGGTCAGGGATGTATTGTCGCCGCCCCGCTTGTCGTTGGCCAGCACGTCGAAGGTGTGGGCACCCGCCTGGGTATAGACGGAATCCGCCACGGCCGTCGGCGTCGAATACTGCAATCCCAGGTTGTGGATGGTATTGTCCTGGGCGACGGCGGTATTGGACACCTGGCTAACCAGTGTGGTCAACTGCTGCACGAGGCTCGACGCATTGGCGGCATTGGTGGCCTGAGCCGCCACGGCCTGGGCCGCAGCCTGGGCCGTGGCCACGTCCGCGGAGTTGAAGGCAATACCGGCTGCGGCCGTATAGGCGTTGTCGACCGCCAGCTTCTGACCATAGATGGTGTTGGCCGTGGCCAGATCGGCATTGGTACCCAGCGCCGACAAGGCCTTGGCCGCCGCCTGGGTCGCTGCCGCCAGCGCCTTGCCGGCGGAATCGGTGGCACCGTGGGGCAGAGCCGGCAAGATATTGGTCAGGTAATTGTTAGCATCGGCTCCGGCGGCTGCGGCCTTGGCCTGGGCGGCGACACCGGTGGCGAAGGCCGCTGCGGCGGCGGTCTTGGAATCCAGCACCGTCTGCAGCGCCGCGTCATAGACCGACTTCCAATAGGCGATCTGTGTGGCGGGATTATAGGTCTGGGACAGACTCAGGGCGGCGGCGGCATCGTTTTTGGACTGGATCGCCTGAAGATAGGAATTGCCGGCGGTCACCACCAACTGCTCGGCACGGAAAGTTTCGCTGGCGGCGACACCCACCGCGTTGGTGGTGGCATTGGCGGTGTTAATGGCCGCCTGGGCGGCGGCGAGATCGGTGTTCAGCTTGGCCAGGGTGCTGGTGACGCTGGCCAGATTGGCGGCGCTGGCCGTACTGGCATAAGCCTGCAGCGCGCCCTGATAGGCGACGGCATCGGCCTTGACGGTGCTAAGGGCGGTCAGAACGGCCGCCGGCGTCCCCAGCACCGAGGACCCGGCCAGACCGAGCCCTTGGCCCACCTGGACAATCACGTCGTCGAAGGCGGCGGCGACCGAGCCCAACTTGGCCACGACCGTATTGTAATCGGCCTGGGTCGACGCACGCACCACCGAGCTGGAATCAGTGGAGTGGCTCCGCGCGTCGGCGGCCGCGGTGGCCGCGGCGGCGGCCAAGGTCTGGGCAGCCGAGACATCGGCGGCGGCGGCCAAGTCGTCGGCCTTGGCGGCATTATTCAGCGCCGCGGCGATATTGTCCTTGACCACCTGCAGTTGCTTATCGAAGCCCGATGCCTGGGTGGTCGCCGAATCGCTGGCGGCGGTCACCTTGCTCAGCGCCGATTGCGCCGCTTGGTCGGCCTGAATGGCCTGGGCCAGAGCGGTGGCGGTGGAGCTTTTGGCGGCCTGGGCGGCCACGGCCGCGTCATAGGCCGAATCCACGGCGGCAAAGGCCGTCTGAGCATTGGTGATCTGGGTGGCCAGGGCGGCCTGGATGGTCTCCATCTGGCTCTTGGCATAGAGCGCCGTCCCGACCGTCGAGGCATTGCCCAGCGCGGTATTGATGGTGTTGTAGGCCGCCAGGGCGGCGTCATAGGCGGACTGGGCGGCGGGGCTGGCCGTGGCATCGGCCAGGGCTGCGTCCTTGGCGGCCTTGGCGGCATTCCACATGCCGTAGAGCGTGCCGAGGTCGGTGCTGTTCACGTTACCCAGCTTGGCGACCAGGGCGCTGTACTTCGCCTCGATGGCCGTCTTCATATCCACCAAGGTGCCGCTGGTCGCCGCGGTGGAGGAGTTAACGATGGCGTGAACGTCGGTCTTGGCGGCCAGGGCGGCGGCCACGTCGTCGGCCCGCACCTGGGCCGCCGAGGCCTCGGACGCGGCCAGGGTCAGGGTCGCCTTGGCGTTGGCCGCCAGCAGCAACTGCGCGGCGGCGGTGCTGGCCTTGGCATTGGCCGTGGTGGCCTGGGCGCTGGCATCGGCGGCGGCGGCGGCGGCGGCGGACGAATGGCTCTTGGCCGAGGTCAGGTCGACGTCGAGGTCGGCGGCGGCCTTGGCGGTATCGGCCAGGCCCACCTTGGCACCGGCGGTGGCGCTGGCGTTTGTGGCATCATCGGCGGCGCTGGCCGCCGTGGAATAGTAGCCCTGGACGGCGCTGATCAGCGACGCCTTGGTGGCATTGTAGGTGGCCAGCGCGGCCCCCGTGACGTTGCTCGGCGGAGTCGCGGCGTTCAGGGCGTCCAGCACCGCCTTGATGGCATCGCGGGACGCGGCGGCGGCGGTTGCGGCATCGGCAGCCGATTTGGCCGATGTATGGGCGCTGGCATCGGCGGTGGCGGCATATCCCTGCGCGTCCGCCACCGAAGCGGCATTGGCCTGATCGAGCTGCTGCTTCAGCGCCTGGGCCTGGGTCATGGCCTGAATGGCGATGGCGTCTTCCTGCTGTGCCACCGCCACCTGCTGGTCGACCTGGGCCTTGACCGCGGTTGCCTGCTGATAGGTCCCCAAGGCGGATTGGCGCGCGGCTGTCACCGCCGCCTGATTGGTGCTGAGAGCGCTGGTGAAGTTGGACGGCAGGCCCTGGGTCACGTTGGCATCGACGCCGGTCCAGGCATTGCCGTCGGTACCGATGCCCAGGGAATGGAGAACCTTCAGAGCGTCGGTGACCGCGTTGGCCGCCGAGGTCTGGGCGCTCAAAGCCGAGGTTACTTCGGCGTCTGCGGCCAGTTTGGCCGCCGACGCCGCATTGAAGCCGGTGGCCGAGGCATTGGCCAAGGCGGTGGCCGCGTCGGCGGTGGCGCGGCCGGCGGCGGAGGTGGCGGAGGTCAGGGCGGAATTGACCGTGGTCAGAGCTGCGCTGGCGATGGCCTCCAACTTGGCCTGCCAGGCCGCCTCGCCGGCGCGCTCGGCACCAATGGCGGAACCGTCCAGGGCCGAGTCCGTAGCAACGGTATCTTGCTGGGTGGCGTAGTTGCTGGCGGCGGTGACCGAGGCTGCCTGTGCCGTCTGGTAGGCAGTGCGGGCATCGGTCAAAGCCTGGGCGGCGGTTTCGTAATCGGCCTTGGCGGCGGCATAGCCGGCCTGGATGTCCGCCACCGCGTCGTGCCAGAGAACCACCAGGGGATTGGCGCTGGCGTCCGCCTGCTGCAGCGCGTTGTAAAGATCCAGCACCTTGCCGGTCAAACCCGCGGCCGACGCGGCGGTCAGGGCGGAATAGGCCTGATCGGCGGTCCAATCGGTCGGCATGGTGGTGATCAACGCCTTGGCAGCGTTGAGGTAATTGGTCACAACGTCCAGCAGGCCGCCGGCCTGTACGGTAAAGGCCGCCTCGGCGGACGCCGCGTTGACCAGCGGCGTCTCGATATTGAGCAGCGCCTGATGGGCAGAGGTAATGGCCGCTTCGGCCAAGGCCTTGAGACCGGGCAGCAGGGCGGTATCACTGGCCAGGGCGGCGTCCTTCAGGCCGCGAGCGGTGATCAGCGAGCCATCGCTCCAGCCGGCTGCATTGGTGTCGTTAAGGCCGTTAACGAGGGCTTCGGCGGTGCTGTACTTGGCATTGGCATCGGTGACGGGGGTCACGCTGCTCTTGTCGTTGGCCGTGGTCAGGGCGGTGACCCAGGCCAGCGCCTCACTTCCCTGCCCGCTGCCATCGGCGGTGACCTTGGCGGCATCCGTGGTCAGCTGGGTCAGGGCAGCCTTGGCCAGAGCCAGTTCGTAAGTGGCGGTATAGGTATCGCCGCCGGTCGCGGCGGTTTGGGCCTTGGTGGCATGATCGATCACCACCAGCCGGTCGGCCAGTACCTGGGCGAAATCCGACTGGGCCTGGGCGGCGGCGGCGGCTTCCTTGGCCGCCGTATTGTTCACCAGGTCGTGGAAGACCTGCTCGGCCACCCTGATCCCGGCGTCGCGGGCATCCTTGACCAGCCCGACCAAAGCCTCCTTCAGGCCCTGAACCTGCTTGGTGACCTGTTGGACCATGGCCTCCTGAAGGGCCTTCATCTGGTCCGCGGCGGTGGCCCCCTGCTGACCGGTGGCGGGCGGCGTTATGGGGGGCGGCGGCGGCACCTGCTGCTGTTGCTGCTGCTGAAGCTGCTGCTGCACCGCCTGGGCGGCGGCGTTGAAGGCGGCGGCCAGCGAATTGGCGGCGTTGGGCAGCGCCGCGCCGGCATTGCCCGCCACCTGCATGACCTGCAGCGGCGACATCTGCTGCGCCACCATGGTGCCGGTGGCCGACATCACCGCCGCCGCGCCGGCCGAGTTGAGGGTCATGGTCTGACCCGACGACGAGGTGACGCTGACCTCGCCGGTCACGCCGTTCTTTTCCGCCATCATGGCGATGGTGTTGCCGTTGCCGGCCACGCCGGTGCCGCGGATGCCGACGGTCATGGTGGGCGTCTTCAGCGACATGGCGTCGGGAGACGCCTTGGCAATCTGGCCCGAGACCAGGGCGAACGAGCCCGACACCAGCGACATCTGCGCGTCGCCGGTCTTGGCGCCGGGATCATAGGCCAGATGGTCGAGGACCAGACGGCCCTTCTCGCCCAGGGACATGGTGGTCCCGTCGGCGAAGGTCACGCCCACGGCGCTGCCCTGCGCGGTCTGCAGGACGTCGCCCTCCAGAACGTTGTCGCCCTTGTGCAGCTCGGACGTGGTGCCGTCGGCGTGCTTGACGCTGACCGTCCCGTTCAGGGTTTCCACCTTGCCGATGGCGGTCGCGCCGGACCCGCCGCCCGCCTGGGCATATTGGCCCGGCGCCAGCGGCCCGGCCAGCTTGCCAGCCAGGGCGGCGTCGATCACCGCCCCCGAATCATTCAGCAGCGGCGGCGGATTTTCCGAACCGAAATAACCCTTGATCACCACGCGGGAACCATCGGCGCCGACCAGCACCAGATCGCTGCCCTGACGGACGTATTCCGCGTCGACCAGAAGATTGCCGCCCGGCACCAGGATCTTGGAGAGGCCGGCGGCTTCGATGATGGTGGCCGGCTGTGGCTTCACGCCCCCCCCATGGCTTCCCTCGACGCCCTTTGCACCGGCCCCGACCTCACCCCCCGAATTGGAAGGCCGTTCATCTCTAGGCGCCATGCCACCCTCTTCTCAAAATTCGGCCACACGCCACCGTCGGCGCGCGACAGCCACTTCGCACCACTCTGCATGATACGATGTTTTACGAGAAAAGGTCAATATACAGCGTTCACCTTACGCAATTATTGCCGCCGCAAAGCAAGGCAAACCCCACGAAGCGAAGCAACAACAGCAGAACACACCGACCAGAGGCCGAACAAAATACAATAAAATATCGACGCAACCCCACAACATTGAGCAACAGTATCTTTGCGAGATCAGAAATAGTCAGCAATAAGCACAACAGGTCACATACTTATCATTGATCGACCTCAAAAGGCCGAGCCACCCCACCCAGTTATTTGCAAGAAAAGCTGAGAGGTACGGCACATCGCAAAGCCGTAGGCAGAAAATTAACCCTGGGTTTCAGCAAGGGAAAAGCGGAAAACGCTGCCCCGATCAGGCTCGGACTCGACCCAGATCCGGCCGCCGTGGCGCTCGACGATCTTCTTGCAGATCGCCAGCCCAATGCCGGTGCCGTCGTAATGCTCGCGGGTGTGCAGGCGCTGGAAAACCAGGAAGATGCGGTCGAAATAAGCGGGCTCGATGCCGATGCCGTTGTCGGCCACCGAGATGACCCAGCCCCCCGCCCCCGGCTCGGCCGTGACCGTGACCACGGGTTGGCGATCGGGGGACCGATATTTCAGCGCATTGCCGATCAGGTTCTGCAACAGCCGCAGCATCTGGGAGCGATCGGCGGTGACCTGGGGCATGGGACCGACTTCGATTCGGCCCCCGGTCTCGGTCAGCGCCGCCCCCAGATTGGCCATGACGTCGTCCAGCACCTCGCCCATCCCAAAGGACTCGAACTGCCCGCCCAGCCGCTCGACCCGGGAATATTCCAGCAGATCGCGGATCATGGCCTGCATGCGCTTGGCGCCATCCACCAGAAAGGCGATGAACTCGTCGGCATCGTCATCCAGCCGCCCGCGATAGCGCCGCTCGATCAACTGGGCATAGCCGGCGATCATGCGCAGCGGTTCTTGCAGATCGTGGGAGGTGACGTAGGCGAACTGCTCCAGTTCCTTGTTGGAGGCATCAAGCCTGACCAGCAGTTCCCGGGACCGGGCCTCCATGGCTTTGCGCTCGCTGACGTCGCGGCATATGAACAGCAGGCAGTCCAGGTCGTCGAGAACCACCTTCTGCACCGCGATCAGCGTGTCGAAGACCTCGCCGTTCTTGCGGCGCAGCCGGGTCTCGAAATTGACCACCTGCCCGTCGCGGCGGGCGGCCTCCACCAGCCTGGCCCGGTCCTCGGGGTCAGCCCAGACGCCCATTCCCAAGGCGGTGTGCCCCATGAGGTCCAAGCGGGAATAGCCCAACATGTCGGCGAAAGCGTCATTGAGATCGATATAGCGCCCGTCCTCGGTCAGGGAGATCACCATGGCGTCGGGACTGGCGCGGAAGGCCTTGGCGAATTTTTCCTCCGACAGCCGAAGACGGCGCTCGGCCTCCTTGGCGGCGGTGATGTCCTCGATGGTCCCCACCAGCCCGCCGGCGGGCCCCTCCTCCACCGACAGCGCCGCGGCGTGGCCGCGCACCCAGCGGATGGCGCCGTCGCCGCGCATCAGGCGCATCTCCGCCAGAAACTCGCCCTGGCCGTTCACATGGCCGCGCCATAGAGCCGCCACCGCCTCGCGGTCGTCGGGATGGACCACCTGGCACCATTTCTCCCCCAGGAGTTCGCTTCGTCCCCGGCCCGCCAGTTCCAGCCAGCGTTCGTTGGCATAAAGGCAGGTCCCCTCGGCATCGGCCTGGAACACCCCCACGGGGGAGTGCTCGGTCAGCATGCGGTAGCGAGCCTCGCTGGCGGCCAGGGCCTGCTGGACACGCTGGCGCTCGGCCAGCCTCCGGTCCGACACCATGGCCAGACCAAAGGTCACCAGGGCCAGAAGCAAGGTCGCGCCGCCCTGCAGCGCCGTGTCGCGGGACCAGGTCATCAGGACCTCGGTCAGCGACATCCCCACCGCCACCACCAGCGGATGCTTCTCCAGCCGGCGATAGGCGATCACCCGTTCGTGGCCGTCGGTGGCAGAAGTTCCGAGAAGCGTTCCCCGCGGCGCCGTGGCCAGGTGAGCCATCACGGCCCCCTTCGCCACCGAGACCCCGCGCCAGGCGTCGCTGTTGGGCAGCCGGGCCAAAATGATGCCGTCCTCGCGCAGCAAGGTGGCGCGCCCGCCGTCGCTGGGCAGGACCGAGCGCAATTCGTCCTCGAAGATCTTGGGATCGACCGAAACGGCCACCATGCCAGCCAGCCGGCCGTCCTCCGTGCGGATGGGACGGGCCGCGATGATGCTGTTTCCCGTCACCACGCGGCTTTGCAGCGGTGCGCTGATGAAAATGGGAAGCGTCGGATTCTCGGCCAGGGCCTTGAAGTACTCGCGGTCATGCACATCGGTGCCCGCCATGCCGGGCATGGTCCCCGCCACCATGACCCCCCGGGCATCGATGAACACGGCGCTGCGGATCTCGGGGATGAACTTCATGCGGTTGGCGAGCGCGGCGAGGGCGCGCTGCGGGTCGGCGACCCGCCCGTCGGGAGCCACCTCCTCCATCTCGGACAGCAACTGATCGATGCTGCGCATCACGCCCGCGATGTGCTCTTCCGAGACCCGGGTCAACGCCTCGACCAGATGCTTGGTATCGGCGATTTCCTTGCGATACGAGCCCACCGCCTGCCAGATGGTCAGCGCCGCCAGACAGGGAATCACCACCATCGCCAGCAAGCGGGCCCGCCAGGAATTGCCCGGCCGGGTCAGACCCGCCACGTCATGGCCGGCGCCTTGCGATGGCGCCTTGGAGGGCGGTTCCGGCTGCTGCTCGTTCATGCGCAAAAGAATACATGCGGATGGTTGGTCTAACAACCATGGCACCATACCCCTGCATCAGCGGCCCATCAGCGCTGCCTATTGACCTCCGCCCCCACCACTCGCTAAAACCAAACCGTTCAGTTTAGCTTGGCGGCACCTCCCTGCCCGCCGTCCGGCATGACCGAGATTTCCCGACACACCCGCCGAAACGAGACCGGACCCATGGACCATCAACCGCGTCGTCCCAAGCTTCCGCTTCCCGTCCTGCTGCTGGGCGGACTGGCGCTGGCCGGCGTGGCGGCGGGCGTGGTCTCGTTCTCGTCCACCTCGTCGGGACCGGCCGGCGCGCCGCCGCCCGCCGGCCCCGCCGTGACGGTGGCCACGCCCGCCAGCCGCACCATCACCGACTGGAGCGAATACACCGGCCAGTTCGCCGCCGTGGATTACGTCGAGATCCGGGCCAGGGTGAACGGCTACCTGACCGAAGTGCACTTCACCGACGGCCAGCTGGTCAACAAGGGCGACCTGCTGTTCGTCATCGACCCGCGGCCTTACGAGATCGCCCTGGCCTCGGCCCGGGCCAAGCTCGACCAGGCCATGGGCACCAAGGAATACGCCAAGCGGCAATTGTCGCGGGCCGGCGAGTTGCACCGCAAGGAATTCGTCGCCGAGAGTACCCTGGACCAGCGCACCGAGGAATCGCGTGGCGCCGGCGCCACGGTGGAGGCGGCCCGCGCCGCCGTCCGCGACGCCGAGCTGAACCTGCAATTCACCCGCGTCACCGCTCCCATCTCGGGCCGGATCGGCGCCAAGCAGGTGAGTATCGGCAATCTGGTCACCGGCGGCCCCACCGTGGCCTCGCCCACCTTGCTCAGCACCATCGTCTCCCAGGACCCCATCCACGTGACCTTCGACCTGACCGAGGCCGATTACCTGGCCCAGGCCAAGCGCGGCAACGCGGTGGGCACGCCGGTGCAGTTGCGGCTGATGAGCGAGACCGGCTGGCCGCGCGAAGGCAAGCTCGACTTCGTCGACAACCAGATCGACAAGGGCACTGGCACCATCCGCGCCCGCGCCGTCCTGGCCAACGCCGAGGGCCAAGTGCCGTCGGGGGCCTTCGGCCGGGTCCGCCTCGCCACCTCGGTTCCCTATACGAGCCTGATGGTGCCCGACACTGCCATCGTCACCGACCAGGCGCGCAAGCTGGTGATGACCGTCAAGGACGGGACGGTGGTGCCCAAGCCGGTGGTTCTCGGCCCCAAGGACGGCGAATTGCGGGTGATCCGCGACGGCCTCGCCCCCGACGACCAGGTGATCATCAACGGGCTGATGCGCGCCCGGCCCGGCGCCAAGGTTTCCGCCCAGCCCGGCAAGATCGAATAGCGGGATCGGACCCACGCCATGCGCCTGTCCCACTTTTTCATCGACCGCCCCATCTTCGCCACCGTGGTGTCGGTGCTGATCACCATCATCGGCGCCATCACCTATTTCGCCCTGCCGGTGGCCCAGTATCCCGAGATCGCGCCGCCCACCATCGTGGTCAGCGCCTCCTATCCCGGCGCCTCGGCCCAGGTGGTGGCCGACACCGTCGCCACGCCGCTGGAGCAGCAGATCAACGGCGTCGAGAACATGCTGTACATGAACAGCCAGGCCACCGGCGACGGCAACCTGAAGCTGACCGTGACCTTCGCTCTCGGCACCAATCTCGACACCGCCCAGGTGCTGGTGCAGAACCGCGTGGCCATCGCCACCGCCCGCCTGCCCGACGACGTCAAGCGCATCGGCATCACCGTGGCCAAGAACTCGCCCGACATGCTGATGGTGGTGCACGTCAATTCGCCCGACGGCTCGCGCGAGCAGTTGTACCTGTCCAATTTCGCCACGCTGCAGATGATCGACGTGCTGGCCCGCCTGGACGGCGTCGGCGAGGTGCGCATCTTCGGCGCGCGCGATTACGCCATGCGGGTGTGGATCGACCCGGACAAGGCGGCGGCGCGCAACCTGACCGCCGGCGAGGTGGTCAAGGCGCTGCAGGCCCAGAACGTCCAGATCGCCGCCGGCGTGCTGGACCAGCCGCCGGTGCCCAAGCAGGGCGCCTTCCAGCTTTCGGTGCAGACCCAGGGCCGCCTGCTCGACCCCGCCCAGTTCGGCGAGGTCATCGTCAAGGCCGATTCCTCGGGCCGGGTGGTGCGCCTCAAGGACGTGGCGCGCATCGAGCTGGGCGCCCAGGATTACAGCGTCAACGGCTATCTCAACGGCAACAACGCCGTGCCGGTGGCGGTATTCCAGCGCCCCGGCTCCAACGCCCTGGCCACCGCCGAGCGGGTCATCGCCAAGGTGGAGGAGCTGTCCAGGACCTTCCCCTCGGGCGTCTCCTACACCATCGCCTACAACCCCACCCAGTTCATCGCCCAGTCGGTCAAGGCGGTGATCAAGACCATCTTCGAGGCGGTCATCCTGGTGGTCTTCGTGGTGATCCTGTTCCTGCAGACCTGGCGGGCCTCGCTGATCCCGCTGGCCGCCATCCCGGTGTCGCTGGTGGGCACCTTCGCGGTGCTGGGCGCCATGGGGTATTCGCTCAACAACCTGTCGCTGTTCGGGCTGGTCCTGGCGGTGGGCATCGTGGTCGACGACGCCATCGTGGTGGTGGAGAACGTCGAGCGCAACATGAAGGACGGCATGAACGCCCGTTCCGCCGCCCACCAGACCATGGACGAGGTGGGCAGCGCCCTGATCTCCATCGCCCTGGTGCTGTGCGCGGTGTTCATTCCCGCCGCCTTCATCCCCGGCATCTCGGGCCAGTTCTTCCGCCAGTTCGCGGTGACCATCGCCGCGTCGACGGTGATCTCGCTGATCGTGTCGCTGACCCTGTCGCCGGCGCTGTGCGCCCTGCTGTTCCGCGGCCACGGCCCGCTGGACCACCACGAGGAGACCGGCTGGCGCCGCCAGGTGGCCCGCTTCTTCACCTGGTTCAACCATAATTTCGACCGGCTGGCCGGCGGCTATGGCGGCATGACCCGCTCGGTGGTCCGCAAGTCGGGAATCATGCTGCTGCTCTATGCCGGGCTGATCGGCGCCGCCGGGGTCGAGTTCGTCAAGACCCCCAAGGGCTTCATTCCCGAGATGGACCAGGGGTATCTGATCACCGTGGTCCAGTTGCCGCCCGGCGCCTCGCTGTCGCGCACCGACGCGGCGGTCAAGCGTGTCGCCGCCATCATGGCCGAGACCCCCGGCGTGGCCCATACCCTGGCCTTCGCCGGCCTGGACGGCGCCACCTTCACCAACGCCTCCAACGGCGCGGCCATCTTCACGCCCTTGAAGCCCTTCGAGGAGCGCTATGCCCAGGGGCTGTCGGCCAACGTGATCATGGCCGACCTGAGAAAGCGCCTGTCCACGGTCCAGGACGCCTTCATCATCACCATCGCCCCGCCGCCGGTGCGCGGCATCGGCACCGCCGGCGGCTTCAAGATGATGCTGCAGGACAAGGGCGGGCACGGGTCCAAGGCGCTGGAGGACGTGGCGCTGGACATGGCGGCCGAGGCCAACAAGATTCCCGGCCTGCAGGGTATCTTCACCCTGTTCAACACCCGGACGCCCAATGTCTACGCCGACATCGACCGGGTGCGCGCCCAGATGCTGGGGGTGCCCACCGACCGGGTGTCCGAGGCGCTGCAGGTCTATCTCGGCTCGGCCTTCGTCAACGAGTTCAACTATCTGGGCCGCACCTTCCGCGTCACCGCCCAGGCCGACGCCCCCTTCCGCAACGAAGTGGAAGACATCGCCAACATCAAGGTCCGCAACGACAAGGGCCAGATGGTGCCCATCGGCGCCGTGTCCTCGTTCCGCTTCGATACCGGGCCGTACCGCGTGCCGCGCTACAACCTGTTCCCGGCGGCCGAGGTGCAGGGGTCGGCGGCGCCGGGCTATGCCAGCGGCTATGCCCTGGAGCAGATGCGAGCCCTGGCGGCCGAGCGCCTGCCCGAGGGATTCGGCTTCGAGTGGACCGAGCTGGCGCTGCAGGAATTGCTGGCCGGCAACAACGGATTGTTCGTGTTCGCCGCCTCGGTGCTGTTCGTCTTCCTACTGCTGGCCGCCCAGTATGAAAGCTGGTCGCTGCCCGCCGCCGTGGTGCTGATCGTGCCCATGTGCCTGCTGGCCGCCGTCACCGGCCTGATCATCCGGGGTCTGCCCATCAACATCCTGGCGCAGATCGGCTTCATCGTGCTGATCGGGCTGGCGGCCAAGAACGCCATCCTGATCGTCGAGTTCGCAAGACAGGCGGAATCCGAAGGCATGGACCGCATCGAAGCGGCGGTGCATGCCGGCCGCACCCGCCTGCGGCCCATCCTGATGACCTCGCTGGCCTTCATCCTGGGCGTGCTGCCCCTGGTGGCGGGGACTGGGGCGGGCGCCGAAATGCGCCAGAGCCTGGGCACCGCCGTGTTCTACGGCATGCTGGGCGTCACCGCCTTCGGGCTGGTGTTCACGCCCATCTTCTACGTGGTGATCCGCAAGATGGTGGCGGGGCATCACGCCCGCGCCGCCGCCGCCCACGCGGCCGAGGAAGCGCGGGGGCGGTAGATCCGCCCCCGCGTCGCCCGACTACTTCAGGGTCTTCAGGTACTCGACCATGGCGGAGACGTCCGCTGGGTTCTTGAGGCCGGCGAACACCATCTTGTTGCCGGGGATGGTGTCCTTGGGATTGGCGATGTAGGCCGCCAGATTGGCGTCGTCCCAGGACTTGCCCCAGCCGGTCAGAGCCGGCGAGTACTTGAATCCCGCCGCGGCGGTGCCGGCCTTGGACCCGGCCACGCCGTGCAGGCTGGGACCGATGCCGTTGGCGCCGGCTTCCACCTTGTGACAGGTCTTGCAGGCCGAAAAAGCGGCCGGCGGCTCGGCGGCCAGAGCGGTACCGGCCAGGGCCAAGGCTGCGGCGAAGGCGGCAAGCTGAAGCTTCATCGGAATGGTCCCCCTAATACGTTTGTTGGTACCGCCAAGAAAAGCATCATTTGCGCTTTGTCACAACAGGTCAGGCATCTCCTTGGCCAGGCTCTGGCGCTCGTTGACGCGGGTGCCGGACAGCGCGAAGCCCAAGGCCTTGCCGCCGGGCGAGACGAACAGCGCCTTGCGGTCGCGGCCCTCGCCCTCCACCACCCACTCGCCGGCCGCGCCGGGAGGGGGCGGGCAGACCGCCATGGGAAGGGCCGGGGTCTTGACCACCACCGGCAGGGCGGGCAGCTTCAACTCGGTCTCGGTCCCGGCCAGGGTGGCGGCCAGGGTCTTGGCCTCGGCCATCAGCGGCAGAACGAAGGGCAACGGCCCGGCGGGAGTCTCGGCGCAATCGCCGATGGCGAAGATCGCCGGGTCCGAGGTCCGCAAGGTCCGGTCGACCACGATGCCCCGCTCCACCTTCAGCCCCGCCTCGGCCGCCAGCCGGATGCGCGGCACCAGCCCGATGGCCGACAGCGCCAGGTCGAAGGCGAGTTCGGTGCCGTCGTCAAGAACGGCGCGCCCCGCCGAGAACCGGGCCACCGAACGCCCCAGGTGGAAGGTCACCCCCGCCGCGCCCAGCGCCCTGGCCATCTCCTCGCCCAGCGCCTGGGGAAGCAGGCGGCCGAGCGGCCAGGGCGCCGGGTCGACCACGGTGATTCCATACCCGGCTCCCACCAGATCATTGGCGAATTCCGAGCCGATCAGCCCGGCGCCCACCAGCAGGACCCGCCCGCCGGCGCCCAGCGCGGCGCGCCAGTCGGCGTAGTCGTCCAGGTCGTTGACGGTGCGGATGCGGGCAGCCTCACTGCCCTCGACCGTGTAGGCCCGGGGATCGGCGCCGATGGCCAGCACCAGCCGGCCATAACCCAGCTCCACCTCGCCGCCGTCGGGACGGCGCAGCACCACCGCCTTGGCGTCGCGGCGGATGGCGGCGACCCGGTGGCGGACCAGGATGGTGGCCGATAGATCCGCCGCCATCTGGCCGGCGCTCTTCTGCACCAGGGTCGTGGGGTCCTTGCCCTGGGCGAAGGCGGCGGACAGCATGGGCTTGGAATAGGATTCCCCGCCATCCGCGGTGACGATGGTGATGGCGACGTTGGCGTCCAGCTTCCTCAACTCGCGGGCCAGGGTATATCCCCCCAGCCCGCTGCCGAGGATAACCACGCCGTTTTGGGTGGCGGCGGTCTCCATGGGTCAGTCCTCCTGGACTTCGAAGTCCGACTTGGACACGCCGCAATCGGGGCAAGACCAGTCGTCGGGAATGGCTTCGAAGGGGGTTCCAGGCGCGATGCCGTCATCGGGCATGCCCACAGCCGGGTCATAGACGAAGCCGCACACGACACAGACATACTTTTTCATGATCGGGTCCTCCTTGGTTTTGGGGCTCAGGCGGGGTTGGCCGTTTCAGATGGCCATCTTGGGCGGGATCCAGGCGGCTTCGCTATGGGGCTCGAAATCGGCCTTGGAGCAGCCGCAATCGGGGCACGACCAGTCGTCGGGAATGTCCTCGAAGGCGGTGCCCGGGGGGATGCCGTCCTCGGGCAGACCGAGGACGGGGTCATAGACCAGGCCGCAGATCACACAGATCCAGATTTGATCATCGCTCATCATCGGTCTCCTTGCGTTGCCGCTCAGCCCTTGTGGGCGTCCAGGGTGGCCTGGTAGTGGCCGGCATGCTTTTCCTCGACCTTTGCCAGGGCGGCGAAGCGCTTGGCGGCGGTGGCCAGGATCTTGGCGAAGCGCTCGGCGTGTTCCTTGGACTCGGCGATCTGCCCGTCCATTTCGGCGACGGCGGCTTTGTTGCCCTCCTGCTCGGCCAGATGACGGAACTTGGGGTACATCTCAGTGTACTCGTAGGTCTCGCCGTCGATGGCCATCTGCAACATCTTCTCGACCGTCAGTTCGGCCTTGGGATAGAGCAGTTCAAGATGCCCGAAGGCGTGCATGGTCTCCTGCTCGGCGGTGCGCTCGAAGACCTCGGCCACCTCGACGGCGCCCAGTTCGCGCGCCCGGCGGGCGAAGTAGAGATACTTGCGGTTGGCCATGGACTCGCCGGCGAAGGCCGCTTCGAGATTGGCGATGGTGGGGGATGCGGGGTTGAAGGCCATTGGGGTCATCTCCTTGGTGTGATCCGATGGAGAAACCCTACAGAAACAAACTGATCGAATGAAACGAGTTAAAGCTGTTTTTGAAATCGACTCAGTCGATCACTTCCCCGCCTGCCAGCCGCCACCCAAGGCCTTGTAGAGGCCGACGATGGCCTGCATCTGGGACAGCCGGGCCTGGGCCAGGGCATCCTGGGCCGAGAACAGGGTCTTTTGGGTGTTGAGCACGGTGGTGACGTCGACGATGCCGCCGGCCATCTGGGCCTGGGCGATCTCGAAGGCGCGGCGTGCCGTGGCCTCGGCGCGGCGCTGGGATTCCACCTCCTCGACCGCCATCTCCACGGCGATCAGGGCGTTCTCCACGTCGGAGAAGGCCGAAGCCACCGCCTTGCGGTAGGTCTGGGACAGTTCCTCGAAGCGGGCGCGCTTCTGCTCCACCGTCCCGGCGATCTTGCCACCGTCGAAGATGGTTTGGGTGGCGGTGGAGGCCACTGACCACAGCAGGCTTTGCGCCGTCATCATCTTCAGCAGGTCCAGGCTCTGAAAGCCTCCCTGCCCCGTCAGCGAGATGGCGGGAAACCACGCGGCGCGGGCCGCCGCGATATCGGCGTTGGCGGCGCGCAGGGATGCCTCGGCCGATTGCACGTCGGGCCGCCGGGCCAGCAGTTCCGACGGCAGCCCCGCCCCCACCACCGGCACGGCCAGGCCGCCCAGGGTCTCGGGCACCAGGGCGAATTCCTCGGGCATGCGTCCGGTCAGAATGGCCAGGGCGTTGTAGTCCTGGCGCATCTGGCGCTCCAGCGGCGCCAGGGTCGCCCGTTGGGTGGCCAGCACGCTTTCCTGCTGCGCCACATCCAGCGAGGTGGCGGTGCCCGCCCGCTGGCGATCGCTGAACACCGCCAGGATGCCTTCGGAATTGGCGATGGATTCCTTGACCAGCCGGATGCGTTCCTGCAGGCCCAGGATCTCGAAATAGGTGGTGGCCACCCCCGACTGGGCGGTCAGGACCGCCGTCTGCAAATCGAAGCGCGACGCCTCGGCCGCGGCCTGGGCCGCGTCGACCGCCGCGGCGTTCTTGCCCCAGAAATCGATCTCGTAGCTGGCGGTCAGGGTGGCGCTGGTGGTGCTGGTGTGCCGCGCCTTGGTGGTGGTGGTGGTGCTGGCCGCCCGCGACGCCCGCGCCCGGGTCTCGCCGGCCGAGGCGGACAGCGAGGGCAACAGCGACGCCCCGGCCACCCCCAGTTGGGCATCGGCCTGACGCACCCGCGCCGTGGCGGCGGCCAGATCGAAATTGGCGGTCCGGGCCCGCGCCATCAATTCGTCCAGACGCGGCGAATTGAACTGCCGCCACCAGTCGCTCCCCGGCCAGACATTGCCCTGGGCCGCGTTCTTCCACTGGGCCGGCGGCGGCGCCGGGGGGCGCACATACTCGTCACCCACCGAGCAGGCCGACAGCACGACGAGGGCAAGGGCGGAAAGGGCTTTTCTGGTCACGTCTGGATCTCCTGGCGGCCCGGCGCGGCGCTGTTGATATTACGATAACGGAAGCGTCGTGTCCCGGTTACAAGGCATTCACGTCTGCCCTGCAAAATATCGCTGCAAAAGCCGAATTCCGGCATTTCTACCGGCCGGGGCTGCGATCGCGGTCGGCCGGCGGCGGCCATCTCGCCTCGCATAATTACCATGCATAATATGTGGACAGGCTGCCGGAAACGCCGGTGCCGTCCGGGCCGGGCCGGTCCTCGGGACGGCGGCCTCGCATCCCGGCGGGGCATCGTGCCGCAACTCCAGAGATTCAACCTTGAAGGCCTGTTGATGGAGTTGAAACAAGTCCTGGCGACAGCCGTTACACCCCGTTCACAGGGGCATCGCAAAATATCACTGCATAATTTGTAAGCCCGCACAAATCCAGGCCGACACATGGCGACACAAGTCAGCGCGCCACCGCCCTGACCTTGCGAAAAGACCGTGCGAAACATGTGGACAGACTGGGGAAAGCCGCTACCATCCGGCCCCATGCACAGGGATACGGTTGAATCATGATCGTCGGCTATTTCCGCAAGATCGATGGCGGCGAAGAGGCGGCTCCCACCGCCGTCCTGCGGGCCGAGCGCTGCCTGCGCATCGAGACCGACGAGGTGGGACGCTATGGAGCCCGCACCGTGCTGCTGGCCTCGCTGAGCAATGGCGACGTGCTGGTGTCGCCCTCCATCGCCCATCTGGCCCCCTCGGTGAGCGAGGTGCTGCGCGTCTCGCGCCATGTGCACGGACGCGGCGCCACCCTGCGGCTGGTGCTGGAAAAGATCGACACCTCGGTCCCGGCGGCGCGCAACGTGCTGGCCGCCTTCGCCGAGTTCGAAAGCCGGCAGTTGGCCGAGCGGCGCAATGCGGGCCTGTACGAGGCCGCCCTGTCCGGCGCCAGGCCCGGCCGCCCGCGCAAGCTGGACCCGGCGCGCATCGCGCTGATCGCCGGGGAACTGGCCGGCGGCCGCACCGCCGCCTCCATCGCCCGCGAGCTGGGGGTGCACCCCACCACGGTGACCCGGCTGGCCCGCCTCGCCGCCACCGGCGAGGATGAGCTGGGCTGAGGCCGCCCTCACGCCGCGGCCTCCGCCTTGCGGCCCTTGCGCCACGCCGAGAGGCGCGCCAGCCAGAGATAGACCACCGGCGTGGTGTACAGCGTCAGCAATTGCGACAGCAGCAGCCCGCCGACGATGGCGATGCCCAGGGGCCGGCGCAACGCTCCCCCCGGCCCCGAGGCCAGGGCCAGGGGCACTGCGCCCAGCAGCGCGGTCAGGGTGGTCATGAGGATGGGGCGAAAGCGGGTGCGGCAGGCCTCCAGGATGGCCTCCAGGGGCTGGGCGCCCCTGCGCTCGGCCTCGATGGCGAAGTCGACCATCAGGATGCCGTTCTTCTTGACGATGCCCATCAGCAGGAACACGCCGATGACGCTGATCAGCGTTAGCTCGGTATTGGTACCCATCAGGGCCAGCAGCGCCCCGATCCCCGCCGAGGGCAGGGTGGAGATGATGGTGATGGGGTGCAGCAGACTCTCGTACAGCACGCCCAGCACGATGTAGATGGCCAGCAGGGCGGCGCCGATCAGCACCGGCTGGTCCCGAAGGGATTCGGCGAAGACCTTGGCGTTGCCGGCGAATTCCCAGCGCACCCCGGCCGGCAGGCCGATCTCGCGCGCCGCCGCCTGCAGGCGGATGGCGGCGTCGCCCAGGGGAACCCCCGGCGCGAGATTGAAGGTCAGCGTCGCCGCCGGGAACTGGCCCTGGTGGGCGACGGAAACCGGCGCGGTGGAGGACTCGAAGCGGGCCAGGGACTCCAGCGGCACCTGACGGCCGTCATTGGACTTGACCCACAGCAGATGCAGCGACGACGGATCCTCCTGGAAACGGGGGTCCACCTCGAGGACCACCTTGTACTGGTTACGCTGGGTATAGATGGTCGAGACCTGCCGCTGGGCGAAGGCGTTCTGCAGCACCTGATCCACATCGGTCATGGAAACGCCCAGCCGGGCCGCCGCGTCACGGTCGACCACCACCTGCATCTGGGGAATGGCCGCGTCCTGGTCCGACGAGACGTCGAGCAGGCCGGGCTCGGCCTTGAGGCGCTCCACCAGCTTCGGCGTCCACTGGCGCAGTTCCTCCAGGGATTCGCTCCACAGCACGAACTGGAACTGGGCCTTGCCCATGCGGCCGCCGATGCGGATGTCCTGGCCCGCCATCAGGAACACCGAGACGCCCTCGACCCGGCCCAGCTTGGGCCGCAGGCGGTTGATGACATCCTGGGCGGAATCCTTGCGCTCGCCCAGCGGCTTCAGGCTGATGAACATGCGCCCGGTATTGCCCTGTCCGCCGGGGCCGCCCCCCGACCCGACAAAGGAGCCCAGCCCCTCCACCGCCGGATCGGACAGGATCACCTCGGCCACCTTCTGCTGGCGCTCGGAGATGGAGCGGAACGAGATATCGACCCGGCCCTCCACGCTGGCGAAGACCAGACCGGTGTCCTGGGGCGGAAAGAACCCCTTGGCCACCTGACCGTACAGGAACACCGTCAGCCCCACCGTGCCCAGGGTGACGGCCAGCATCAGCCAGCGATGGGCCAGGGCGCGGGCCAGGGTGCGCTCGTAGGCGCGTTCCAGCCAGACCATGGCCGTGTCGCCCGCCTTGGCCAGCCCCGACAGCGGGCGCGGCTTGGCCCGGACCATCAGATGGCCGAACAGGGTGGGCGTCACGGTCAGCGACACCACCGCCGAGACGATGATGGCCACCGACAGGGTCACGGCGAATTCGCGGAACAGACGGCCCAGAATGCCGCCCATGAACAGCAGGGGAATGAACACCGCCACCAGGGACAGGGTGATGGAGACGACGGTGAAGACGATCTCCTTCGATCCCTTGATGGCGGCCTCCAGCGGCCCCTCGCCCTTTTCCATGTGGCGCGTGATGTTCTCGATCATCACGATGGCGTCGTCGACCACGAAGCCCACCGAGATGGTCACCGCCATCAGCGAGATGTTGTTGAGGGAATAGCCCGCCAGCCACATGAAGGCGAAGGTGGCCGCCAGGGACAAAGGCACGGTGACCGAGGCGGCCACGGTGGGGGTCATCCGGCCCAGGGTCAGGTACACCACCATGATGACCAGCCCGATGGAGATGGCCAGCGTGGTCTCCACGTCGTCGAGATTGCCGCGGATGTTGATGGTGCGGTCCGAGACCACCGAGACCTTGGTGCCGGCCGGCATCCAGCGCCGCAATTGGGGCAGGATCTCCTTGATGCGGTCCACCGTCTCGACCACGTTGGCGCCCGGCTGCTTGCTGATGATGATCAGCACGCCCTTGTCCCGGTTGAACCAGCCGCCCAGGCGGGTGTTCTCCACCGAATCCACCACCGAGGCCACCGCCGACAGCCGCACGATGGCGCCGTTGGACGATTTGACGATCAGCGGCGCATAGGCGCTGGCGGTGAACAGCTGGTCGTTGGCATTGATGCTCATGGCCTCGGTGGCGCCGTCGAGGAAGCCCTTGGGAGTGTTGACATTGGCCTGAGCCAGAGCCGTGCGCACATCCTCCAGCCCCACCCCCATGGACGCCAGTTGGCCGGGATTGACCCGGACCCGCACGGCGGGCTTCTCGGCCCCCGACAGCGACACCTGCGCCACCCCGTCCACCTGGGAGATGCGGCTGGCCAGGATGGCGTCGGCGGCGTCGAACACCTTGGCCGAGGTCAGGGAGTCCGAGGTCACCGCCAGGATCAGAATGGGCGATTCCGCCGGGTTGATCTTGCGGTAGGTGGGCGGCGACGGCAGGTCGACGGCCAGCTCCGAGGCGGCGGCGTTGATGGCGGCCTGCACGTCATGGGCGGCGCCGTTGATGGAACGGTCCAGATCGAACTGCACGGTGATGGAGGTCGAGCCCTGGGTGCTGGTCGAGGTCATCTCGGCCACGCCGGGAATCTCGCCCAGGCGGCGTTCCAGCGGCGCCGCCACGGTGGCGGCCATGGTGGCGGGATCGGCGCCGGGCAGGCGGGCCGAGACGGCAATGGTGGGGAAATCCACCTTGGGCAACGGCGCCACCGGCAGGCGGTCGAAGGCCACCATGCCGGTGAGGAACAGCCCCACCGCCAGCAGCAGGGTCGCCACCGGACGACGGATGAAGATGGCGGAGAAGCCGCCGTCCATCCCCCCTACTCCGCCGGAGCGGCAGCGGGCACGAAGCGCCGCTTCAACCGCTCGAAGGCAAGGTAGATCACCGGCGTGGTGTACAGCGTGATCAGCTGGCTGAGCACCAGTCCGCCGACGATGGAAATGCCCAGCGGGCGGCGCAACTCGGACCCGGTGCCCGCATCGATGGCCAGGGGAATGGCGCCCAGCAGCGCCGCCATGGTGGTCATCATGATGGGCCGAAAGCGCAGCAGGCTGGCCTTGACGATGGCATCGCGGG
Source organism: Paramagnetospirillum magneticum AMB-1 (assembly GCF_000009985.1). Classification (GTDB taxonomy): domain Bacteria; phylum Pseudomonadota; class Alphaproteobacteria; order Rhodospirillales; family Magnetospirillaceae; genus Phaeospirillum; species Phaeospirillum magneticum. The sequence continues at coordinate 3,763,113 of NC_007626.1, forward strand.
GATTCAAGCCCTCGTGCCGCTCCGCCTCGATGGCGAAGTCGATCATCATGATGGCGTTCTTCTTGACGATGCCCATCAGTAGCACGATGCCGATCAGGCCCACCAGCGACAGGTCGTGGCCGGTGACCAGCAGCGCCAGCAGCGCCCCGATGCCCGCCGACGGCAGGGTGGACATGATGGTCACCGGGTGGATGGTGCTTTCATACAGCACGCCCAGCACGATGTAGATCACCACCATGGCGGCGACGATGAGCCAGGGCTGGCTGTCCAGGGCGCGGCGGAACTCGGCCGCGTCGCCGGAATATTCCCCCGTGATGGTCTCGGGCATGCCCATCTCGTGCTGCAGTGCGTCGATGGCGGCGGTCGCCGCACCCAGCGAGGCGCCGGAGGCCAGGTTGAAACTGATGGTCACCGCCGGAAACTGGCCCTGATGGGTGATCAGCAGCGGCACCCTGGCCCGGGTCACCGAGGCCACCGCCGACAGCGGCACCAGGGCGCCGGAGGAGGAGCGCACATACAGCGCCCCCAGCGCCTCCGGCCCGCCCTGGTATTCGGGCGTCACCTCCAGGACCACCTTGTACTGGTTGACCTGGGAATAGATGGTGGAAATCTGCCGCTGGCCGAAGGCGTCATAGAGGGTGTCGTCGATGGCCTGGGGCAGCACGCCGAGCCGCGCCGCCTTGTCGCGGTCGATGCGGATGTCGGCCTGCAGCCCTCCTTCCTGGGAATCCGTGGCCACGTCGGTGAGCAGCGGCGAGGCGCGCAGCCGCTCCACCACAAGCGGCACCCATTGGGCCAATTCGACGGCATCGATGTCGGTCAGGGTGTACTGGTACTGGGTGCGGCTGGTCCGATGGCTGATCTGGATGTCCTGGGCCGGGCGGAAATGCACCTCCATGCCCGCCACCGGCGACACCTTCTCGGCCAGCCGGGCGATGATCTGCTCGGCCGAGGCAGAACGCTGCTTGCGAGGCTTCAAGACGATGGTCATCTGGCCGGTATTGGCGGTGGGATTGATGGGACCCGCCCCGATGAACGAGGCCACCGCCGTGACATCCGCGTCGGTGCGCGCCAGCTCGGACACCCGGCGCTGCATGTCCATCATGGTGGAGAACGACACGTCGGCCCGCGCATCGGTGGTGGCGACGATCAGTCCGGTATCCTGGGTGGGCAGGAAGCCCTTGGGCATGAAGACGTAAAGGCCGATGGTCAGGGCCAGGGTGGCGAAGGCCACCCACAGGGTCGCCGCCTGATGGCCCAGCACCCAGTCCAGGGAGCGGGCATAGGCACGGCTCAACGCCAGGAAGAAGCGCCCGGACTTGGCCTCCTCGTGCCCGCCCTTGAGCAGATGGGCGCACATCATGGGAGTCAGAGTCAGCGACACCACCGCCGAGACCACCACGGCGACGGCCAGCGTCAGGGCGAATTCGCGAAACAGCCGGCCGACGATGCCGGTCATGAACAGCAGGGGAATGAACACCGCCACCAGGGAGACGGTCAGCGACACGATGGTGAAGCCGATCTCCTTGGACCCCGCCAGGGCGGCATCCAGGGGCTTCATGCCCTTTTCGATGTAGCGGACGATGTTCTCGATCATCACGATGGCGTCGTCGACCACGAAGCCGGCCGAGATGGTCAGCGCCATCAGCGACAGGTTGTCCAGGCTGAACCCGGCCAGCGCCATCACCCCGAAGGTGCCGATCAGCGACAGCGGCAGCGCCACCGCCGGAATCAGGGTGGCACGCACCGAGCGCAGGAAGGCCCAGATCACCCCGATCACCAGGATGATGGTCAGCACCAGGGTGAACTCCACGTCGGCCACCGAGGCACGGATGGTCTCGGTGCGGTCGGCCAGGACCGAGACCTTGACGCCGGTGGGGACGACCCGGGTCAGTTCCGGCAGCTTGGCCTGCAGCCGGTCCACCGTGGCGACGATATTGGCGCCGGGCTGGCGCTGGATGTTGAGGATCACCGCCGGCTTGCCGTCGAACCAGCCGGCGACGCGGGAATTCTCCACGCCCTCCACCACGTCGCCCAAGTCGGAGACCCGCACCGGCGCGCCGTTCTTCCAGGCCACCACCTGAGCGGGATAGGCCAGGGGATCGGAAATTTGGTCGTTGGCGCCGATGGACAGGGCCTGGGCCACGCCGTCGAAGCTGCCCTTGGGCATGTCCACATTGGCCTTGGACAGGGCGGAGCGCACGTCCTCCAGCGACAGGCCGTAGGCGGCGAGACGGGCCGGGTCCATGCGCACGCGGACCGCCGGGCGCTGGCCGCCCTCGATCAGCACCCGGCCGACGCCGCCGATCTGGCTGAGCTTCTGGGCCAGCAGGGTGTCGGCCACGTCGTTCAGCCGGGTGATGGGCAAGCTGTCCGAGGTCAGGGCCAGGGTCATGATCGGCGGATCGGCGGGATTGACCTTGGAATAGACCGGGGGGTAGGGCAACTGGGTGGGCAGCACGCCGCGAGCCGCGTCGATGGCCGCCTGGACCTCCTCCGAGGCGACGTCGATGCTCTTGGACAGGTCGAATTGCAGGGTCAGGGCACTGGTGCCCTGGGACGAGGTCGAGGTCATCACCGCCAGACCGGGAATCAGGCCGAACTGACGCTCCAGCGGCGTGGTGATCAGGGTGGCGATGGTCTCGGCACTGGCCCCGGGCAGTTGGGTGGTCACCTGGATGGTGGGAAAATCCACCTGGGGCAGGGCCGAGACCGGCAGCAGCCGAAAGCCCAGGATGCCGGCCAGCACCACCGCGAAGGCCAGCAGCCAGGTGGCGACGGGGCGGCGGATGAAAGGCGCCGAGACGTTCATGACCGGTTGGCCTCACAGGATTTTGTCATTCCGAGCGCAGGCGAGGAATCCCCGCCTGGAGGGACGGTGCCGATTCTGACGGGCCGGACCAGGACGAGATCCTTCCTCCCGTTGGTCGTCAGGATGACAGGGTCATGCGTTCTGGGCCGGATTCCGGGCGTCATTGCGGCCTGCCCGCGCGGCCCTTTCCCTCACCGCGACCCTGGCCTTGCCCCTGGCCCTCGCCGGCCTTGTCGCCGGTGCTGATGCGGGCGCCGGGCTGCAGCTTGGCGGTGCCCTCCACCACCACGGTGTCACCCTCGGCCAGTCCTTCGTCCACCAGGGCCTGGCCCGCCTCGACGGTGGCGACCTTGACCGCGCGCATCTCCACGGTGCGGTCCTCCTTGACGGCGAAGACATAGGGTCCCTGGGGGCCGCGCTGCACCGCCTGGGCCGGCACCACCAGCCCGTCCTTGCGCGTCGACAGCAGCAGCCGCACGTTGACGAAGCCGCCCGGCCACAGCTTGCGCTCGGCGTTGGGCATCACCGCCTTCAGCTTGATGGTGCCGGTGGTCTGGTCGATCTGGTTGTCCACCAGTTCCAGCTCGCCCGTGTCGGCCAGCGCCCGGGTTTCCGGCCGCAGGGCCTGAACCGCGAGCTTGCCATCCAGGCGCAACTGCTCGTTCACCGCCGCCAGGGATTGCTGCGGCAGGGTGAAGACCACCGAAATGGGCTGCACCTGGGTCAGCGTCACCAGACCGGTGGCGTCCGACGCCCGCACGATGTTGCCGCGATCCACCAGCCGCATGCCGGTGCGCCCGTCGATGGGCGCGGCGATCACCGTATAGGACAGCATGGTCTTGGCATTGGAGGCCGAGGCCTCGTCGGCCCGCACCGTGGCCTCCAGCTGGCGCACCAGGGCGCGCTGGGTATCGACGCTCTGGCCCGAGACGCGGTCGCCCAGGCTGACATAGCGGGCCAGATCGCGCTTGGCTGCCTCCAGTTGGGCGCTGTCCTTGTCGCGGGTGGCCAGGGCCTGCTCGTATTGGGCGCGGTAGGTGCGGGGATCGATCTGGGCCAGCACGTCGCCGGCATGAACGTCCTGGCCCTCCTTGAACAGGACCTCCACCAGTTCGCCGTCGACCCGCGAGCGCACCGTGACGGTGTTATAGGCCTGCACCGTGCCGATGGCGTCGAGATAGATGGGCATGTCGCGCCGGGCGACGCTGGTCACCGTGACCACCACCGGGCGTCCGTCGGGACCGCCGGGCCGACCGCCGGTCTTAGCCGGCTGCGGCGTGGGCCACAGCGCGAACGCCAGACCGGCCGCCGCCGCCAGACCGCCGGCCAGGGTCGCCCGCTTGCGCCAAACAGGGTTCTTGAGATCAAAGGAAGGCAAGGCCCGCTCCTGGGAATTCCGTCGGCCTGGATTATGACCATAGCGCCCCGGCCTGTCAGTAACAGAGGGTAACACCGTGTTCGCCCCCGGGCTGCTGTGGTATTTTCATTCGGTTAATAAGAAACTTATACTTCATGCATATTCTCTCGCTAGGATACTACCCATTCGCAAGGGGCCGGGAGGGAACCATCCATGTGGATTGAACAACGGGTCTGGACGGCCCAGGCCGGGTGGACCGTGACCGGAGCCGGTTCGGACAAGCCGTCCCTCGTCCTCTATTTCGCGGCGCCCGGAACGTTGCCGGCCGAGGATATCCTGGCCGACCTCAGGGCCGCCTATGGCGACGCCCCCATCGTGGGCTGCACCACGGGCGGCGAGATTCTCGGCTCCGAAGTCATCGACGATTCGGTGGTGGTTTCGGCCCTGGGCTTCGCCTTGGCCTCGGTGCGGGTGGCCAGCCGCGATCTTGCCGACCTGTCGCAATCGCGGGCAACCGGCGCCGCCCTGGCCGGCGATCTGGCGGGCGAGGGCCTGCGCGCCCTCTTCATCCTGTCGGACGGCACCAAGGTCAACGGCGATGCCCTGGTGGCGGGCTGCCTGTCGGCCGTCCCGCCCGACGTGGTGGTGACCGGCGGGCTGGCGGGTGACGGCGCCCGGTTCCAGTCCACGGCGGTGGGCTGCGACGATCCCATGCGTCCCGGACGGGTGGCGGCGGTGGGCTTTTACGGCGAGTCGCTCTCCATCGGCCATGGCAGCTTCGGCGGCTGGGATGAATTCGGCCCGCCCCGGACCATCACCCGCTCGGCGGCCAATGTACTGTACGAGCTGGACGGCGAGCCGGCCCTGGATCTCTACAAGCGCTATCTCGGCGACGAGGCGCAAGGCTTGCCGGGCAGCGCCCTGCTGTTCCCGCTGTCCATCCGCCCGGCGGGCGAGGACGCCGGCGGCGAGGTGGTCCGCACCATCGTCGGCATCGACGAACAGGCCAAGTCCATGATTTTTGCCGGCGACGTGCCCACCGGCCATCTGGCCCGACTGATGCGCGGCAATTTCGACAATCTGGTGGACGGCGCCGGGCGCGCCGCCGAGGCGGCCTCCGCCTCGGTCGGACCCTGCCTGGGCCTGCTGGTCAGCTGCATCGGCCGCAAGCTGCTGATGGGCCAGCGCATCGCCGAGGAGGTGGAGATCGTCTCCGACGTCCTGGGCAAAACGGCCAGCCTGATGGGGTTCTACTCCTACGGCGAGATCTCGCCGCACGGCTTCACCGGCAAATGCGAGCTGCACAACCAGACCATGACCATCACCACCATATCCGAGCGCTGATTGTCTCCTCCCGCCCCTCTTCACCGCCTGCTGCAGCGCCAGCTGGCCCGCGCCTCCCGCGGCACGGCCGACGGAGCCCCCGATTACGGCGCGCTGCTGGCCCTGATCAGCGATTCCTACGAGGAACACGACAAGGAACGCCGCCTGTCGGACCGCTCGACGCGGCTGATGGAAGAGGAACTGCGCGCCGCCAACCAGGAATCCCGGCGCCAGGCCAAGGCCCACCTCCAGGCCATTCTGAACACCGTGGGCGAAGGCATCGTCATCGCCGACCCGAATGGCGCCATCGTCAGCGTCAACCCCGCCCTGCTCTCCATCTTCGGCTACGAGCGCGACGAGGTGATCGGCAAGAATATCGACCTCCTCATCCCCTGGCGGGGCTCAAGGGGGAGGCGGTCAGCGGCATGAACCGCATCTTCGCCCTGGGCCGCGAAAGCATGGCCCGGCGGCGGGGGGGCGCGTCCTTTCCCATCGAGCTGGCGGCCGGCGACCTGACGCCCACCGGATCGCCGCAATTCGTGGTGATCATGCGCGACATCTCCGAGCGCAAGCGCATCGAGCGCGAGATGGCCGAAAGCGAGGAACGCTTCCGCGACTTCGCCCAATCCACCTCCGACTGGTTCTGGGAGATGGGGCCGGACCTGCGGTTCACCGGCTTTTCCGGCCAGTTCACCGAGCACACCCGCACCCTGCCCGACCACTATGTGGGCCGCACCCGCGACGAGATGATCTCCGACGACACCCCCGCAGAGGTCCGCCGGCAGAATCTGGCCGACATGGCCGCCCGGCGGCCCTTCCGCGACTTCGTCTATCACACCAGGGAGATGGACGGGCCGGGCCGCTTTCTGCGCGTCAACGGCAAGCCGGTCTTCGACGCCTCGGGCGAATTCACCGGCTATCGCGGCACCGCGTCGGACATCACCGAGGAAATCGAGGCCGAGGAGCGTCTCAAGGCCAGTCAGGCCGAGATCGAGCGTCTGGCCGAGCGCAACAATTCCATCCTGGAAAGCGTCGATGACGGCATCGTCGGCATCGACCTCAACGGCCGGGCGACCTTCGTCAACCGCGCAGCCGCCAAGCTGCTGGATTTCGAGCCCGCCGAACTGGTGGGCAGCGACATTCTGCCGCTGATGGCTCTGGACCTCCATACAGCCGAGAAGCTCTATCAGATCCTGCTGCGCCTGACCGAGTCCATCCGCGACGACACCGCCAGCTTCAAGCGCCGCGATGGCTCGCCCCTGCCGGTGGAGTACATCGCGTCCCCGGTCATGGACAGGGGCAACCAGGTGGGCGTGGTGCTGGGCTTTCGCGACATCACCCAGCGCCGGCTGGTGGAACGCCAGCTGCGCGAGGCCAAGGAGGCCGCCGAGGCCGGCAACCGCACCAAGTCGGAATTCCTGGCCACCATGAGCCATGAAATCCGCACCCCCATGAACGGGGTGATCGGCATGACCGGCCTGCTGCTGGACACCAGACTGTCCGAGGAACAGCGCCATTTCGCCGAGACCATCCGGGATTCGGGGGAATCCCTGCTGACCGTCATCAACGACATCCTGGACTTCTCCAAGATGGAGGCGGGCAAGCTCGACCTGGACTACACCGAGTTCGAACTGGTGCCCCTGGTGGAAAGCGTGGTCGACATCCTGGCGCCCCGCGCCCATGCCAAGGGCATCGAGATCGCCAGCCTGATCGACCCCCGCCTGCGCATGCTGGTGCGGTCGGACCCCGGACGGCTGCGTCAGGTGCTGATGAATCTGGGCGGCAACGCCGTCAAGTTCACGGAAAAAGGCGGCGTCTCCATCGAGGTCTCGCTGCTCGATGGCCCGGACGCTCCGGCCATGGCGCGCTTCGACGTGCGCGACACCGGCATCGGCATTCCACCCGAGGCTCAGGGCCGCCTGTTCTCCATGTTCTCCCAGGTGGATGCCTCCACCGCCCGGCGCTATGGCGGCACCGGGCTGGGCCTGGCCATTTCCCGGCGCCTGGCCGAGCTGATGGGCGGGGAGGTGGGCGTGGAAAGCGCCGTCGGCCGGGGCTCGCGTTTCTGGATCACCCTGCCGCTGGAGCTGCTGGCGCCGCAATCGGCGGCACCGCCCGACCTTTCCGGCCACCGGGTGCTGGTGGTGGACGACAACCCGGTGAACTGCGACGTCATCGAACGCCAGCTGCGCGCCTTCGGAGTCGAGGTCCATGCCTGCCTGGATGCCGGCTCGGGCATGGGCGAGTTGACCCGCGCCGCCGCCATGGGAACCCCGTGGGAGGTGGCGGTGGTCGATTCCCAGATGCCCGTGGTGACCGGGTCCGAGATGGTGCGCATGATCCACGCCATCCCCATGCTGGCCGGCACGCGCATCGTCGTCACCTCGTCCCAGGGGATGCCCGCCGACCAAAACGACGGCCAGCCCGCCATCGACGCCTTCCTGCACAAGCCGCTGCGCCAGTCGACTTTGCTCGACACCATCGGCCGCGTGCTGGGCCTGACCGGCCCGGCGGAGCGGCCCGCCGACCACGCCGAGGAATACAAGGCCTCGGAACCCGCCGCCAAGCGGCTGCGCATCCTGGTGGCCGAGGACAATCCCGTCAACCAGCAGGTGGCGCTGGGGCTGCTGCGCAAGCTGGGCCACACCGTGGACGTGGTGGGCGACGGCGCCGAGGCCCTGGAAGCCGTCCGCCTGCTGCCCTACGACGTGGTGCTGATGGACGTGCAGATGCCCGAGATGGACGGGCTGGAGGCGACCCGCGCCATCCGCGCCCTTCCCCTTGCCGCCGCCCAGGTGCCCATCGTCGCCATGACCGCCAACGCCATGCGCGGCGACGACCAGATGTGCTTCGACGCCGGCATGGACGGCTATATCTCCAAGCCCATCGACCGGCACAAGCTGGCCGAGGCGCTGGCCAAATATTCCGGCGCCCCCGAGACCAAGCCAGCCGAGCCCCCGGCCGCTCCCCAGAATTCCAAGGCGGTGGACCGCGATGTCCTGGACGCCCTGGCCGCCGATATCGAGGCCGATACCGTGGTGGAAATCCTGGTGAAGTTCATGGAGGACGCCCGCACCCGCCAGAACAACGCGGCGGCGTTGGCTCCCACGGGCGACCTGGAAAAGGTCCGCCGCGAAGCCCACACCATCAAGGGCGCCGCCGCAAGCCTGGGCCTGCTGGCGGTCCGCGACGCCTGCCTCGCCCTGGAGCAGGCCGCCCGCGCCGGCGGCGAGGTGGCCCCCCAGATCGACCGGCTCCACCAGGATATCGAGGCCCTGCCCGGCCTTCTGGCCGCCACCCCCTACGCCCTGCCGGCCCCTTGAGGACGCGCCATGATCGCCCTGCTCATCGATGACAATCCCACCAATCTGATGCTGCTCAAGCATCGGCTGATCAAGATCGAGGGCTGCGAGGTGGTCTGCATGGAATCGGCCCTCGACGCCCTGGCTTGGTGCGAGGCCAACACCCCCGACATCATCCTCACCGATTACATGATGCCCGGCATGGACGGGCTGGACTTCATCCGCCAGGTGCGCCGGCGCGAGGAGATGCAGGATGTTCCGGTGGTGGTGGTCACCACCTCCGACGTCAAGGAAATCCGCCAGCAGGCCCTGGACCTGGGCGCGGCCGACTTCCTCACCAAGCCGGTGGACGGGCCGGAGCTGATGGCGCGGACCCGCAACCTGCTGGCGCTGCGGCAATCGCGCCTCGCCCTGCACGACCGCGCCGCCGAGGAACTGGTGATGCGGCTGTCCAAGGCGGCGGAATATCGCGATCCGGAAACCGGCGCCCATATCGAGCGCATGGCCCGCTATTCCGCGCTGATCGCCCGGCGGATGGGATTGCCCAATGAAGCGGTGGAGCGCCTGGAACTGGCCGCCCCCATGCACGACGTGGGCAAGGTGGGCATTCCCGACATGATCCTGCTGAAGCCCGACCGGCTGTCCGAGACCGAATTCACCATCATGAAGCAGCACGCCATGTATGGCTGGGAGATCCTGAAGGACAGCTCGTCGCAACTGGTGCGCCTGGCGGCGCTGATCGCCAGGACCCACCACGAGAAGTTCGATGGCAGCGGCTATCCCGAAGGGCTGGCCGGCGACAAGATCCCCCTGGAGGGACGGATCGTGGCGGTGGCCGACGTCTTCGACGCCCTGACCTCGACACGCCCTTACAAGACGCCCTGGCCGGTGGACAAGGCGGCGGCCTTCCTGGGCGAGCAGAAGGGGTGTCACTTCGACCCGGCCTGCGTCGATGCATTCCTGTCCGATCTCGGCGAGGTGCTGCGCATCAAGGCGCAATTCCTCGATCACGGCGACGAGGCGCCGCCCCACCCCCTGGCCGATTACTGAAGGCTGGGCCGATCCCCCAGCGGCAGCCGTCCCTCGGCCGCCAGAACGCGGCAGGCATCCACCACCGCCGCGTCGAACAGGGTGCCGCTGTGGGCGATGATCTCGCGCATGGCCGCATCCAGGCCCAGGGCGGCACGGTACGGACGGTCCGAGGCGATGGCTTCGACCACGTCGGCCACGGCCAGAATGCGGGCCTCGAAAAGGATCTCGTCCCCCTTCAGCCCGTCGGGATAGCCGCTTCCGTCCATGCGTTCGTGGTGATGGCGCACCATGTCGGCGATGGGCCAGGGAAAGTCCACGCCGTTGAGAATCTCGCAGCCATCGGCGGAATGGTTGCGGATGATGTCGAATTCCAGGGCCGACAGACGGCCGGGGCGGGTCAGCATCTCGGCCGGAATGCCGATCTTGCCGATATCGTGGATGGTGCCGGCCACCCGCAGGCCCTTCAGCGTCTCGGCCGGCAATCCCAGTTGCCGGCCAATGGCCACCGCGATCTCGGCGACCCGCCGCTGATGGCCGGCGGTATAGGGATCGCGCACCTCGATGGTGGAGGCCACCGCCTCGATGGTGCCTTCCAGGGCACGCTCCAGCGCCGCCTGGGCCCGCTCGCCATCCTTGATCTGGCGCTTCAGGTCGCCGGTATGCACCAGCATGCGCCCGGTCAGCGGGCGCAGGATCAGCACGAAGCCGACCATGCCGAATCCCACCAGCACCAGGGCGCCGGCCGCCACCGACAGGACCAGCTGGTCGATATTGCTGTGCAGTTCGGCCAGATCCTGGCGCACCATCACGATCCAGTCGCTGCCGGGCAGGCGCTGGGACAGGACCACGTCGGGCACGGCGCCGGGCCGGGTCAGATACAGGGGCTCGGGATCGATCGCGGCCCGCGAGAACGCCTCGGCCACCTCGTCATCCCCCCCCGCGCTCCCGTCGCGGCGGGGAAAGAACACCTGGGCGCCCGAGGCCGCCAGGCGTCCGAGAATGATCTCTCCGGTCCGCCCCAGGGTTTCCACGTCGGCGACGATGGCACGCAGGCCCTGGGCGTCGAACAGCAGCAGGTCGTGACCTTCGCGGGTGCCGTCGCGCCCCAGGATCGGCGCCGAGACCAGCAGGACCCAGCGGCCGTCGATCAGGGTGGGTGCCCCCAGGGCCGGGGGCTCGCCCGCCTCGGGGCTCCACAGGGCGGGAGGAACGGACGCCCCCACCGACACCAGCGGACGATAATCCCGGCCGACGCGCAGGATGCCCAGCATGTCGCGCGACAGCTTCATGGAATCGCCGAGTTTGTCGGCAGTGAAAGCCTGCAGCTTGTCCAGGCTCATGGCGCCCTGGTTGTAGCTGCTCAAGGCGTCGCGGATGACGCTGCGGCTGGTCACCTGGCGGGCCATGTCGCCCATGCGGTCCACCGTCTCGCGCAGGGCGGCGACCTGGAGGTCCAGGCCGTGCTCCAGGGCCTGGTCCGCCGAACGGACCATCTGCCGGTGCAAGGGAATGATGGCGGCCAGGGCGACGCCCAATCCAACGACGGCCATGGCCAGCACTGCGTAGACGATGATATTGCGCTGCAGTTTGACAGCGTCGATGACCTGCACTCGAACCGACCTCCACCTCGTGATTTGACTTCTATCAAATCACGGCCGGAAAACGCAATGACTACAGGAAAGACCCGATCGCCGCCATGAAGCCGGACGGGTTGTCGGCATGGACCCAATGGCCCGCGCCCGGGACTTCCACGGTCTCGGCGCGGGGGAAGAACTGGGCGATCACGTCCTCGTGCGCCGGCCGGATGTAATCCGAGGTTTCTCCGGCCACGAACAGGGTCGGCCCCTCATAGCAGGCGCCGTCGGGAAAGGGCGGAAAGGCCAGGATGTCGTCCATATGGGCGCCCAGCACCGCCAGATTGGGCCGCCAGCGATAACCGCCGGCGCCGCCCTCCAGATTCTGCATCAGGAAGGCGCGCACGCCCTTGTCGGGAATGGCGGCGGCCAGGGCGGCCTCCACCTCTCCCCGCGACGAGATCTCGGCCAGGGGCACGCCGCGCATGGCCTTGATATAGGGGGCGAAGGTATGGCTGTAGGAGACCGGGGCGATGTCCACTACCACCAGCCGCTCCACCATGTCGGGGCGGGTCAGGGCCAGGGTCATGGCCGCCTTGCCGCCCATGGAATGGCCCATGACCGCCGCCCTGCCGCCCAGGTGATCGATCACGGCCGCCAGTTCGCGGGCCATGAAAGGGTAATCCATGATCTCGGTCCACGGGCTGGCGCCGTGATTGGGCAGGTCGAGAGCCAGAACCCGCCGGGTCTCACCCAGGGTCTTGACCACCGCCCCCCAATTGCGGGCCGAGCCCAACAGGCCGTGCAGGATCAGCAGCGGCACCCCATGGGGAGCGCCGTGACCGGCCGTGATGGCGTGAAGCCGCATCTAGTGCCTGAACAGATGGGACCGGCCGACCAGCAGCCGGCCGATATGGCGCCCCACCACCTTCATCAGCGAGAAGGTGGGACGGACGAACTCCACCGCCACCCAGTCCGGCCCCAGGGCCCGGACCATGGCGACACCCTTGGCCAGCGGGTTGGGGTCCTCGTAGGCCGAGCGCAGTTCGAAGGTGAAGCGATAGCCGTGGTTGAGCAGGCCGGGCGGCCGCCGGAACTTCAACCCGCCGATGGAGATGTCGACGACCTCGACCAGGATGCCGTCGAACAGCATGAACAGGCCTTCGCCTTCGTGACGATCATCGACGCGTCGGTCGTTGCTGGCGGACTTCACGAGCGCTTCCCCTGCGGATGGACTGGACAACAGTCTAGCAGGACATGGCGGGCCGCGCATCCATCCTGTTGACGGATTCCGCCGAGGCAAAATACCCCGGGGAAAGACCCTACGAGAAAACCACTAGAACCAAGGTATGGTATTAAGCCCTTGGTTGATTTCAATTTTATGGAGTTTACGAAACTCATACCAACACTGGGGTTACTCCCCCCAATGCACGCCACTCGGGCAGTCTTGAAATGACTATAATTTGTTCACTTCGAATTTTCCGGAAATTCCGGCGAAGCAACACCAAAAGCCCCCCCGGAGTGGAAACACCATGAACAACCAGATCACCCCCGTCACCGTGACCACGTCCCAGACCCTGCTGAAGGCCGCCATGGCCGATCTCGAGCGGGCGACCCCCAACTCGCGTCCGGGCGACAAGGTTTCGCTGGTGGCGAATCAGTGGCAGGACACCTTCATCATGACGGCGCGTTATGGCTGGCTGCGGCTGCCGCACTGATCGCGGAAGCGGGCGCCATCGGCCACGGGCGATGGCGCGCCCTGCTGGGCTCGAACCAGCGACCTGCCGCTTAGAAGGCGGCTGCTCTATCCAACTGAGCTAAGGGCGCCCGTCGCCGCCAGGAGAGGCCGCTCGGGAGCGCCGAGCCTCAAATATGAGGCGCGGCGCTCATGCGAACATGAAGCGAGCGGCCAGGGGCGCAGAGGCGCCCGCAAAGGCAGAGGGCAAAACAAACAAAGCTAAAGAGTGATGCACGTTCAAGGCATCACGCTTCAGAAGCGGCCGAACTCCAGCTTGTCGAAGCGGAAATTGTCGGCGTAGTTCTTGGGCTTTTGCAGGCGGGCGTTTTCGGTGGCCACCTGATAGTCCAGGCCCTTCTTCTTCGCGAAGGCCACGGCCTCTTCCATGGTGGCGAACTTGACCCGCACCTGCGACGAGGTGTCGGTCGAACCCAGCCAGCCCATCAGGTTGTCCGCCTGCTTGGGAGCGGTCGGCTCGTATTCCAGAACCCAGGACTTGGCGTTGCCGTTGCGGCCGGACTGCATGGCGGTCTTGGCCGGGCGATAGATGCGGACCTGCATCAAAGTCTCTCCTGCTCGTCAAAAGCCCTGGTTGCGGGCGGGGCCTTAAAAATCAAGGGGTTGGCACCCCCCGTCGGATCCCGCCCGCAAGGTATAATGGACGCCTCGCGAATCCGCAAGAACCTACAGCTTGAACACCGTCCGAAGGCCCAGCACCGTGGCGTCCGGAATGGTCTTGCGGGAGTTCTCGGGCAGGGTCGTGGTGCCGCCCGGATGGATGACGTATTGGGCGTCGGGCACCAGCGTCATCCAGGGAGTCACCTGATAGCGGTAGGTCAGCTCCACCGCCGCCTCGTAATCGTGGTCCGGGGCGGTGGCGGTGCCGAACCGCCGGGCATCGGCATCGCGCGCGGCCAGGGACGAGCTCATGGCGCCGAAGGCGAAGCCCACGGCCACCACGTCGTCGTCGCGGCCCTCCAGCGGCCCCTTGTAGCTGAGGCCGGTGTCGACATAGAGCGGCATCTGGTTGCGGTCGTCGGGCAGGCCGGTGACGCGCAGGAAGGCCGACAGGCCCAAATCCTCGGTGCCGGCTTCCTTGTAGAGCATGCCGTCATAGATGCCGTAGATGGCCCAGTTGCCGCGATGGGTCTTGGCGGCGCCGGCGGCATTGCTGCCCAGCGAGACGCCGGCAATGTCATAGCGCTGGTCGGTGGCGCGGCCGTTGTAGTACCAGCCGCCCAGCTTGAACATGGTGGGCAGGCCCGCCGCGCCCTTGGCCTGGTTCAGGCCGTACTGGGACTCGAACATCCACATGGGCGCCTCGTCGACGGTATAGTCGATTCCGCTGCGGTTCCGCTTCTGGGCGTCGTTGCCCACATTGGTGCCGGGCGCCACGTTGCCCGTGAACACGCCCGCCTGCACCGCCAGGTCCTCGGTGGCCTGGACCTTGAGGCGGGTGCCCAGGTTGGACAGGGGATAGCCGCCGCCGCCCGAGGGCAGGTTGGCGGCGAAGGCCGGCGGCCAGCCGAAGGCGGAATTGATCAGATTGGTGGCGACCACGGAGTTGAAGAACTCCTCCTGCATGGGCAGCTGGCCGAAGCGCAGCGACACCTTGTCGTCGAGCACGCTCTGCTGCAGCCACAGGGAGAACAGCCGGGTCGAAGGCGCCGCCTCGATGTCGCGCACCGGAATCAGGTTGCCGATGAAATTGGCGGAAAGCTGGCGGCCCTGAATGTGCAGGCCGGTAACGTGGAAGGCGCCACCCTTCCAGCCCACCGCCTGTTCCAGGTCGGCATCCACATCCACCTGCAACAGGGCATTGCCCACGGCGCGACGCTTGATGCCGCCCGAGGCGTTGCCCAGCATTTCGGCCGTGTAGGCGGCGTTCACCTTGACGCCCTTCTCGGCAAGGTCGGTGCGCAGGCCGCCCCAATCACCGGTCAGGGTCTCGCGCTCCCAAAAGCCCTTGGGAGCACCCTCGGCTTCCTCGGCCGACGCGGCGGCCGATCCCAGGCCAAGACCGGCGGCGACGGCCAGCCGGGCAACGAAAATTCCTGTCTTCATGGCAAAATCCACCCTTCGAAGATGCGGCGCAGGTCCACCCACCTCCGGGACACCCCGCCCGGGGAAGCGCGCGCACGCGACAGCGATGGCAGGTCTCCTGGCTCGCGGGTCAAAGGATCGGCGCCCCAGCCTTCCCGGTTCGAAACGGCCCCCGGTGGTCGTCGGGGCCGAAACCAGTGGCTTCTCAAAACGGGCGCATCCTCTCCGCATACAGTTGCGGGGGCAGCCGCGGGTTCGGGAGGAAACAGCCCCTGACCGCGTTCCCTTTTCACCTCTGCCCACCCCAAGGCAAGCGAGAGGAACCATCACGACGAAGGTTTACCCGCACCCGATTCCCATTGCAAGGCGGTGTTTTCGCCTGACATCTAGGGCTGCCTCCGTGGGTTGGATTGGACCTTCCCCCAGGCTTAGGTTAGATTCCGCCCGCAGCGGGGGGACGGAAAACGAAGCGGACGAATATGGACGGAACGGATTCGCAGATGACACCCGCATCCAATTCCGACGAGGACGCCACGCCACCTCCTGTCTCCGAGGGGGGCTGGCTGACGGTCAGCGAAGCCAGCGGCACGGGGACGTCCTCCGGCGGAGGGCTGCTTGGGCCGCTGCGGCGGGGCTTGGGCCGCCTGACCGCCAGTTGGCGTTACCTGGCCGACCCGGCCGAGCGCCACGCCCTGGTGCAGCAGATGCGCGGCGGATTGGCCCGATTGACCCATTCGTTCCAGCGCCCCTCCATGGCCGCCAGCATGGACGTCGCGGCTCCGCCCACGGTTCTGCCTTCGGACAAGTCCGAACCCGACGAGGTGCCGCCCTTCGACCCGGAAGCCGCCCTGGCCCGGCTGCGCTCGGCCCTGCGGCAATTGCCCGACAAGGGCGAGGTGATCGTCCCCGGCAATCTCCAATCCCTGGACCGGCTGCTTGCCGAGCCGCCGCCGGCCATGGATTTCGAGGCCGCCGACCTGCTGCACGACTGTTTCCCGCGCGGGACGCGGCATTCGGGCAACCGGGTCCTGCTGGCGGTGGCCCGCAACCTGACCCGCAATTTCGGCCGCCCCGGCCGGCTGCCCATGACCAGCGGCAAGTCCTGGACCATGCTCGACCCGGCGGTCTTCGTCGATCAGATGGCGGCGCAGCTGGCCGAGATCAGCGACTTCGTCCTGACCTGGCAGGCACAGGAGAAGAGCTTCCTGATCCTGGAATTCGCCGAGGTGGAATTGATCGAATACCTATTCGAGCACCTCCACCCCCGCCGCCACGGCGCCCTGCTGATCCAGGTGATGGATTTCAAGGTGCTGTCCACCCGCCGCGCCGGGCTGCTGCGCCGAATTCCGGCGCGGGTTCGCCGCTTCGTCCAGCACACGGCGGGCGCGGACCCGTCTGTTCCCCTGGCCTATGCCCGAGACACGGCCAAGCTGCTCGAGCTCATGGAGCAGCGGGTCTTCTTCCGGCCGGTAGTCGAAGCCGCCGCCGCCGCACGGGCCGAGGTGGAGAAGGTCATCGAGCGGCTGGCTCCCCCCGCCCCGGGGCAGCCGTCGCTTTCCCTCGCCCCCGGGGGGCGCCCGGCCGAGGCCGGGTCCGGCCTGGGCCAGATCATGCAGGCGGTGGGACCGAACGCGCCACCGGCGGCGCGGCCCGCGCCGCCACCACCGGCGAGCGCTACGCCCGCCGCCATGGTGTCCGCCGCGCCGGCCCCATCTCCTCCGACCCAGGCCGTCTCCGTGGTGGCGCCCCCACGCCCCGCCGGACTGCCCGTGCCGACGGTGCCGCAGCGCAAGCGGTTCTCCAACCGCGTGAAGACCGAGGCCGTGATGCGGGTCCTGGCCGGGGAGAGCCGCGAGCAGGTGGCCGCCGCCCTGGGCGCGACACCCGACCTGCTGGAACGCTGGCTGGATTCCTTTCTCAACGGCGGTGCCGCCGCCCTGGCCCCCAAGGCCAAGGCCCAGGCCGCCAAGCCGGCCAGATCGTCCCGTTCCAAGGGCCCTGCCCCCGTAGAGGCGGCCTCCATCGACGACCTCAAGGCCAAGCTTCAGTCCCTGCTGCAGACCGTAGAAGTGCTGAGCACCCAGATTCACGCCCTGCCGGCCGAAGACAAGGCGCCGCCGCCCGCCCTGCCCCCGCCCGCCGCTCCCCGGCCGGCAGTGGCCCCGGCCCCGCGATCCGATGGGACGGCGTCGCCCCCTCCCGGCTTTCCCGCGGAAGACCCCGACCCGCCGCCCCGGCTGAAGCGCAGCCGCACCCCGCGCCCCCGCGGCTGAGCACCGGCGCCCCCGGCCGGCGCCGACCCGGGAGGGCCTATTCCGGCATATGCCGCCGAATAAGTGTCACATGGCGATACAAACACCTCTTTTCGGACACTTTGGTCTCTGGACATCGTGGCGACGCGGCTGAGGCCCGACCAAAGGATCAACCCGTATTCGTAGGTAAAACCAAGGATTTGCCCCCCTGTTCTTTTGAATAATTTCCACAAGATCCTTATGCCTTACGGATAAGCCCAATCGGACGGATGACGAAATATGACGCCGCCCACAGCCCCTCAAAGCGGCTTCATCCTTGGAGTCCATAGCCACGGGGACGATCTCGCCCCCCAAGTCCGAAACACCTCGTCACATAGCGCAACGACTTGTTATTGTACGTAACGCAGTGTTTATGATTTTCCTGTCGAAATCATTCTGGAGGCGTGACCCCAATGGCGCGGATCGCGGTAGTCGAGGACGAAGCTCCTCTTCGGGCGGATCTGGTCGAGTATCTTTCGGCGTGCGGGCACGATGTGATCGGCTGCGGCGACGGCAAGGAGCTTGACCGCGCCCTGGACGAACACCCCGTCGAAATCATCATTCTCGACATCAACCTGCCGGGCGAGGGTGGATTTTCCATCGCCGGGCGGCTTCGCTCCCATTCCGACGTCGGCATCATCATGCTGACGGCGCGGGGGCTGAACGTCGACCGGGTGGTCGGCCTGGAAGTGGGCGCCGACGTCTACATGGTCAAGCCGGTGGAACTGCGCGAACTGGAGGCCCAGGTCCGCACCCTGGCCCGGCGCATGCGGGTGTCGCAGCCGCCCCAGGTCCCGTCCGAGATCCGGCCGGCTGCCGATGCGCCCGCCCCGCCGCCGGCCGCTCCGGCGGTTCCCACCGAGTGGATCTATGACCAGCTGACCTGGACGCTGATCGCCCCCGACGGCAAGTCGGTCAAGCTGACCGGCAACGAGCGGGTGTTCGTCTCGCTGCTGGTGTCGCGGCCGGGCGAGCCGGTGTCGCGCGACGAGATCTTCCGGGCGCTGGGCAAGCGCGGCTGGGACCCCGCCGACCGTTCGGTGGATTCCATGGTGCGGCGTCTCCGGGCCAAGGGCGACCAGTCCTTCGGCCATCCGCTGCCCATCGAATCGGTGCACAGCGTCGGCTACGCCTTCGCGGCGCCGGTCGGTCTCAGATAGTCAATGGCGGAGCCGCGCAAACTTTCGCTCAGGCCGCGCGGCGATTCTTCCGTCCACGCCCCAGCGGCTCCGCCCTGGCCGGTGCTGATCGTCGACGACGACGAGCAGGTCCATCAGATGACCCAGGTCATCTTGCGCGACCTGTCCTATCAGGGCCGCCCGTTCAAGTGCATCGAGGCCACCTCGGCCGCCGAGGCCGCCGCCATCCTCGACCTGCAGCCGGAGATTCCGGTGGTGCTGCTGGACGTGGTGATGGAGACCCCCGATGCCGGCCTGCGCCTGGTCCGCCATATCCGCGAGGAATTGGGCAACCGCCGCATCCGCATCATCCTGCGCACCGGCCAGCCCGGCGACGCCCCCGAGCGCGACGTGGTGCTGGGCTACGACATCAACGACTACAAGAGCAAGGCGGAGCTGACCGCCCAGAAGATGTTCACCGCCCTGGTGGGCGCGCTGCGGGCCTGGAACGACATCACTACCATCGAGCGGCTGAATGCCGAGCTGACCGAGCTGAACGCCTCGCTGGAGGTCAAGGTCGAGGACCGCACCGCCGATCTGCGCGAGAGCAACGAGGCCCTGGCCCGCTCCAAGACCCGGGCCGAGACCGCCCTGCTGCGCGAGACCGAGGCCAAGAGCCAGTTGCGTCAATTCCTGTCCATGGTCAGCCACGAATTCCGCACGCCGCTGGCCATCATCGATTCCTCGGCCCAGATGCTGCGCATCCGGGTGGAGAAAAGCGATCCCGGCAGCGTCGCCCGGCTGGACACCATCCGGGGCGGCGTCCAGCGCCTGCTGGGCCTGATCGACACCTGCCTGGCCGACGAGCAACTGGAAAGCGGCCGCATCGTCCTGCACGAAAAGTCGTTCGACATCGGCCCCATGATCGAGGTCACCCTGTCCCATTACCGGGTGGCCTCGCCCACCCACCGCTACTGTGCCGAATTTCCCCCCGGCCTCGCGGTGTGGGGCGACCCCGGCATGATCGCCCTGGTGATCAACAATCTGGTGGGCAACGCGGTGAAATATTCCCCGGCGGGCTCGGACATCCTGGTGGCCGCCGCCGTGGACGGCGCCGACGTGGCGCTCAGCGTCACCGACCAGGGGATGGGCATCCCGGAAGAGGACAGGGACAACATCTTCGAGCGCTTTCACCGCGCCGCCAATTCCAAGGGCCTGCCCGGCTCGGGAATTGGGCTGCACATGGTCCGGCAGATCGTCGAGATGCATGGCGGCACCGTATCGGTGAAAAGCCGCCTCAAGCGGGGCTCCTGCTTCACAGTGCGGCTGCGTCCCTCTCCCGGCCCGGGGGCCGAGGGCATCGATCCGGTGCAAGACGGCTTGAGCGCCCCCGCCCCCGATGATACGGTCGACGATCTTGGCGAAGGCAACAGGTAGCCGGCATGCTTGCGAAACATTACAGGTCGTTCAAACACGACCTTGACCAGCGCGGCATCATTTTCTCGTTCTCGGGCTATCTGTCCGAGGAGATTCTGTATTCCCTGGGCAATGCGCTGCGCCAGAAGATGACGCTGGAGGATGCCAACGTCACCACCGTGAAAAAGGTGTTCTCGGTCTTCGTGGAGCAGGCTCAGAACATCATCCGCTATTCGGCCGACAAGCTGTCGGGCGACAAGGGCAAGGCCATCGAGCTGTCGTCGGGCATGGTGACCATCGGCACCGAAAACGACCGGTTCTTCATCGTCTGCGCCAATGTGGTGCTGGCCGCCGACGAGCCGCGCCTGCGCGAACGGCTGGAACTGCTGCGGTCCATGGATCGCGACGCCATCAAGGCGTACTACAAGGAACAGCTGCGCGAGGCGCCGGAAGAACAGAGCAAGGGCGCCACCATCGGATTGATCGAGATCGCCCGGCGTGCCAGCGAACCCATCGAGTTCGATTTCGATCCCATCGACGACCAGAAGTTCTTCTTCTGCATGAAGGTATCCATCTGAGGTGCTTATGGAAAACTTGACGATCGCGGCAACGGAGCGCTCGCCCGCCGTGGATTTCGATTTCGCCGCCGGGCGTCTCAGCCTGAAGGGCGAATCCTATCCCGAGGACGCATCGGCCGTGTTCGGCCCCATCTTCGCCGCCCTGGAGACCTTCCTCGGAGCCGCCGGGGACCGCGAGGTCACGTTCGATTTCGAACTCATCTATTTCAACAGCTCCAGCGCCAAGGCGCTGATGAACATGTTCCAGATGCTCGATCAGGCGGCCGGAGCCGGCTGCCGGCTCCAGGTCAACTGGTTCTATGCCGCCGACGACGACACCATGAAGGAGTTCGGCGAGGATTTCAGCGAAGACCTCGATCACGTCGGCTTTCATCTGGTGGCGGTCGAGTAGGGCCGTTGAACGGTTTCAACCTCTTCGACGCCGAGGAGAAGAGCCTGGAGCAGGCCGAGGACCTGCGCCGCCAGTTGGAGCAGGCCCCCGCCCCCGTCCGGGACGGCATTTCCTCGCTGGTGGAAGCCTACCGCCGCTCGGTGCGCGAACAGCGCCGTCTGGTCCGCGTGTCGGACCGCCTGCAGGCCCAGCTGGCCACGGTCAACCAGGAGCTGGGCAAGCGCAAGGCCGAGGCCGAGGACGCCCTGGAAGACCTGAAGGCCGCCCAGGAATCCCTGGTCCAGGCGGAAAAGCTGGCCTCGCTGGGCGCCCTGGTGGGCGGCGTCGCCCACGAGATCAACACGCCGGTGGGCATCGCCCTGTCCTGCGCCTCCCATCTGGCGGATTCCACCGGGGCCATGCGCAAGCTGTTCGAGGCCGACGACATCTCGGTCGAGGATTTCGAGCGCTTCATGGACACGGTGAAGGACACCACCGGCCTGATCCTGACCAATGTGGAGCGCGCGGCGGAACTGATCCGCAGCTTCAAGCAGGTGGCCGTGGACCGCACCTCGTCGGAGCGCCGCCGCTTCGATCTGGCCACCTATATCCGCGAGACCCTGTTCAGCCTGGGGCCCCATCTGCGGCAGGCGGGCCATACGGTGCGCCTGGACTGCCCCGAGGGCATCGTCATGGACAGCTATCCCGGCGCCCTGTCCCAGGTGCTGGGCAATTTCGTCATGAACTCGCTGGTCCATGGCTACGAGCCGGGCGAGCTGGGCACGCTGTCCATGACCGTCGAGCGCGAAGGCGCCGACCAGGTGCGCCTGACCTATGCCGATGACGGCAAGGGAATTCCCGAGGACAATCTGGGGCGTATCTTCGACCCCTTCTTCACCACCCGGCGCGGCAGCGGCGGCTCGGGCCTGGGGCTGCACATCGTCTACAACCTGGTGACCGGCCCGCTGGGCGGCAGCGTCGCCGCCGAATCGCCCCCGGGGGGCGGGACACGGTTCACGGTGCAGTTGCCCCTCAGCCCCTGGAGTGCGTCAGCTTTAAGCTGAAGCACTCCAGGATTTTGTCTGTACGAAAAAGCTCCGCTTTTTCAGGGCTCAAGCACCGCTCGGGCTTAAGAGTTCTTCGACGTTCCGATTCAGCTTAAGTGCGAAGAACTCTAATCCTTCGTCACACTCCGGCTCAATGCGGGGGTGGCACGACCAATGGACAGGGTGGAACATCAAGTCCATGAGCAAGAGTACGGACGACAGAACCAAGCTCAGTCTGCGCCGGGCCACGCGCCCCCGGGAGGCCGATGGCGCCGCCCCCTGGCCGGTGCTGGTGGTCGACGACGACCCGGACGTTCATTCCATGACCCGGGTGCTGCTGCGCGATTTCAGTTTCCAGGGCAAGGGGTTCGAGGTCATCAGCGCCATGTCGGGGACCGAGGCCCGCGCCGTGCTGGCCCGGCGGGCCGATATCCCGGTCATGCTGCTGGACGTGGTGATGGAGACCCCCGACGCCGGTCTGTCGCTGATCCGCCACGTGCGCGACGACCTGGGCAACCGGCGCCTTGCCATCGTGCTGCGCACCGGCCAGCCGGGCGAGGCGCCCGAGCGCGACGTCATGCTCGCCTACGACATCAACGACTACCGCTCCAAGACCGAGCTGACCGCCCAGAAGCTGTTCACCTCGCTGATCGGCGGATTGCGGTCGTGGATCTATCTGTCGACCATCGAGGCCATGGCCTCGACCCTGGAACGCCGGGTGACCGAACGGACCTGCCAGTTGGACGAGGCGCGGCGCTTCGCCGAAAGCCTGGTGGAACTGCTGCCCAATCCCTTGTGGTTCACCGACCCCGACGGCTCGCTGCGGCTGTACAACCGCGCCTTCCGCGAGATGTTCGGCGTGGATTCCGGAGATTGGCACGGCCAGCCCACCCATGGGGTGCTGCCCCAGCCGCTGGCCGGGCTGGACCAGATGGCCGATATGAGCCTGAAGGTGGGTGGGCCGGGCGGATTGGCCTTCGAGGCCTCCCTGGACCATCAGGACGGACAGCGGACCCTGGTGGTGAACAAGGGGCTGGTGCGCAGCGATTGCCGCGGCACGGCGGACGAGCCCATGGGCACCATCGGCATCGTCACCGACATCACCGAGCGCAAGCACATGGAAAGCCAGCTGCGCCATCTGGCCACCACCGACGAGTTGACCGGCTGCCTCAACCGCCGGGCGTTCTTCGTCGCCGCCGAGCAGGAGCTGGAGCGGGCCAGCCGCTATGGCAACGCCGTTTCGGTGCTGATGATCGACATCGATCATTTCAAGCAGGTCAACGACCGCCATGGCCACGCCGTGGGCGACAAGGCGCTGAAGGCCGCCACCGCCGCCATCCGCGCCAATCTGCGCGAAATCGATTCGTTCGGCCGGCTGGGAGGCGAGGAATTCGCCGCCATGCTGCCGGAAACGACGCTGGCCGGCGCCCTGCTGGTGGCCGAGCGCCTGCGCCAGGCGGTGGAAGCCATCGCCCTGCCGCTGGGAGACGATCAGCCGCCGCTTCGCCTCACCACCAGTCTGGGCGTCGCCGAGCGCCAGCCGGGCGAGGTCGCCGTGGACCAGGTTCTGGCCCGCGCCGACACGGCGCTTTACCGCGCCAAGGCCGAAGGCCGCAACCGCGTCCTGGCCTGAAGGCCGTCAACACCCCTTTCCCATCCCGCCTACGTAGGGCATAGTGCACAAATTGTGACCTATTGTAGCGGAGGGGGGACGCCGTTGCTGAGAGCGTATCTCGTCATCCTTGGCATGCTGATGGCGCTTCCCGCCTGGGCGGGGCAGGTCGTCAAGGTGGGAGGCTACGAGTTCGCCCCCTTCGTCGAGATGAACGCGGCAGGCAAGCCCGACGGTCTGGCCCTGCGCCTGATCGAGGCCATGAACGCCCATCAGGACCGCTTCACCTTCCAGTTCGTCCCCACCTCGCCCAACCGCCGGTACAAGGATTTCGAAGCCGGCCAGTTCGACGTCATCCTGTTCGAGAGCCCCGATTGGGGCTGGGTCGAGCGCAAGCTGCCGATCCAGCCCTCCCGCGTCTTCCTCGACGGCGGCGAGATCTACATCACCCAGGCCAAGCCGGGGCGCGACCAGGGCTTCTTCGCCGAGCTGGGGGACAAGCGCATGGTGGGCATTCTCGGCTACCACTACGGCTTCGCCGGGTTCGAGGCCGACCCCGCCGTTCTGGCGTCGCGCTTCCGCATGGCCCTGGTCAACGACAACGCCGCCAGTATCGAGATGATCCTCAAGGAGCGTGGCGACGTGGCGGTGGTCACCGATGCCTATCTCAAGCGCTGGCTGCGCTCGCGTCCCGAGGCCCGGAGCAGGCTGCTGGTGTCCGAGCGCTTCGACCAGCGCTATGCCCACCACGCCCTGGTGCGCGCCGGCGGCGCCTTTACCGCCGCCGACATGGACCGCCTGCTGGACGCCATGGACAAGGACGGCACCCTGGCGGGGCTGTGGCGCAATTTCGGCATCAAGGACTGAAGCGGTCATGAGCCAGGCCCGATCATGAGCCAGGACGGAACGCCTTCCTCCCAGGACCTGGCGATGGGCCGGGGCCTGGCGGTCAAGATGTTCGCCGCCACCATGCCGGTGCTGGTGCTGGTTGTGCTGCTGACCCAGGCCGGTCTGGGCTGGATCAACTACCATGCCCGGCTGGGGGCCCTGGCCAACCGGGCCGACCTCATCGCCACCCTGACCGCCCAAGCCATCGCCCGGCCGCTGTGGAACCTGGACCGTCCCATCTATCAGGCCCAGGTGGAGGCCCTGACCAGCGACCCCGGCTTCCTGCAGGCCCGGGTCCTGGACGAGACCGGCCAGCCGGTCCTGGCGCTGGGAAGCGCCCCGGCCGCCGACGGAACCTCGCTCACGGTCCTCAAGCCGGTGATCGAGCCCGGCGGAACCAAGACCATCGGCACCTTCGAACTGACCCTGTCCAAGGCAGAACTGGAAAAGGACGACCGCATCCAGATCGGCCTGGGCGTCGGCACCGTCCTGGTGCTGCTGGTCACCGCCTTCGCCATTTTGCACAACGCCACCCGGCGGCTGATCCTCGGCCCGCTGGGGCGCCTGCTGGACGCCATGGCCCGGGTGGAGCGCAAGGACTGGACCCAGGTCGGGTGGAGCAGCGGCGACGAGATCGGCCGGGTGGTCACCGCCTTCAACCACATGGTCGACGGCCTGCGGTCGGGCGACGAGGCCAAGCGCCTGCTCCGGGAGCTGGAGATTGCCCAGTCCCGCCTGATCGAGAACAATGCCGCCCTGGAAGCCGCCAATCGCCTGGTGCTCGACAGCATCGGCTATGCCCGCAAGATTCAGGACGGCCTGCTGCCCGACGCCTCCACCCTGGGCGATTCCGTGCGCGAATTCCATGTGAGCTGGAACCCGCTGCAGCAAGTGGGCGGCGATTATTACTGGCTGCACCGCCTGGGGCGGCGCGCCACCCTTCTCCTGGCCGATTGCACCGGCCATGGCGTGCCCGGCGCCTTCATGACCGTGGTGGTGGCCACCGCCCTGGACCGCATCCTGGTGGAAGGCGGCGAGATGCTGCCCTCGGAAATCCTGTGCCGCCTGGACAAGGCGGTGCGGGAACGCCTGCGCCAGGACCGCCCCGACGGCTCCTCCGATGACGGGCTCGACGCGGCGGTCTGCCTGTGGGACGGGGAAACCCAGACCCTGACCTTCGCCGGCGCCAATCTGCCCCTGGTCACCTGCCGCGACGGCCAGATCGGCGTGGTCAAGGGCAACCGCCACAGCCTGGGCTATCGCACCGGCGCCACCCCGCAATCCTTCGACGACCACGTCCTGCCCATGGAGCCCGGCACCGCCGTCTATCTCTTCACCGACGGCATGACCGATCATGTGGGCGGCGAGCCGCCCCGGCTGTACGGCCGCCGGCGCCTGCTGGACCTGATCCAGGCCACCTCCCACCTGGCGCTGCACCTTCAGGTGGATCGCATCGAGCAGGCCCTGGCCGAGCATCGCGGCGGGCAAAACCGCCGCGACGACATGACCATCATGGCCTTCCGCCCCTACTGACCGGTTCGGGAGATTGCGCCGCCGGCCGCATTCGGCATAATGGTACCTTAATGCCATTATGAGGACCGCCATGCGCCACCGCCATCTGCTGTCGCCCATCACGTTCCGGGGGGTCACCCTTCCCAACCGCATGATCATGGGCTCCATGCATCTGGGCTTCGAGGCACTGCCCGACGCCTGGTCCCGTCTGGCCGAGTTCTACACCGAGCGCGCCAGGGGCGGCATCGGCCTGATCGTCACCGGCGGCGTGGCGCCCAACCAGCAAGGGCGGTTCGGCCCCGACGGCACGGTGCTGACCTCCGAGGCCGAGCTTCCCGGCCACCGCCTGATCACCCAGGCGGTCCACGCCCAGGGCGGGCGCATCATCATGCAAATCCTCCATTGCGGCCGTTATTCCCGCATGAAGGACATCGTGGCGCCGTCGGCGATCCGTGCCCCTATCAACAGCCAGGCCCCCCGCGAGCTGTCCGATGCCGAGATCGTCCAGACCATCGCCGACTATGCCGAATGCGCCCGGCTGGCCGTGCTGGCGGGCTATGACGGCGTCGAGGTGATGGCGTCGGAAGGCTATCTGATCAACGAGTTCCTGGCGCTCCGCACCAACAAGCGCACCGACCGCTGGGGCGGCGACCTGCACGGCCGCATGCGTTTCCTGGTGGAGATCGTCCGCGCCGTCCGCGCCGCCCTGGGCGAGGCCGCCATGATGAGCGTGCGCCTGTCCATGGTCGATCTGGTGGAGGATGGCCTGGCCGCCGAGGAGGTGGTGGCGGTGGCCCGGGCCATCGAGGCCGAGGGCTGCGACCTGATCAACAGCGGCATCGGCTGGCACGAGGCCCGGGTGCCGACCATCGCCCACACCGTGCCCCAGGGCGCCTGGAGCTGGGCCACCGCCCGGGTCAAGGCGGCGGTCGGCATTCCCGTGGCGGCCAGCAACCGCATCAAGACTCCCGACCTTGCCGAATCCCTGATCGCCGAGGGCCAGTGCGATCTGGTCAGCATGGCGCGGCCCCTGCTGGCCGACCCCGCCTTCGCCGCCAAGGTGGCGGCGGGCGAGCCCGACAGCATCAACGCCTGCATCGGCTGCAACCAGGGCTGCCTCGACCCCATCTTCTCCGGCGGCGCCGCCACCTGTCTGGTCAACCCCCGGGCCGGACGCGAGGGCGAGTTCATGTCCCGCCCCCCCTGCGAGACCCAGCGCGTTGCCGTGGTGGGCGGCGGGCCGGCGGGGATGGCCTGTGCCCTGGACGCCGCCCGGCGCGGCCATGACGTCACCCTGTTCGATGCCGCCCCGGAGCTGGGCGGCCAGTTCATCCTGGCCCGCGCCGTCCCGGGCAAGGAGGAATACCTCGCCACGCCCAGCTATTACGCCCAGGCCCTGAAGCAGGCCGGCGTGACGCTGCGCCTGGGCCATGCCGCCACCGCCGCCGAGTTGCTGCCCTTCGCCCGCATCGTGCTGGCCACGGGCATCCGACCGCGCCGGCTCGACCTGCCCGGCGCCGACCATCCCAAAGTGGTGGGCTACGAGGACATCCTGTCGGGCCGCCAGCGGGCCGGCGCCCGAGTGGCCATCATGGGCTCGGGCGGTATCGGCTTCGATACCGCGCTCTATCTGGTGGGCGAGGACTTCGAGGCCGACTTCAACGCCGAATGGGGCATCGACCGCGCCTTCACCGGACGCGGCGGGCTGGCCGAGCCGGTGGCCCCACCGCCGCCCCGGCGCGCCGTCACCATGCTCCAGCGCAAGGCTGATCGCCCCGGCGCCGGCCTGGGCAAGACCACGGGATGGATTCACAAGGCCCATCTCCAGCGCCACCATGTGGACATGCTGGCCGGGGTCACCTACCGCTTCATCGACGATGCCGGGCTGCACGTCACCATCAACGGCGAGGACCGCCTGATCGAAGCCGACACCGTGGTGGTCTGCATCGGCCAGGAGCCCCGGGACGATCTGGCCGAGGAATTGAAGGCCCAGGGCCGCCACGTCCATCTGATCGGTGGCGCCCGCGATGCCTCCAGGCTGGATGCGCTGGCGGCGTTCGAGGAGGGGACGCGGTTGGGACTGGCGCTGTGATCATTGGGCTATCGCCCAAGCCCATTTGGGGCGATGCCCCAAACCCCCTTTATTTTCAGAAATAAGGGAGGTTTGGAGGTTTCCTCCAACCGGGGTCGGGGCGGGAGCCCCGCGTCAGCCTCTACACGCTCATCCCCGCCACCCAACCCGACGACCACGCCCACTGGAAGTTATAGCCGCCCAGCCAGCCGGCCACGTCCACCGCCTCGCCGATGAAATGCAGGCCGGGATGGGACTTGGCCGCCATGGTCTTAGAGGACAGCCCGGCGGTGTCAACGCCGCCCAGGGTGACCTCGGCGGTGCGGTAGCCCTCGCTGCCCGCCGGAACCAGCGGCCATTCCGACAGCAGGCGGGCCAGCCCGGCCAGGGCGGCATTCGTCGACTGACCGATCGGTCGACCGAGCAGACCGGCCCGCTCCGTCAGGGCGCGGGCCAGGCGGGCGGGCAGCAATTCGCCCACGACGGTCTCCACCTGGGCATTGGGCCGGGCGGCCTTGCGCTCCAGCAGGCGGGCATTGGCATCCAGGTCGGGCAACAGATTGACCATGATCGGCTGACCGGTCAGCCAGTATGAACTGATCTGCAGCACCGCCGGTCCCGACAGACCGCGATGGGTGAACAGCAGGGCCTCGCGGAAGCGGGTCTTGCCGAAGCGGAGTTCAGCCGGCACGGCGATGCCCGCCAGATCACGCATGAGGTCGAGATCGGCCCCGGTGAAGGTCAGCGGCACCAGTCCGGGCCGGGGAGGCACCACCGACAGGCCATAACGCCCAGCCAGGGTATGGGCGAAGCCGGTGGCGCCGATCTTCGGCACCGATAGCCCGCCGGTGGCGATCACCAGGGCGGGGGCGCAATAGCCGCCCCGGCTGGTGGCCACCTGGAACGGCCCCTCGCCGGTCACCGCGCCGAGTTTGGCCTCCAGCACCACCTCCACCCCGCCCGCGCCGCATTCCGACAGCAGCATGGCGACGATATCGGCGGCCGAATTGTCGCAGAACAGCTGCCCGTGCTCGCGCTCGTGCCAGGCGATGCGGTGGCGCTTCATAAGGTCCAGGAAATCGGCGGGGCCGAAACGCTTCAGCGCCGAGGTGGCGTAATGGGGATTGGCCGATAAATACTGGGCCGGGGTGACGGTGCGGTTGGTGAAGTTGCACTTGCCGCCGCCGGAGATGAGGATTTTCCTCCCCGGCTGGTCGTTGTGGTCCAGCACCACCACCCGCTTGCCGCGCCCGGCGGCCACGGCGGCGCACATCAGCCCGGCGGCACCGGCACCGATCACGATCACGTCGAAGGCGGAGGAAGAATGGCTCATGGCCGGACTTCTACCCCATCCGGTCGCGCCACTCCAGCAGGCGGTAGACCGCGCGGCCCAGGGTCAGTCCGTCGCCCAGGCCCGAGGCGGTCAGATCGGCATGGGCCAGATTGCCCAGGCGATAGAATTGCCCATGGGGCACCGCCGCCGCCAGGGACTCGCCCTCGCCCACCGGCACGATGCGGTCGTCGGCTCCGTGGATGACCAGCAGTTCCGGCCCGAAGCCCGAGAGATCGCGGGCGGCAAGGTCGAGCCGGCCGATCTCGTCCCCGATCCCCGGCGGCAGGCCGTCCAGCAGATCCGCCACGCGGCCGGGGTCTTCGTTGTCGAGCAGCGCCATGACGGCGCGGCCCTGCGGCCCCAGCCGAGGGGTCAGATCATCGATCGCCACCCCCAGATCGGCCATGCGCCGCCGGGCGATGGCTTCCAGCAGGGTGCGGTCGCCGGTATCGGTCAGGCGCCGGGCGTTGCTCAGCACGAACACCCACTTGCCATAGGCGTTGGGCTCCAGCCTTTGGCCCTGCCAGAAGCCAGTGGTGAAGAAGCCGATGACGCGCCGCGCGTCATAGGGCGGCCCCACCGCCGCCAGCACCGCCACCTTGGCCGCCACCTCCGGCTCCAGGGACGCCAGCACCGCCGGAATGGCGGCGTAGGAGATGGCGGCCAGGGCGACCCGGTCTCCCGGCGCATGGCGGATCGCCTGGGCCACCTCGGCGGCATCGGCGGCCGACAGGGTCAACGCCTTGGCGCCCAGCAGATCGGGCACCATCACCCGCCACCCCGCCCCCACCAGGGCAGCGGCGAAGCGGACCAGACGGGGATCGTCCTTGCCCGCCACGGCGGCGCCGGGCAGCAGCAGGAGCACCGGCCCGGACTGGCCATAAAGATCGGCCCTTCCACCCGGATACGCCACGGCTTGGGCGGCGACGAATGCGGGCGTGCCGCCCAGGGAGGCCAACAGGCGGATGGTGTCGAAGGCCCGGCGACCGGGCGGCGAGGCGAGGCCGAGAACCATGGCCAGCAGGACGACGAGAATGAGGACTCTGTCATTCCGACGACCTGCGGGAGGAGGAATCTCATCCTGGAACGGTCTGTCCGACATTGAAACGGTGCTCCAGGTGGAGATCCCTCGCTCTCGCTCGGGATGACACTCTCAAACGAGGCCCGACCGCCTCACACCTCGATCTCGCCCAGCTTGGCCTGGGTTTCCTTCAGGCGGTCGGCCTTCTTCTTCATGTCGTGTTCCATGCGCTTGATGCGCTTGTCCAGGTCCTCGATATGGGCGAGACGCTCCTGCCGCTTCTGCTTGTTGTAGCCCGAGGCGAAGCGCTTGATGCCCCAATCGGCGGTCACGAAGAACAGGGCGGCCCCGGCCACCAGCGTGACCACCGCCGCCACGCCGCCATAGGCGCTGTTGACCGCCACCATGGCGCCCCAGAAGCCGATGGTCACCAGGGACGAGGCCGAGGCCAGCACCAGCCGGTTGACCGTCTGGTCATAGCGCATCTGGCGCTTTTCATGCTCGCGCATGGCGTTGACGATCTCTTCGCGGGCGATGGCCTGCCAGGTGCGGAACGACATGCCCTTGACCGTCCGGTTATCGCGGATGGTCTGTTCCAGCTTGCGCACCAGATAATCGGCTTTCTGTTCCGGCGTCGGGCCTTCGGCGGCCAAGTCTGCCTCCCTATGTTGGACGGGGGCAGTCTAATCAACCCTTATCCCTTCCGGAAAGGGCCTTCCTCGGTCTGGCTCGCCATATCCTCGGTCACCATGGCGCGCTCGTGGACGAGGTAGCGGGCCACCGGCTCGGCCAGACGGGAATCGGCGATCCAGTGGGCGGAATAGGTGGCATTGGGCAGATAGCCCCGGCTGACCTTGTGCTCGCCCTGGGCACCGGCCTCGACGCGGGCCAGTCCTTGGGCGATGGCGAAATCCAGCGCCCGGTAATAGCAGGCCTCGAAATGCAGGAAGTCCACATGGCGCCCCCCACCCCAGGTGCGGCCGTAAAGGGTGTCGCCACCCAGCATGTTGAAGGCGGCGCCCAGCGGCTCGCCGCCGTCTTCGGCCCAGACCAGCACCACGCTGTCGGCCAGGGCCGAGGCCGACAATTCCTCGAAGAAGGCGCGGCTGACATAGGCGCGGCCCCATTTGCGGTCGACCACCGCCTGATAGAAGGCGTGAAAGACATCCCAGTGCCGCGCCTTGACGTCACCGCCCACCAGGGTGGAAAGCCTTATGCCGGTGCGCGCCACCGCGTCGCGCTCCTTGCGGATCTGCTTGCGCTTGCGCGACGAGAGTTGCCCCAGGAAGTCATCGAAGCTTTGATAGCCCGGGTTGGTCCAGTGGTACTGGCTGCCCAGGCGCTGAAGGTAGCCCGCCTCGCCCAGGCCCTCGTACTCGTCGCCGCCGGGAAAGGTGACGTGCACCGAACTGACGCCCAGCCGCCGGGCCAGATCCACCATGGAGGCGGCCAGCACGCGGCGCAGCCTCGGACCGTCCTCGCCGGGACGGACCAGCAGGCGCGGCCCGGTGACGGGGGTGAAGGGCACGGCGCATTGCAGCTTGGGGTAATACTGGCCGCCCGCCCGTTCATAGGCCTGGGCCCAGCTCCAGTCGAAGACGTATTCGCCGAAGGAATGACTTTTCAGGTAAAGGGGCGCCGCCGCCAGCAAACGGCCCTCGCCGTCGCGCGCCGCCAGATGGCGCGGCGTCCATCCCGTCTGGGGTGACGCCGAACCGGAACGCTCCATGGCAAGAAGAAAAGCATGCCGGATGAAGGGGTTGGCTGTCCCCGCGCACTCATCCCACTCGGCGGCGCCGACCTCGGAGATGGCGGACAGGACGGTGACGGTCAGGGGCTTGCTTCCATCGGGCATGAGCCAAAGATGAGGTCTTTCCGGAAGAATTCCAAGATGCGCATGGCCGTCATGACGCATCCCGCCCCTTCGGGGAGTATCAATTCCTGCCCGGGAAATGCTATGGGAGGGCCGCCCCTTCCCGAACCCTGCGGATCATGAGCGCTTCCATCGACTTCTCATCGCTGCCCCAGGCCGAGCTGACCGACGACGGCGGCAAGCCCCTCCGGGCCCGGCTGCTCGCCACCCACGACATCGCCGCGGCGGTGGCCGAGGCGGTGCGCGCCAATTGGGCGGTGATGCCGGCCGGCGGCCTGACCAGCGCCATCGGCTCGTATGACTACAAGGACGAGGAGATCCAGGGCTTCGCAGGCATCGTCGCCATCCGCCCCAAGGGCGCCCTGGCCGCCGAGATGGTCGGCGCCGACACGCCGCTGACCGACCTGAAGACCCATCAGGTGGCCGTCGATGCGGACAAGGGGCTGGTCTCGGCCGGCGCCGGCCTGACCTTCACCCAGGTCAACGCCGCCCTGGCCGAAGCGGTCGGCCCCAATGCCCGCCTGCTGGTGGACCTCACCAGCATCGGCTCGGCCTTTGTCGGCGGCGTGGTGGCCACCGGCGGCATGGGGCCGCTGCGCCTGTCGCCCCTGGGCACCCTCGACGCCGTCTGCCTGGCCGATGGCGGCGATCAGGCCCGTCTGGTCGAGGGCGACGCCCTGGCCGCCGTGCAGGGCCTGCAGGGCTGGACCGGCATGGTGGCCGCCGCCCGGTTCCGCTACGTCCAGGTTCCCACCGGCGAGTTCGGGCTGGTCCTGCCGGTGCAGGGCTCGGACGTGGACACCATCGCCGGATTGCTGTCCTGGCTGCGGCCCTGGACCCGGATCGCCCTGCCGACCGAGCCCGGCGGCCGCATCACCGGCGAGGGCGGCGAGACGGTGCTGAACGGCATCGAGCTGGTCAGCCGCGATTCCCTGGAAGCCTTCATCGAACATTCCGAGGAGCCCGCCCGCTCCAAGGCGCAAGGGCTGCTGCAGTCCTGCGAATACGCGGGCGCCGACATGCTGGCCTGCCTGACCGGCTGGTCGGAATTGTCCATCGACGATGTGCTGATGAGCCTTCTCGACCCCGAGACCGAGACCATCGGCGGGGTGATGATCGATTTCGGCGTCGGCTTCTCGTCCGGCGCCGAGATGGAGACCTTCCGCGCCATCCGCGAAGGCGCCCCCGATCTGGCCCGCACCCGGGCGCGCGTGGTCCAGCCGGGCAAGCTGAAGCCGTGGAGCACGTCCACCGACATCAACATCGTGCTGCCCGCCGATACCGGCGCCATCGTCGCCGTGCTGGAGGCCTATGCCGATTACCGCTCGGCCATCCGCTCCCTGGCCCGCGAGCTGAAGGGCGCGCTGGAGGTGGAGCTGTCGGCCTATGGCCACCTGTCGCCGTCAGGCATCGATCCCCACCACCGGGTGACATTGGTCGCCCCCGAGGGGGCCGAGGCCGCCCTGGCCGGAGCCCGTCAGGCGGTGGCCGCCAACAAGCGCACCCTGATCCACGACCTGATGTTCGCCGCCAAGAGCAACGGCCTGGTGGTGACCGGCGGGGAAAAGGGCGCCCCCTCGTTGGTGGAGATCGCCCGGGCCGCCGGCGGCGAAAACCGCCTGCCCGAGGATCTGAAGGCGGCCTTTGCCCGGACCCGCGCCGCCGTGATGGCGGCTCCGGCCCATTTCAGCTTCCGCGCCCCCGCCGAACTGCGAACGGCCGACTGATCAGACGCCGTCCGGCCGCGCCTCCGTGGGCAGCCAGACATGCACCGTGGTGCCCTTGCCGGGCTCGGATTCCAGCCACAGCCTGCCGCCATGAATCTTGGCGACCTTCAGGGCCGACGCCAGGCCCAGCCCGGCACCGGGGAAGGTGGAGCGGGAATGCAGGCGCGAGAACGGCCGGATGATGGTCTGCAGGTATTGCGGATCGATGCCGATGCCGTTGTCGCCGATGTCGATCCGCCACCCCTCGCCCTCGGCCTCGGCGGTGATCAGCACCTGGGGCGAGACCTCCGGGCGCACGAACTTGATGGCGTTGCTGATCAGGTTCTCGAACAGAATGAACAGCAGCACCGGATCGGCCTGCACCACGGGCAGGTCACCGACCCGGAACTGGGGCGGATTGGCGCCGGAATTGGCGTTGCAATCGGCGATGGCCTGGTCCACTACCCGGCGGCAATCCACCGGCGCGAAAGCGGTCATGGGGCGGTTGGACCGGGTGTAGTCCACCAGGCCCTTGACCAGCAGGCTGAGCTGGTTGGCGCCTTCGCGGATGAAGGTCATGCTGCTCTGCGCCCGCTCGGGCAATTCGGTCCCGAATTCGCGATCCAGGCGCTGGGTATAGGCCAGAATGTAGCGGATGGGCTCCTGCAGGTCGTGGGACGCGGCGAACAGCATGCGCTCCAGTTCGGCCTTGGCCTCTACCGCCACGTCCGAACTGTGCTTTTGCAAGGTGACGTCGCGGATGGACGAGCGCGAGCCCAGGGGGGCACCCTCGCCATCGAAAATGGGCTGCCACGACATGGCGACCCACAGGACGTCGCCCGCCTTGTTGCGGATGCGGAATTCCATGTCCTGGCCGGACTGCCCCCTTTGGGCGGCGGACAGGAACTCGCTCACCTGCGGGCGGTCATCCTCGACCACCAGGGGCAGGGGAAAGCCCTCCATCTTGTGGCATTCGGCGACGCTGTAGCCGGTCACCCGCTCCACCGCCGGATTGACCCAGCGCAGATGCCCGTCGGTGTCGAACCAGTTCTCCCACGCATAGGTGAAATCGGCGATGGCGCGGAAACGCTTCTGGCTGTCGTCCAGGTCCTGGATGCGGCTTTCCACCGCGCTGGACATGGCATTGAACGCCTGGGTCAGCAAAGCGATCTCGTCCCGGCCTTCCAGCTTGAGCCGGAAGGAGAAGTCTCCGCCCGCCACCTTGAGGGAGGCCCGGGTCAGCATGGTGAGATGGCGGGTCAGCCAATAGCCGATGGCCGCCAGCAAAGTAACGGTCAGCACCACCTCGGCAATGGCGATGCCGATGCTCTGGTGCAGCAATTCACGTCGCGCCGTGCCCAGGAAGCGGGTGTCCAGGCCATAGCGGGCCTCGCCGTAGCGCTGGCCCAGAAAGGCGATGTCGAAGGCGCCCTGATACTCGTCCAGCTCGGGCGACAGAACCTTGTCGGCCGATGGCAGGGGGGCGTCAGGCTTGCGCCCCCAGGCGGCCACCACCTTGCCGGCGGTATTGGTCACCACCATGTAGGTGATGCTCTTGGATGCGCCCCAGCCCTCGATGATGCTTTGCAGCGCCGCGTAATCGCGCTCGGCCAACTGGCCGGCCAGGGTGATGTTGTAGGACGCCTCCTGGGCCTGCAGCCGCAATTCCGTGCTGTCGGACAGGTGGGTCTGGATCAGGCGCACGCTGTTGGTCACCAGCAGGGTCAGCATGACCAGTTCCACCAGGACGCTGAACGCCAGCAGACGAAGCCGCAGCGAGTGAACCGGCCGGACCGATGGGGGGCGCGCGTAGCCGAAAGTCAATTGCTGCTCCTGCTGTTGCTCCCGGCCTTCTTTACCATATTGGCATAGGGCCGTGCCTGCTCCATGTCGGCGGCGGAGACGGGGACAAGCCCCTTGAAGCCGCCGGCCGTAAAGAAGGTCCGCCCCCGATCCGTATTCTCGAATTCACCAAGCGCCGTCCGGATGGCCTGGACGGTCTCCGCCCCCAGCCTGGGATGGGCCAGGATGAACTGGTGCGGCATGCTGAGACGGCTGGAAAAGAAGGCAACACGCTCCCGCAGATCCTCGGGGATCTGACGCATCACCGACCCGGAACTGATGGCGGCATCGGCGTCGCCGATGGCCACGGCCCGGATGGCGGTGGAATGACTGGAGACCTCGACCAGATCGTAATCCACGCCGGCGCGCAGGCCGTAATCGACGAACAGCCAGGTCTCGGCCACCACCGATATGGCGGTCAGACGGTCGGCGGTCAGGACGCGCTTGCCGCGCAACTGGCGCGCCTCGCGCAGGGCGCTCTCCTTGGGCACGACGATCAGCGGGGTCAGTTCCAGCTTGTAGCGCGACAGTGGCACATAGCCGCGGTCGGCGGCGATCACCCCGAAATGGGGTGCGGCCACCAGAACATCGAACTCGTCGGCGGCGATATCGTCCAGATAGGCGTGGAAGCTCCCAGAGGTGTAAAGCTCGACCGGACGGCCGAGTGCCTGCTGCAGATGCTGGCGCAACGGATCATAGAGCTTGAGCAGGCTGTGGGTGGCAATGGTCGGCAGCAGGCCGACCCTGATGGGCAAGGAGGGCTTCCCCTCGGCCATCGCCGTTGCGGGCATCGCCAGCAACGCCACAAAAACCACGGCAATGAATCGAACCAGACCCGGGATCATTTTTTCCCCCTACCCGAGTGGGCAACCATAGCATGGTCATAAGACCCGGCAAACCAATTGCGCGAGTATTGTCATGGCCGGCGAGTCACCCACCCGCCTTCTCCGTCCAGGCCCAGGTACCCAGACTCTTGGGATAGGCGGGAATATTTGCCATGCCGACATAAACTATTAAAATCTATGGGGTAGTGTGTACTATGGAAGCTTCCTCCTCCACAACTTCGAGGGGGAGGAAGAGGCCGATGGGGTTCCGACAGCAGCCTCCACTCGGATTTGTAGTGTTATGACAGTTAAGGGCGGACGAAAGGGTAAGTTTTCCACCAAGCGCATGGCCATGATGCCGCGCTGGGGAAAAGCTCGCCCCGGCTCCACCCCTCATGGTCACCTTGCCCTGTTCGAACGCCTGACATTACGGGCGCGGCGCCGTGCCGACAGGACCGGGTCCGCGGCGGTCCATGAAGCAACTCCCCTGTCCATCGCTCCCGTGCCCGACCTGCCGCCGTCCCTGATGGCCGAACGTGCGGTCGTCTGGTCGAAGGGGGCCCTTCGCGCCGTGGGTTCCGCCGCATCGGCCCTTGTCCGCCGGGCGACCGGCGCGCTGTTCACGCCCTTCCGGGGGCTGGTGGATGGAATGCGCTCGGCCTTCGCCCCGGTCACGGCCGAGGGTGACCGTGGGCGGGGTGCCGCCGCCTTCCACGGTCCGCCGCAAAGGGCCGCCGCCCCCGCCGGCCCGGACCTCTCCGATAGCGATATCCAGGCAGTCATCGCCTCGGCGCTGGCCGGCGTGCCCGACAAGGGCGATCCGACTCATCCGGCCGACCTTGCCGCCTTGGCCAGCCTGCTGTCGTCGCCGCCGCCGCGCAACGATTTCCAGGCCTCGGATCTGGTTCGGGACTGCTTCGCCTCCCAGGGCGTGGCCGGGCTGCAGAGTCGAGCCCTGTTGGGAGTTGCCCTTCATCTGACCCGGGAATTCGGCCTGCCGACCCGGCTGCCGCTGGCCTCGGACCGGGCCTGGCGCATGCTCGATCCGGTCCTGTTCGAAGACGAAATGGCGGCACAACTGGCCGGCATCCGCGCCTTCATCTCTGATTGGCAAAAGACCCAGCAGACCTTCCTGGTCCTCGAATTCGCCGAGATCGAACTGATCGAATGGCTGTTCGAATGCCTGCATCCGGCCCGGCATTCCGACCTGCTGTTCGAGGTGATGAACTTCAAAGTCCTGTCCAACCGCCGCCAGGGTATCCTGCGCCGCATTCCCCACCGGGTCCGCAAGTTCGTCAAGGACGCGGGCGGCGGGCACGAGGCCGTCCTCTACGCCGCCGGAGCCCGCGCCTACCTGGACCGGCTGGTCACCACCCACGGCTTCACCCCCATCGTCGAGACCGCCAGCCTCTGCCTGGAGGAAGTGGACAAGGTTCTCGAGAAGCTGAAGCCGCCGGCCGCCCTGCCCGGCCCCGGCGGCGAGGGCGAAGCCCTGGCCCGCATCACCCCGGTCAAGATGCCGGCTTCCGAGCTGGCGGACCGGGCCATGGCCCCCGCCCCGCCAGCGGCCGCCCAGCGCCCGGCCGCGGCGCCTCCGCCGCCGCCGGCCATGCCCGTGGCACCTGTGGCGCCACAGCCCTTGTCGTCCCAGCCGCTGCCGCCGCGCCCCCAGGGCGCCGCGCCCGTCCCGGTGGTGACCTCGTCTCCGGCCGCCGTCCCGCAGGCCACGCCCCAGGCGACGGGCAATGTCCGTCCCGCCACCATCCGCCTGCTGCCCAAGCACATCCGGGCCGGCGCCGAGCTGACCATCCCGTCGCGCTCGGCCGGTCGCATCCCCTGGGCCGCATGTTCACCACCGGCGGCACGGATTTGGCGCCGGTTCCGGCTATTTCGGTCAAGAGCGCCCAAACCCGTCCGGGCCGGCGGCCGGCGACCCTGCCGGGGCCGGTCAACGCCGTCATTCCGCCCAGCCTGCCCCATCTGGCCCTGCCCGCCCCTACGGCCGCGGCCCAGACGGCGCCCGCCCAGCCCCCCGTGGCGCCGGCCGCGCCCCAGCCGAAGGCGGTCACCGGCCGGGTGAATCTGGCCATTCCGGGCCGTCCCGCCCCCGCCGCGCCGTCCCAGCCCGCGCCGTCCCAGCCCGCGCCGTCCCAGCCCGCACAGGTCCAGCCGGCACAGGTCCAGGCCAGGCCGGCGCCGGTCGCCCCTCCTGCAATGGCGGTTCCTGTCGCAGTCACGCCTACGGCTCCGATCGCCGCCGTGCCGGCCGCCCTGGCCGAGAACGCCGCCGCCCAGCCCCGGGGCGACAATGTCACCAAGCTGACCATGGTGCAGAAGCGGCGCCTGCCCATCACCCAGGCCCTCAAGCGCCAGGCGGTGATGCGGGTGCTGCGTGGCGAGGATGCCGAGGCCATCGCCCAATCCATCGGCATCAGCCGGACCAAGCTGGACGAATGGGTGGACAAGTTCGTGGCCGCCGGTGCCGGCGCGCTGAACACCGGCCGCAAGCGCAAATCCGAAGAACTGACCGTGGACACCCTGCGCGCCAAGCTGGCCGAGGTCCTGGCCACCGCTCAATTGATCGAGCAGGTGATGGAATCCTCGCTTCCCCGCCGGCCTTTGCTGCTGGCACCGCCCCAGGAAGCCACGCCCGAGGTGGCACCGCCCCGGCGGCCGCGCAAGAAGCGGGGCTGATCCCCTTTTTCCGAATGACGCCACCTTGAGTCCAACGCCTATGATGAGGGCGTCCCATTGCTTGTCGGGAGGAAGGCCTTGCTGAAAGCCCTGACCCCTCTCCTGGCCCTGGTCATGGCCTCGCCAGCCCTGGCGCAGGACGCAGCAACCACCGCCATCGTGATGTTCGATTCCGTCTGCCTGACCTGCCACGAGGGAGAATGCAGCGGCCGCATGGCCCTGCGCACCGAGCGCGGCAGCGAGGGACTGGCCGGGCATGTGGCCGGCTATGTGGGCCGGCAGGACGAGGTCATGGTCAGCCGCCTCAAGGGCCTGATGAGCCAGCTCAAGACGGAATGCCGCCTGCCGCCGCCGCCCGTGGCCCTTCCCGCCGACGGCATCTGGGACGGGGCCAGTCTGGCACCGCTCACCCTGGCCGACCGCCAAAGGCTGTTCGTGCCCCTGGGGCCGCTGAATCCCGGCACCCACTCGACCTCCCTGCGCCAGGACGAACCCCAGAGGCTGCGCCTTCAGGTGGTGGCCGACAGCTTCGACATCGTTTTCGACCAGGACAGCACGGTCGGCCCGACCGGCACCCGCATCCACTGGCAGGTCGAAGAGCCGGGACAATATTTTCTGCGCATCATCGGACGGCGCCCCGTCGGCACCTTGCGCATAAGCCCTTGAGCCATCCTACCCGCTCGAGACGCCAAGCGGGTGTGGACGAACGGGCGGCAATGGAATAAGAATTAGGTTCATAATCAAGAAAAGGTGGGGGGATCGGGGCGCGGCAGTTGGCTGCGGCGCTATCCTCGTGTGAAGGTCAACCGGTGGAACGGATGCGTATGACGGCCCAGAAGAGCGACGAAAGCGCCCTGCCCCTGATCGGGATCTACGAGATCAGCAAGATTCTCGGAGCCACCCTGGATCTGGACAAGGCCCTGCACGACGTCCTCAACGTGCTGGCCTCCTACCTCAACATGCGCCACGGCGCCGTGGTGCTGAAGGACGAGGCAGGCAAGCCCCATCTGGCCGCGGTCACCGGCATGTCGCTGCGCCTGGCCCGCGAAGGCGTGCTGAAATACCCCTTCGCCGCCGTGGAAAAGGTGATGAACACCGGCATTCCCATGGTGGTGCCCGACGCCGCCGAGGAACCGCTGCTGGTCGAATACATCGCCGAGAACGACGATTCCCTCGAAGACGAGCGGCTGTCGTTCTTCTGCGTGCCCATCAAGACCACCGACAAGCCGTTCGGCGCGCTGTCGGTGGAGCGCTCGTGGAGCGACAGCGCCCAGTACGTGTTCGAGCACGACCTGCGCTTCCTCACCATGGTCGCCACCCTGATCGGCCAGACCGCCAGCCTGCACCGCAAGCTGGCCAATGACCGCGAAACCCTGATGACCGACGCGGCCCGCCTGCACAAGCGCATGGCCGAGGTCCGCCCCACCCTGCCCATCCGGGGTCTGGAAGACGTGGTCGGCACCTCTGAGGCCATGGCCCGGGTCTTCGCCCAGGTGCAGCAGGCCGCCCCCACCAAGGCCACCATCCTGCTGCGCGGCGAAAGCGGCACCGGCAAGGAACTGGTGGCCCGCGCCATCCACATCCTGTCGGCCCGCGCCCAGAAGCCCTTCATCAAGGTCAATTGCGCAGCCCTGTCGGAAAGCGTGCTGGAATCCGAATTGTTCGGCCATGAAAAGGGCGCCTTCACCGGCGCGGTGGCCGACCGCAAGGGCCGCTTCGAGCTGTCGTCCGGCGGCACCTTGTTCCTGGACGAGATCGGCGAGATCTCCTCCAATTTCCAGGCCAAGCTGCTGCGCGTGCTGCAGGAGGGCGAGTTCGAGCGAGTCGGCGGCAACAAGACCGTCAAGGTGGATGTCCGCCTGATCGCCGCCACCAACCGCGACCTGGAAGCCGGCGTCGCCGACGGGTCCTTCCGCGCCGACCTGTATTACCGCCTCAACGTGGTGCCGCTGTTCCTGCCGCCGCTGCGCGAACGCTCGGGCGACATTCCGCTGCTGGCCATGTACTTCCTCAAGCAGTTCAACGAGGAGAACGGCCGGGGCCTGGCCTTCTCGCAGAACGCCCTCGAGGCGCTGCAGCGATGTTATTTTCCCGGCAATGTGCGCGAGTTGGAGAACTGCGTCTATCGCACCGCCACCATGACCAAGGGCGAGGTCATCGACGAGATGGACCTGTCGTGCAAGCAGGACACCTGCCTGTCGTCGACCCTGTGGCACAAGCGCAACCCCGGCGACAAGGCGGCCC
The DNA here is from genome assembly GCF_000009985.1 of Paramagnetospirillum magneticum AMB-1. Lineage (GTDB taxonomy): Bacteria > Pseudomonadota > Alphaproteobacteria > Rhodospirillales > Magnetospirillaceae > Phaeospirillum > Phaeospirillum magneticum. The sequence continues at coordinate 3,804,733 of NC_007626.1, forward strand.
CCACCCTCAGCGCCCCCATTCCGGTCCCCACCGGCCCCATGATCCCGCCGGCCGCCGCCGCTCCGGTGGCGCCGCCTCAGCCCAGGCCGGACATCCCGGCCCCATCGGCCGCCGATCCCACCCCGCCCGACGAAGACCTCTCCGAGCGCGAGCGCCTGGTCCAGGCCATGGAACGCTGCGGCTGGGTCCAGGCCAAGGCCGCCCGCCTGCTGGGCCTGACGCCACGGCAGATCGGCTACGCCCTCAAGAAACACAACATCGAGATTCAACAGCTGTGACCAGCTCCGGACTTTTGCCCTTCCCCCTGACCATCTGCGGCATCGACGAGTTGCCCGAGCACGCGGCGGCGGGGGTCAGCCATGTGGTGACCATCCTCGACCCCCAATGGCCGGACCCCGAGCACTTCGCCCTTTACCCCCCGCACCGCCGCACCATCTGGCGCTTCCACGACATCGTCAACCCGCAGGAGGGGCAGTCCCATCCCACCATGCGCGACGTGGAAGCCATTCTGGATTACGGCACCGGACTGAGGACGGAAGTGGTCGAGCACCTGCTGATCCACTGCCACATGGGCATCTCGCGCTCCACAGCCACGGCCATCATCCTGATGGCCCAGCACAATCCGGGGCGCGAGGCCGAGGCCTTCGCCCATCTGAAGGCGATCCGCCCCTTCTCGTGGCCCAATTCGCGCATGGTGCGCATGGCCGATGACCAACTCAAGCGCAAGGGCGCCCTGGTGACCGCCATGCGCCTGCATCATCACGGCGTCGCCCGCCGCCATCCCGACAAGATGCCCTATCTGCGGGCCAGCGAACGCGCCGCCGAGGTCCCGCCCGAGGAGTGAACCCGTGTCGGGCTGTCGCCCGAACCGATCCGGGGCGATGCCCCGGCCCCCCTTTATGTCTTATGAAGAGAAGGAAGGGAGGTTTGGAGGTTCACCTCCAACCGGGGTCCGGGGCGAGAGCCCCGCAAGAGCCCGCCGACCTCACTCCGTCGCCCGGCCATAGCGCCGGCGGCGATAGCCCTTCAGGCTGCGCTCCACCGCGTCCTCGTCGATTCCCGCCGAGCGCAGCACCGCGCCGGCCATCTGCAGGCTGGCCTCCACCGTCTCGGGAATGACGGCGGTGGCGCCGATATCGCCCAGAAGCTGTTCCTGGGCGCGGTCGCGGGCCCGGGCCACGATGGGCAGATGGGGCGCCGCCTGCCGGATGCACCCGATGGCGCGCTCGGCCTGGCGGGCCTCGTTGACGGTGATCACCGCCGCCCGCGCCCGGTCGATGCCCACCGAGCGCAGGATGCCGGTGCGGCCGGCATCGCCGTAATAGACGGGAATGCCGTCCTCGCGCGCCTTGGCCACCCGGTCCACATCCATGTCGAGGGCGATGAAGGAAATGCCGTGCTCGGCCAGCAGCCTGCCGATGGCGCGGCCCACCCGGCCATAGCCGGCGATGATCACATGGTCGGCCAGATGGCGCGCCGTCTCGGGGATCGGTTCGCCGCTGGCTTGCGGCGCCAGTCCCTGGGACCAGCGCCGCCCCAGCGCCGCCAGGGCGGGGGTCAGCAACATGGACAGGGCCACGCTGGCCAGCAGGGACTGGCCCAGCCCGCCGTCGAGAAGCTTCAGTTCGAGGGCACGGCCGAACACCACGAACGCGAACTCGCCGCCCTGGGCCAGCAGGAACCCCACCCGCAGTCCGTCGGCCAGCCCCACCTTCATCAGACGGCACAGGCCGATCAGCACCACCGCCTTGACAGCCACCGTGCCCAGGGTCAGGCCAAGGACCAGCCCAAGCCGGTCGGCCACCAGGGGCAGGTTGATGGACATGCCCACGGTCATGAAGAACAGGCCCAGCAGCAGGCCGCGAAACGGCTCGATATCGGCTTCCACCTGATGGCGATAGCGGGAATCGGCCAGCAGCAGCCCGGCCAGGAAGGCGCCCAGGGCCATGGACATGCCGGCCTCGCCGGTCACCCAGGCCACGGCCAGGACCAACAGCAGGTTGGCGGCGGTAAACACCTCGGGATTGCGGGCAGTGGCGATGAACCGGTAGACGGGACGCAGCAGGAAGCGCCCGACCACGAAGATGGCGGCCATGACCAGCGCCACCTTGCCCCCGGCCAGGGCCAGGGCCTCGGCCATGTGCCGCTCCTGCCCCGCCAGCAGGGGCAGCAGCACCAGCACCGGCACCACCGCCAGATCCTGGAAGATCAGCACGGCCACGGCGATGCGGCCGTGATGGTCCACCGCCTCGCCGCGCTCCACCAGGATGGCCAGCACCGTGGCGGTGGAGGAGAACGCCAGGGTCAGCCCGATGATCAGGGCGGCACTGCTGCCCAGGCCGAGGGCATGGCTGATGCCGCCGATGGCCAGGGCGGTGACCACCACCTGGGCCAGGCCCAGCCCCAGGATATAGCGGCGCATGGTCCGAAGACGCGACAGCGGCAATTCCATGCCGATGGCGAACAGCAGGAACACCACCCCGAATTCGGCCAGCGGCCGGGTGACCTCCAGGTCGACCACCGGGCCGGGGGTATAGGGACCCAGCGCCACGCCCGCCGCCAGATAGGCCAGCACCGAGGGGATGCCGAACCGCTGGAACAGCGGCACCAGCACCACCGCCGCCAGCAGCAGCGACAAGACATCGAACAGCGCTTCGGACCCGTGCACGCGATCACTCCCCATTGGTCCCGGGGAGTATAGCGGCAAGAACGCCCGTGTCGAACCGCTGTCAGACGGTCTTGGCGTCCACCAGGAAGCCGGTGACCGCCGCCCGCAGCGACTGGGCCCGGTCCGCCAGGGAATGGGCCATGTGGGCCAGGTCTCCGGCCATGGCGCCTCCCGCCTCCACCTGGCGGGACACCTTCGAGATGCTGTCGGTGACCGAGCGGCCGCCCTGGGCCGCTTCCTGCACGTTCTGCACGATGGCGTCGGTGACGTGCCCCTGCTCCACCGCCGCCGAGGCCACCGCTCCGGCCACGGATTCAATGCGGCCGATGGATTCGGCCACCCGATGATTGGTGGCGACCACCTGGGCGACCGTGTCCTGCATGGCGGCGACCTGCCGGCCGATCTCGTCGGTGGCCCGCGCCGTCTGGTTGGCGAGATTCTTGACCTCGCCCGCCACCACGGCAAAGCCCTTGCCCGCCTCGCCGGCCCGCGCCGCCTCGATGGTGGCGTTCAACGCCAGCAGATTGGTCTGGGCGGCGATGTCGTTGATCAGGCTGACCACCTCGCCGATGCGCTTGGCCCCGTCGTCCAGGGAGGCCATGGTGGCCCCGGCCCCCTCCATGACGTCCACGGTCTCGCGCACGATGGCGGTGGTCTCGCGGACGCGTTCGGCGATGCCCATGCTCGACGAGCGCAATTGCCCGGTGGCCGAGGCCACTTCCTGCACATTGGCGCAGGATTGGGCGGCGGCCACCGCCACCGAGGCGCTTTCATGCCCGGCATCGTCCACGTTGCGGTGAAGATTATCGGCGGTGGTGGAGACGGTGCGCACCACCTCGCCCACGTCGCCCAGCAGCGACTGGACGGTGCGATCGAATTCGGCGGTCCGCCGTTCCAGATATTCCGCCCGTTCGGCGCGGCGGCGCTGCTCGGCCAGGGCGGCCGCTTCCAGTTCGCGGGTGCGGCGCATGGTGTCGCGGAACACCTGCAGCGCCCTGGCGATCTCGCCGGCTTCATCGCCGCGTTCGGCATCGGCCACCGGCTCGTCGAGATAGCCCGCCGCCATGCGGTGGGTGGCCGCCGCCACCCGGCCCAGCGGTCCCGACACCGACCGGCGGACCATGATCAGGGTGACGATCCCGCCGCCCAGCAGCGCGGTCAGGGCGCCCAACAGCAGGCCGATCTTCAGTTGGCCGGCGAAGGCGTCCATGGCCAGGTGGTTTTCGTCAACCTCGCGGTCGGCCATGGCGGAATACTCGTCCACCAGCTTGCCCAGCTTCTGCCGGTTCGAGCGGTTGGCATCATTGTCGCCGAACACCCGGGCCGCCGGTGCCCCCTGTTCCAGGCCGAGACGGATCAGTTCGCGGCGAAAGCGGATGAAGTCGACCAGTTCCTTGTTCAGCTTGGCGAACTCGGCAGTCTGCTCCGCGGGCACCACGCCCCGCCACTCAGCGGCCATTTTCTCGAAGGCGTCGAGGCTCTTGGCCATGGGCTCGGCGAATTTCCGCACCTCGTCGGCGTTGCGCGCCATGTAGACGCCGCGCGAATCCATGACGATGGCGTAGATGGCGCTTCCGGCCTTCTGCCCGAAGGCGGCCCGGCGCGACGCGTCGAGGATGGCATCGGTCCGGGAATCATAGCTGCTGATGGCCCACTGGCCCAGGGCGGCGATCACCACCGCCACCACGGCCATGACGCCCACCAGAAGCTGGATCTTGACCCCGATGCGCAACCGACCGGCCATGGCTTCCTCCATCTCAATGCGCGGCACACGGTAAGGCAGCTACCCTGCTTCGCGATACGGCCAAGAGTGGCAATGGACCGGGCGGGAAGTCAACATATTTTACATACTTTTGGTATATGAATAATTTGTAAAATCCATTTACGTCTTACATAAATCGGCGGGGCGGATTATTTCACACCACCCCGCCGTATTTTCATGCCGCCCGGTTCAGCGCGCTGACCACCGCCTTCAGCGAGGCCATGGTGATGGAGGAATCCAGGGCGGCGCCGTGGACCGAGCCTCCGCCCTCGCCGGCGATTTCCACATAGCAGGCAGCCTGAGCCTCCGAGCCCGAGCCCAGGGCGTGCTCGTGGTAGTCCCGCACCTTGACCTTGCGGCCGAGGCCGGTTTCCAGGGCATGGATGAAGGCGTCAAGCGGGCCGTTACCCCGGCCTTCGATGCGCTTTTCCACGCCCTTGTCGCGGATGGTGGCGCTCAGCATCCGCGTGGCGCCGCGTCCTTCGGAATGGGTCTCGTAATCCACCAGTTCCAGCGGCCAGTCCTTGAGATAGGTCTGGGAAAAGGCGGCCATGATCTCACCCGAATCCAGCTCGCGGCCCACCTTGTCTGCCATGGCCTGCACCACCCGGGCGAAGTCGATCTGCAGCGGCCGGGGGATCTCCAGCCCGTGGTCGCGCTCCAGCACGGCGGCGATACCGCCCTTGCCCGACTGGCTGTTGATGCGGATCACCGCCTCGTAGCTGCGCCCCACATCGGCCGGATCGATGGGAAGGTACGGAACCTCCCACACCGGGTCGTTGGCCTTCTTGCGGGCGGAGAAGCCCTTCTTGATGGCGTCCTGGTGCGAGCCGGAAAAGGCGGTATAGACCAGTTCGCCCGCATAGGGGTGGCGGGGATGGACGGGCAGCCCCGTGCATTGTTCCGCCGTGCGCCGCACCGTGTCGATGTCCGACAGGTCAAGGGCGGGATCGACGCCCTGGGTATAGAGGTTGAGCGCCAGGGTGACCACGTCCACATTGCCGGTGCGCTCGCCATTGCCGAACAGGGTGCCCTCCACCCGGTCGGCGCCGGCCATCACCGCCAGTTCCGCCGCCGCCACGCCGGTGCCCCGGTCATTATGGGGATGGACCGAAACGATGAGGGAGTCGCGGTTCTTCACATGGGCACAGAACCATTCGATGACGTCGGCGTAGATGTTGGGGGTCGACATCTCCACCGTGGCCGGCAGGTTGCAGATCATCTTGCGCTCGGGCGTGGCGCCCCAGGCCTCGGCCACCTTCTCGACGATGTCCATGGCGAAGTCCGGCTCGGTGCCGGTGAAGCTTTCGGGCGAATACTGGAACACCACCTCGCCTTCCGGCCGGGCGGCGGACAGCTCGCGCACCAGCCTGACCCCGGACAGGGCGAGGTCGATGCAGCCCTGGCGGTCGATGCCGAACACGATGCGCCGCTGCGCCTCGGAGGTGGAGTTGTACATGTGGACGATCACCCGCCTGGCACCGGCCAGCGCCTCGAAGGTACGGCGGATCAACTCGTCGCGCGACTGGACCAGCACCTGGATGGTGACGTCCTCGGGAATATGCCCGCCCTCGATCAGCAGGCGCACGAAGTCGAAATCGGTCTGCGACGCGGCGGGAAAGCCCACCTCGATCTCCTTGAAGCCCATGCCGATCAGGGTCTGCCACAGGGCCATCTTGCGCTCCGAGCCCATGGGATCGATCAGCGCCTGATTGCCGTCGCGCAAATCGACGCTGCACCATACCGGCGGGCGGGTGATGGTGGCATCGGGCCAGCGGCGCTGGGCGAGGCGGATGGCGGGATAGGCGCGGTACTTGGTGCTGGCGGCAGGCATCATGGCCTGGTCCTCCTTATGGTCTGACTGCTGATATGGGGAGCGCGACCCGGTCTTTCCGGCCGCCGGGCGGCCGCGAATGACCTTAGCCCCGGCGACCGCAGGTTAGTCGCAGCAGCAGCAGACCGGCGAAAGCCGGAGCGGAAACCAAGGAGAAGGCGGAGGAGGAGAAAGACATTGCAGCGAACCCGACCCGAAGGCTGAAACCACGAAAACCCGGAACCGAACTTACGATTCCAGGGTGGCTAGCAGCAGCAGGACGGCGGTCATCTTTCTCATGGTGGCCAGCCTGCCCGAAAAAGGGGAGTTCCGTCAAGACCCAATACCTCGGCCATAAATGAACGTGTCCCCCACCCTGGGAATGCGCTAGTGTCGTCGCCATATCCCCTAGACTTGGGCCTGATGGAAAGAGCATGCCCTTCGATACCCCAAAGGACCCGCACGTGCCGGCCGCGCCCGACCGCGGCTGGAACCGGATCGCAACCACCATGGTGCTGGTGGCGGCGGCCTGGCTGGGGCTTTCCGCCTGGATCGTGGCCATCTATGGCGATTACCGGGAAACCCAGTTGCGTGGTCAGGTCTCGGCCCTGGCGGCCAGTGCGTCCGGGGCCTTGGGGAACGCCCTCAGCCAGCGCCTGGCCCAGGTCCGTGGTCTGGCCGCCTTCGTGGCGGTCAAGCCGGGCGAAATTGAAAAGGACTTCCCGTTCTTCGCGGCCGCCTACTACCAACAGGTGCCCGGCATCCGCAATATCTCGGTGGCGCCCGATTTTGTGGTGCGGATGGTCTATCCCACGGATGCCGGCAATCTGAAGGTCATCGGGAACCACCTGCTGGAGGACAAACGGCCGGGCTTTGCCGATGCGGTCAACCGCGCCATTCAGACCCGGGGGCTGGCGGTACACGAACCGGTGGAGATGATCCAGGGCGGCCTGGGCCTGGCGGCTCGGCACGCGGTGTTCGTCGACGGCCGTCCCTGGGGGGCGGTGGGGATGATCTTCAACATCTCCACCTTGCTGGACTCCAGCCGGATCGGCGCCCAGGACAAGTATGCCTGGGGCCTGCGCACCGCCGCCGGCACCCTGGTGGGAGGCGACCCGGGGATCTTTGCCATGCGCCCCGTCCTGGTCCGCGTCGACCTGCCGGAAGGATATTGGGAATTCGCCATGGCGCCGAAGACCGGCTGGGCCCAGGCCTCGGCGGAAGGCGCCGAGGTCAAGGCCCTGCAATTCGGCCTGCTGATTCTTGGCATCGGCCTGCTGAGCCTGACCTGGGCGGCGCTGCGCCGGCGGGTCACCCTGGAGCAGTTGGTGGAACGGCGCACCCGCGAATTGTCCAACGCCAACCGGGAGCTGGAGCGCTTTTCCTTCATCGTCGCCCACGACCTGCAAGAACCCCTGCGTTCCATCCTCTCGTTCAGCCAATTGGTCGAGAGGGGCATGGCCGACCAGTTGACCCCCGAGCAACGGGGATGGCTGTCCAGTCTGGGGGCCGCCGCCCGGCTGATGAAAGCCCTGCTGCACGACGTGCAGATCTATCTGGGCGAGGGCAATGCCCCCCTGCCCAAACGCCAGCTCGAAGCCGACGAGGCGCTGGCCATCGCCCGGCGCAAGCTGAAACGGGTCATCGAACAAAGCGGCGCCACCATCGAAGCCGAGACCCTGCCCGTCGTATGGGCCGATCACCACCGGCTGAGCGAAGTCTTCCGCTCCCTGATCGCCAATGCCATCGAATACCGCGCGGATGATCGCGTGCCGGTCATCAAGGTATCCAGCCGTACGGACGGCGCCTTCCAGTATATCGAGGTGGCCGACAACGGAATTGGCATTGAGGAGATCTATTTCGAACGTATATTCGGCGTGTTCCAGCGCCTGCATGCGCGTTCATCCCATCCCGGCACGGGAATGGGGCTGGCAATCGCCAAGAAGATGGTGGAACATCTGGGCGGAACCATTCGGGTCCGCTCCGTGGTCGGACAGGGAAGCGTCTTCTCCATCGTCCTTCCGTCCACGCCGGTGTGGGCCGCAGATGCGCCATGGGAGTGAACGTGACCGACGCGAGCGATCAGCAATTCAAGGTCATGCTGGTAGAGGATGACCCCGGCGACGCGGGGCTGGTCAAGGCCGCCTTCGCCGGCAGCCGCTTCACCTGTATCATCGAGCATATTCCCGATGGGGTCGAAGCCATGAAGCGCCTGCGCGCGCTTGCCAAGGAAGGGGCTTCGTCCCTTCCCGACCTGATCCTGCTCGACCTCAACATGCCGCGCAAAAGCGGGCACGAGGTTCTGGCGGAGATGAAGGCCGATGCGGATCTCAAGGACCTTCCGGTGGTGGTGCTGACCACCTCGGACGCCGAGCGCGACGTGGCCGCCGCCTATCACAGCGGCGCCTCGGGTTTTGTGACCAAGCCGGTGGATGTGGATGCCCTGTTCGAGGCCATCCAGGGCATTCTGGAATACTGGTTCGGACTGATGCGCTTGCCCGCCAACCGGCCGTAGCAACGGTGCCGGCGTCGTGGCGGCGGGCCGAAGACCTCCCCCGCCCCGGCCCGAAGGCCTACAACCCCTTTTCGAAGTCGGCGGGGGCGCGCAGATAGGCCCCGAACACGTCGGGCAGCTTGGCGCGCAGATCGGAATCCGGATCTTCCTGGTCCAGCTTCCACAGCTTGATCTTCTCGCAGAAGATCTTGATCAGCTTCTTGTTGCCGGGCACGCCGAAGATCTCGGTGAACTTTTCCTCGCCCAGCTTTTCCGTGCCGATTTCCAGGAAGATCGGAATCTGCGAGTAATTGAGGAAGCGCACGATCTGGTTGATGGCCTCGCCCGACAGGATGTGCAGGTGGCTGGCCAACTGCTCCAGGTCCTTGGCGTTCTGGACCTCCATGGCTTCCAGACGGTCGCAATCGACGCACATTTCCCAGAATTTCTCGCCCATCTTGTCGTAGACGGTGCCGTGCAGGTAGTCGTAGCGGTCCTTGCCCAGGAAAGCGACGCCCTTGGCGGCGAGGGGCTGGGTATCGAGCATTTCGCGCATCATGGCGTCCGACAGGATGCGCTTGGCCGAATCCATGGAGTGGCGGCCGATATCGGCCAGGGCGGCGATGCCCTCCGGCGTGCGCAGCGTGGTGACGCCCAGGCCCATCTCGCGGATCAGCTTGACCGGCAGTTCGGCGAAGCAGGGGATCAGCGGCACCTGCCAGTCGTAGTCCAGGTAATCCTTGATGGCACCATAGAACTGGTCGGCCTGGGTGGGTGACGACTTGGGGACTTCCATGTCGCCCCACTTGCCCGACACCAGGGACTGGATCTTCTCCAGCAGGGTCTTGGGCTCCTTCTTGGGAGCCACCGGCGCGGCGGGCTTGTCGGCGGTGCCGAAGCGCTTTTCCGCATAGGCCTTGGCGCCGGAGCGCACCACCATGGAAATCACCTGATTGAGCGAGCGCTCGCAGCGCAGCATGCCGTCATCGGTGGTGACCGGGTCGCCATTCCGGTCGATCAGCAGGTCCTGGAACTGCTCGCGCTTGGTCTTGACCAGCTGCATGCAGGCGTAAAGCAGGTCCGGGGTGGCCAGCACGGCGGCATAGGGATTGGGAAACGCCGCCAGCGCGGGGATCAGCTGGGTGACCCGGGCGGTCACCGGCCCCTTGATGGTGGCGATGATTTCCTTGCGGTTGGCCGCGTCCTTGTCGAGCGGCTTGGCCGCGGGCTTCGCGCTGCCGGACATGGTATTCCCCTTGTGAATGGTCCCGACGTCACTCGCCGAGCATGGTGGCCGGCAATTGATTCATCTTGGACAGCAGATATTCCAGGTCGTCGTTCTCGAATTCCACGCCCAGGTCACCGTACTGGGTGAGAATGCGCTCGATCATGCGGCGCGAGAAGCGTTCGCGGTCGTTGGGCCCGCCGTCGTATTCCATTTCGTAGGACACGTCGATGGCGGCGCGCATGGCGGCGTAGAACGCCTTGGGCAGGCCCGCCTTCTCGAACAGGGCCTCGAAGCCGCGCTTGCCGGCGTCATGGATCAGGGTGCGGCAATTCTCCACCTTGATCTTGGCCAGCTTGGCGATGGCCACCTCGAAGAAGGTCATGTCGCCCATGCACACCGAGCGCAGCATGATGGACGGCGTCAGACGGCCGACATTGTACAGGTGGCCCACCAGCTGGGCCACGTCGCTTTCGGAATTGGACAGGCCCAGAACCGCCAGTTCACGCGCCTGGATCATCATGGCGGCGGCGGCTTCGGGCGTCAGGTCGGGACGGGCCATCAGGTGCTGGCGCAGGTTCTCCGAGACCTTGGTCATCAGGCGCTCGGCCACGGTGATGGGCAGAACCTTCCGCTCCACCATGGACTTGCCCACCTGCTCGGACTCGCCATAGCGGTCGACCACGCGGTTCAGCGTGTCTTCATTCAGGTCGGCGCCTTCGTTGGACACCAGGGTGGCCACGGCGGTCTCGTTGCCGCTGTCCACCAGGGCGTCGGCCAGGGTGGCCGAGACATGGTGGCGGCCGGCGACGGCGACCTGCTTTTCCGGGCTCTGGCTGCGAACGATCTCGATCAGATCCTCGTCGGTGAGGACGTCGGAGAACTGCAGCATGGGCAGGGACACGTCTTCCACGTCCCGGGCCAGCGACATGGCCACGTCGTGGGGAACCGTCGGGTTCTCCTTGAGCTGGCGGGCCAGGGCCTCGCGCACGCGGACCTCGGCATCGCGGACCATGAGGCGGAAGATGTCCTCGGCCAGCTTGCGCTCGCCATCGCTCAACCCCTGGTGCTGGGAAGCGATCTTGTCGGCGATCTCAGCCCGCACGTCCCCGGTCGGATTGGAGAGCAGGCGCTTGACGTCTTCTTCGTTGAGCTTCTGGTCCACGGCTGTCTTCTCTATGCCCCTTTCGGCGGACTATACATCGCTTCATCCGCCCTGAACAGGCGGGAACCCGAGGCGACGCCGGTTACATCATATCAGACAAAAACGCACTCAGCACCTTCGGGGCGACCAATTCCAGCCCGGCGGCGTGACGGGCCGCGTCGGCGCGCAATCGAGGCACCGACAGGCCCGGCACCGAGCCGATCTCACAGGCATGGCCGATATACCAGCGCTCCAGCCCTGCCCCGGTGGCCTCCACATGAAATTGCAGGCCCAGAGCGGCCTTGCCCCAGGAAAACGCCTGGTTGCGGGTGACGGCGGTGGAGGCCAGCAGCGCGGCGCCCTCGGGCAGGTCGAAGGTGTCGCCGTGCCAGTGCAGCACCGGAACGCCGTCCAGGGACGCCAGGGGCGACGTCAGCCCCGCCCCGGTCAGATCCAGGGCCGACCAGCCGATTTCCTTGACGCCGTTGTTGGAATAGACGCGGGCGCCCAGGGCGCGCGCCATCAGTTGGGCTCCCAGGCAGATGCCGATGGTGGGACGCCCGGCCCGCAGCCGCGCCTCGATCAGCCGCAGCTCAGGGGCCAGAAAGGGGTAGTTGCCGTCCTCGTAGGCGCCGATGGGGCCGCCCAGGACCACCAGCAGGTCCGTGGACGCCTCCGAGAGGGCGGCCAGGTCATCGAGGCCCGCCTCGGCATAGCGGATGGCATAGCCGGCGGCCTCCAGCGGCGCCTGAAAGCTGCCCAGGTCCTCGAACGCCACATGGCGAATGGCGACACAGGTCTTCATCATCCCCCGCCGGAAACCGCGATCGGCCCTCCCAGGCCCCAGCCCTCCCAGGCCGAGGCCCCTTCATACCCGAGCGGGCCTCCGGCGTCGAGGCTGACTTACGGCCGTGGTTCAGGCGGCCCGCACGTCCTTAAGGAATGCCTCGATGGTAGAACGCAGGTTTCCCGATTGCTCGGCCAGGGTGCGCGAGGCCTCCAGGACCTCCCGCGACGAGGTGCCGGTCTGGTCGGCGGCGTCCTGGACCTGGACCACGTTGCCCGAGACCTCGGCGGTGCCGGCCGCCGCCTGTTCCACGTTGCGGGCGATTTCCTGGGTGGCGGCGCTTTGCTCCTCCACCGAGGCGGCCACGTCGCCGGAAATATGGCCGATCTCCTCGATGACCTTGACGATGGCGCCGATGGTGTCGACCACCCGCTGGGTCTGATCCTGGATGGCGGCGATCTGGCGGCCGATATCGTCGGTGGCCCGCGCCGTCTGGTTGGCGAGGTTCTTGACCTCGTTGGCGACCACGGCGAAGCCCTTGCCCGCCTCGCCGGCCCGTGCCGCCTCGATGGTGGCATTCAGCGCCAGAAGGTTGGTCTGCGACGCGATGTCGGTGATCAGGCTGACCACCTCGCCGATCTTCTGGGCGGTGTCGGCCAGTTCGTTGACCACATCGGCGGCTTTGGTGGCCTCGCCCACCGCATCTTGCGAGATGGCCGAGGAATGGGCCACCTGGCGGCCGATTTCGTTGATGGAGCCCGACAATTCCTCGGCGGCGGCGGCCACGGTCTGGACGTTGACCGAAGCCTCCTCGGACGCGGCGGCCACCGAGGTGGCCTGATGGCTGGTCTGTTGGGCGGTGGCGCTCATGGCGCCGGCGGTGGCCTGCAGCTGACCGGCGGCGGCGGCCACCTGCTGCACCATGGCGCTGGCGGCGTTATCGAAGGTGGTGGTCAGGCTGGCGATGCGCAAGGCCCGCTGGCGGGCGGCCTCGTCGGCCTGCTTCTGCTTTTCCTCCAACTCGCGCTGGTGAATCAGGTTGGCGCGGAAGACTTCCATGGCGGCGGCCATTTCGCCGACCTCGTCGGCGGTGCTGGCGGCGGGAATCGCCACAGAGGTGTCGCCCTTGGACAGGCTGTCCATGGCGCCGGTCATGGCCACCAGCGGCGGCACGATGGACGCGGCGGTGCGCAGCGCGGTGACCAGGGCGATGAGCAGACCGGCGATGAGGGCGCCCACCGCCACGGTGATCATGGTGTTGACCAGCCCCTCGACCTCGGTGGCGTCGGTCTCCAGCATCCGCTTCTGGTTGTCGATCATTCCCCCGGAGCGCTTGCCGTCCGCCGCCTTTTCGCCCGAGAACACGGTCACCAGCCGGGTGACGCGGGGCACGGCCTCGGTCACCAGGACCTTGATCGCTTCCTCACCCTGGCCCAGCCCCTCGGCCTTGGCCTGGGCGGCCTTGAGTTCCAGCAGCAGCGTCCGGGCATCCTTCCAGGCCTGCTGGTTGGCGGAGTTGGTGAAACGGAGCGCCAGCTTGTCCATGTCGGCGATCAGAACGTCGAGATCACCCCAGGCCTCGGCGCGCTCGGCCTTGAAGGCATCCTTGCCGGTCAGCAGATAGCCGCGCAGCGCCGCCAGGGAGGCATACATGTGCCCCTCGATGCCGGCGCTGGTCTGGGCCACCGGCATGCGCAGGCCGATCATGCGGTCAGCGGCCTTGTTGACGCCCAGGGCCTCGAAAATGATGGTGCCGGTCACCACCGCGATCAGGGTGCACAAAATGCCGAAGCCCAACCACAACCGCTTACCGATCCTCATTTCCGTCTCCCCCGTCAGAAATTCCAGGTCCAACGGCGGCCATGCCCCTCCGACACACGGAAATGGCCGCCGTTGACCTTCATCAAGGGGACCTTACCAAAAAGTGGAATGCGAAATCCATATATATGAGCTTTTACCTACGCTGGTTGCATCCCGAATTCTTTCCCTTTGCATCCCGGCCCCGGCAGGCGACAATCGGCGGCCATGAGCACAGAAAAGACATCCTGGCTGAAGACCGTCATCGAGCCCTTGCGCCCCGTGATGCGCGAACTGCTGGCCGCCTCGCTGTTCATCAACCTGATGGCGCTGGCCGTTCCTATTTTCGTGATGCAGGTCTACGACCGGGTGATCGGCCATAACGGCACCGCGACCCTGAAGGGCCTGGTGATCGGCGTCGGCGTGCTGATGGCTTTCGACTGGATCATCCGCACCTCGCGCGGGCGGATCATGCAGACGGCGGCGCTGCGCATCGACGTGGAAATCGGCACCAAGCTGTTCGACAAGATCATGCACCTGCCGCTGCGCACCCTGGAGAGCCGCCCGGCCTCGTTCTGGCAGACCCTGTTCCGCGACGTGGATTCCATCCGCAACACGGTGTCGGGCTCGACGGCGGTGCTGCTCACCGACCTGCCCTTCGTGCTGATCTTCCTGGGGGTGATCTTCATCATCGGCCGTCCCCTGGCCCTGGTGTTCGTCGTGCTGTTCGTGGCCTTCCTGGTGCTGGCCTGGCGCTCAGGCGGCGCCATGAAGGAAAGCACCGGCAAGGAAAAGAATGTGCAGCAGGCCCGCGACGGGCTGGTGGCCGAGATCATCGCCGGCCGCGCCACGGTCAAGGCCGTGGCCCTGGACCGCGCCATCCGCCCCATCTGGGAGGAGAAGCAGGCCGGCGCCATCGAGCAGTCCATCCAGCGCGGCGCCGTCAACGATGAATACGTCAATCTGGGCCAGATGCTGACCATGCTGGGCAGCGTGGCGCTGACCACGGTGGGCGCGGTGTTCATCATGGACCACGACCTGACCATGGGCGCCCTGGTGGCCTGCAACATGCTGTCGTCGCGACTTTACGGCCCCATCAACCAGCTGGTGGGGGCGTGGAAGAGCTTTTCCTCGTTCCGCCAGTCCGTGGACCGCCTGGGCGAGGTCTTCGCCGAGTCCGAGGAGCGCCGCCACAGCGCCATCGAGCGCGAGCGCCCCAGCGGCCTGATCACCCTGGAGGACATTTCCTTCGCCTATGACCAGAAGTCGCAGGCGGCGGCCTCCATCGACCGGCTGGAGATCCATCCCGGCGGCATCACCGCCGTGCTGGGCCGCAATGGCTCGGGCAAGACCACGCTGCTGAAGATCATCCTCGGCCTCTATCATCCGGCCAAGGGCCGCGTATTGCTCGACGGCGCCGACATCGCCCAGTTCACCCGGGCGGAACTGGCCGGCTGGATGGGCTATGTGCCGCAGGAATGCGTGCTGTTCAACGCCTCGATCCGCGACAACATCGTCTACGGCGCGCCCGGCGCCAGCGACGAGGACATCCTGGAAGCGGCCAAGGTGGCCGGCGTGCACCAGTACATCATCGACCTGCCCGACGGCTACGGCACCTCGATCGGTGAGGCCGGGTCCAGGCTGTCGGCGGGCCAGCGCCAGCGCATCGCCATCGCCCGCGCCCTGCTGGGCAACCCGCCGGTGCTGCTGCTGGACGAGCCCTCGGCCAGCCTGGACCGCCAGGCCGAGGAGGACCTGCGCACCACCCTGGCCGAACTAGGCAAGACCCGCACGGTGATCATCGTCACCCATTCGCCGGTGCTGCTGCCCATCTGCCGCGACGTGGTGGTGCTGGACAAGGGCTGTGTCGCCGCCGCCGGCCCCGCCGCCGAGACGCTGCAACGCCTGTTCGGCGCAAGGCCGCCCCAGCAGCCTCCAGCCCAACCGCCGCACCCGCAATCGGCGCCGCAGCCGGCCCCGCATGTGGTGTCGCAGCCGGCGGCGCCCCTGGGCGGCGGCGTGCGCATCGGCGTGGGAGGCGTGTCGTGAGCCAGCCCCCCGCCCCGCCGCCCCCGCCCCAGTCCCTGGGCCAGATCACCCCGGTCCAGGTCCCGGCCGGGCAGGCCATTCCCGGCGCCCCGCCGCCACCCGCCCCCGCGGGCGCAGGCCCGCAAACAAGCCAACTGGGCGAAGGCCCGCAGGCAAACCAAGCCGGCGCAGGCCCGCAGATGAGCCAAGAGCAGATGATGCAGGCCATGGCCGCCATGATGGGCGGCGGCGGCCCGCCCGGCGCCCAGAAGGGACCGCCTCCCACGGCCATGCAATCCATCGCCGGCGGCCTTAAGACCTTCTGGAAGACCCTGTGCTGGCTGATGGCCGCGCCGGAAAAGCCCGAGGACGCACCCAAGGGCCTGCTGGCCTGGCCGCGCCGCCTGCTGACCGGCACCCGCGACTGGTTCCTGCCGTCGCTCAATCCCATCGGGCCGGCGCCGCTGCAGGACTACCACGCCCCCGAATTCGGCTCGCGGCTGTACTCCCTGGCCAATTCCTATCCGCTGCCCACCTGGCGCCCCTTGGCCCGGGCGGTGATGAGCCTGACCGCCATCTTCATCGTCTGGGCCTTCGTCGCCCATCTGGACGAGGTGGCCATCGCCGAGGGCGAGATCGTCCCCGAGGGCAAGGTCAAGGTCATCCAGCACCTGGAGGGCGGCGTCGTCCGCGAGATCATGGCCACCGACGGTTCCGAGGTGAAGGAGGGTGCGCCGCTGATCCTGCTGGACCTGCCGGTCAGTTCGCTGAACAAGGAGGAACTGCAGGCCCGCATGGACGGCTATATCCTGCAGCGCGCCCGCCTGGAGGCCGAACTGCACGACAAGCCGGTGGTCTTCCCCGAGGAGGAAGCCAAGCGCCAGCCGGGACTGGTGGAATCCGAGCGCCGCTCGTTCGAGGCCCGGCGCCAGGCCCTCAACGCCACCCTCACCGTGCTGCGCGATCAGGTGCGGCAGAAGGGGCTGGAGGTCCAGGAATACGAGACCAAGTCCCGCTCCATCGCCACCAGCCTGCGCCTGTCCCAGGAGCGGCTGGCCATGTCCACCGACCTGATCAAATCCGGCCTGGCCTCCAAGATGGACCATGTCCAGATTCAGGCCCAGGTGGAGGATCTGAAGGGACAGCTGGACTCGGTGCGCGCCTCCATCCCCCGCGCCGAGGCCGCCCAGCAGGAAGCCAAGGGCAGGGTCAGCGAGGAACTGGCCCGCTTCCAGCGCACCGCCCAAAGCGAGATGTCCGAGGCCGAGCTGAACATCGCACGGACCCGCGAGCTGTTCATCCAGGCCACCGACCAGCAGCGCCGCACCCTGATCAGCAGCCCCATCGACGGCATCGTCAAGAACATGCGGTCCAACACCATCGGCGGCGTGGTGCGCCCCGGCGACCCCATCATGGAGATCGTACCGCTGCACGAGCGCCTTCAGGTGGATGCCAAGCTCAACCCCATGGACCGCGGCTATGTCCAGACCGGCCAGCGGGCCACGGTGAAGATCAGCGCCTACGACTACACCACCTATGGCGGGCTGGACGGCGACGTGATCCTGGTGGCACCCGACACCACCGTGCCCCAGACCCCCAATGCCCAGCCCTATTACCGGGTGGTGGTGCAGACCGACCGCGCCTATATCGGCGACGAGACCGCCAAGCGGCTGATCAGCGCCGGCATGCAGGCCACGGTGGAAATCCACACCGGCACCCGCTCGATCATGGAGTTTCTGGTCAAGCCGGTGATCAAGCTGCGCCACGAGGCCTTCCGCGAGCGGTAATAAATCGAGCCACCCCTGTCACGTTTGCCGGGGCCGGCGCGTCATCAGGGCGTATCTCTCGAAAAAGGATCGCCGTCATGAATACGCGCTTCGACATCACCACCCTGGCGCCCCAGGCCTATCAGGGCCTTTACGCCGTCTCGGACATCCTGGCCGGGTCCAGCCTGGGGGCCGGCTTCAAGCATCTGATCGATCTTCGGGTCTCGCAGCTCAACAACTGCCACTTCTGCCAGAACCTGCACCGCGAATGGGGCCTGCGCGACGGCGTCACCGAGGAACAGCTGCAGGCGGTGGCCCAGTGGCCGACCTCTCCGCTGTTCAACGCCGGGGACCGGGCTGCCTTCGCCTGGGCCGAGGCGCTGACGCGCCAGGAGGAGGACAAGGTCCCCGAATTGCTGGCCGAACTGCGCCGCCACCATGCCGAGCCCTATATCGCCGACCTGACCATGGTCATCGCGGTGATCAACGCCTGGAACCGGGTGGGCATCTCGGCCTATGCGGTGGGACCCCATGGCTGAGGGCCAAAGCCCCGCCTTGGTCCACTTCCTGGCTCAGCGGCCGCGTCTGCGGCTGCTGGCCTACCGCCTGCTGGGCAGCACCGCCGATGCCGAGGACGTGCTTCAGGATGCCTGGCTGAAATGGAGCAGGGGGAGTGACGGCGTGGAGGAGCCCGCCGCCTTCCTCACCACCCAGGTGACCCGGCTGGCCCTGGACCGACTGCGCAAGGACCAGCGCCGCGCCCGCCTGGGCGCCCAATGGCTGCCCGACCCTTGGGTCGAGCCGCTGGAGCCGGGCGAGGCCGATTTGTCCACAGGGCTGCTGTTGCTGCTGGAACGCCTGACGCCGGACCAGCGGGCGGTGTATGTGCTGCGCGAGGCCATGGACCTAGACTTCGCCGACATCGCCGCCATTCTGGGCAAGAGCGTCGCCACCTGCCGCCAGATCATGAGCCGCGCCCGCGCCGCGCTGAAGGGCGAGGCCCGCTTCGACTGGGATGCGGCCCAGA
Organism: Paramagnetospirillum magneticum AMB-1; assembly: GCF_000009985.1. Taxonomy (GTDB): domain Bacteria; phylum Pseudomonadota; class Alphaproteobacteria; order Rhodospirillales; family Magnetospirillaceae; genus Phaeospirillum; species Phaeospirillum magneticum. Next base: position 3,823,244 of record NC_007626.1, read on the forward strand.
CCGGCACCCTGGTGCGGCGCTTCGCCGCCGCCTGCGACCAGCGCGACTACGGCGCCCTGGTGGCCCTGCTGGGCGGCGAATCCCGGCTAATCAGCGATGGCGGCGGCAAGGTCAAGTCGGCCCGCAATCCCATTCGAGGTCCCGACCGCATCGCCCGCTTCATCCTGGGGGTGCGCCGCAAGTTCCAGCCCGCCGACTTCGCCTTTCGCATCGCCGAGATCAACGGCCTGCCCGCCCTGGTCGGCGAGACGAAGGGCGACGTCCGCTGGGCACTGACCTTCGGCTGCATCGGGGGACGCATCGGCGGAATCTACCTGCTGGCCGATCCCGACCGCCTGCCGGACTACTCCACCATCTCGTCGTCGGCATAGCCCTGGGCGTAGAGCAGGGTGACCAGATCGCCGTGGTCGACCCGCACCCGGGCCTCGGCGGCCACCACCGGCTTGGCGTGGAAGGCGACGCCCAGCCCGGCGGCGCGCAGCATGTCCAGGTCGTTGGCGCCGTCACCCACCGAAACCGCCAGCTCGGGCGTGATGCCCAACTCCGCCGACACGGCGTTCAGGGTGGCCAGCTTGGCCTCGCGGCCTATGATGGTGTCGCCGACCTGACCGGTCAGTCGACCATTCTCGACAATCAGCTCATTGGCGATGTCGCGGTGGAAGCCGCAGGCATCGCGGACCTTGGAGGTAAAGAACTTGAAGCCGCCCGACACCAGCACGGCATGGGCGCCGTGCTTGACCATGGTCCGCACCAGCTTGTGGGCGCCCGGGGTGAATTCGATGCGGTCCCAGGTCTTTTGCAGACACTCTTCCGGCAGATCCTTGAGCAGGCCGACGCGCTCGCGCAGAGCCGCCTCGAAGCCGATCTCGCCATTCATGGCGCGTGCGGTGATGCGCGCGATGTGATCCTTCAGCCCGGCGAAGTCGGCCAGTTCGTCCAGGGTCTCGCCGATGACCATGGTGGAATCCATGTCGGCGACCAGCAGCATCTTGCGCCGCCCCTCGGCCTTCTGGGCGACCACGTCCACGTTCCAGCCCTCCAGGATGCGGGCCGCCACCTGATCGGCCTGACGCGGGTCCAGCTCGGAGAAATCCAGGTCGCAGGCGTGTTCGGGGCTCAGCCAGCGGGCGTGGCCCACTTCGGCGCCCAGTGCCCTCAGCGCGCCGCGCACCTCGAAGACCAGCGAGGAATCGAGGCCCTCTCCGCCATGTCCGGCGATCAGGGTCAGAACGTTGATCATGGCGCGTCCTTGAGGAGAGGAGGAAAAACGGTCCCGTTTACTGCACCGCAACACGGCTTGGCAAGCAGGAAGCCCTTGGCTGATGCCTTGGCGAGGGATAAACCAGTGGGCGACGTCATTGCTTCGGGAGGTCCAAAGTGTCCGTGCCGCTGCTCCGCCCCTTCCCCGGCCTGCGCCCCACCCCCGCCACCGCCGCCCAGGTGGCCGCCCCGCCCTATGACGTGCTGTCGTCGGACGAGGCCCGGGAAATGGCGGCGGGCAAGCCCCATTCCTTCCTGCACGTCTCCAAGCCCGAGATCGACCTGCCCCCCGGCACCGACGTTTACGCCCCCGCCGTCTACGCCAAGGCGGCGGAGACCCTGAGGGCCATGGTGGCGGCGGGCGTACTGGTCCGCGACGCCAAGCCCTGCTTCTACGTCTACCGCCTGCGCATGGGCGACCACGTGCAGACCGGCATCGTCGGCGGCGGCTCGGTGGCGGCCTATGATGCCAACCGCATCCGCAAGCACGAGTTCACCCGCCCCGACAAGGAGGACGACCGCGTCCGCCAGATCGATTCCTGCGACGCCCAGACCGGGCCGGTGCTGCTGGCCCACCGCGACACCCCCGAGATCGCCGCCGCCATCAAGGCGGTGACGGCGGGCGCCCCGACCTATTCGGTCACCGCCGAGGACGGCATCGTCCATACCCTGTGGGTGATGGATAACGAGGTGCAGATCAAGGCGGTGACCCGATCCTTCGACACCATGAAGGCGGTCTACATCGCCGACGGCCATCACCGCTCGGCCGCCGCCTCGCGGGTCGCCATGGTACGGCGGGAAAGGAAGTGCTGCGCCTCCGGCGAGGAGGCCTATGAAAGCTTCCTGGTAGTGACCTTCCCCATCCAGGAAATGAAGATCTTCGACTACAACCGGGTGGTCAAGGACCTGAACGGCCTGTCGCCCGACGCCTTCCTGCAGGCGCTGGCGGCCGAGTTCACCGTGGAGCCGTCGTCGGAACAGGCCCGCCCCGCCCAGGCCCGCCAGTTCGGCCTTTACCTCCAGGGCCAGTGGTACCGGCTGGGCCTCCGCAACGCTCCACCCGCCGATCCGGTGGCCCGGCTCGACGTCAGCCTGCTGTCCGACCGGCTGCTGGGGCCGGTGCTGGGCGTCACCGACCTGCGCAAGGACAAGCGCATCGACTTCGTCGGGGGCAAGCGCGGCCTGGACGAACTGGAGCGCCGTGTGAATTCGGGCGAAATGGCCGCCGCCTTCGCCCTGTTCCCCACCCAGATGGAGGATCTGGTGGCCGTCGCCGAGTCCAATCAGGTGATGCCGCCCAAATCCACCTGGTTCGAGCCCAAGCTGGCCGACGGGCTGGTCAGCTATCCCTTGGACTGGCGGTGATCTGATTTGTCATTCCGAGCCATGGGCGAGGAATCTCCGCATGGCAGGACGGTGGCAATTCTGAAAAGCCGGGCCAGAACGAGATCCTTCGCTTGCGCTCAGGATGACAGCCTCGAAGAGGTGACGAAGCGCCGGGAATGACCTTATATAGGGAAGCCGTTTTTCCTGTTCAGCGGGTTGCCATGACCATGTCGTTCAAGTCCCTCGCCGCCGCCCTCGCCCTGGTGATTCTCGTCCCCGCCGCCCAGGCCCAGACCCAGGTGGTTCCCGGCTCGCGTGAGCAGGTGAAGCTCACCTTCGCGCCGGTGGCCCGGCAGGTGGCGCCCGCCGTGGTCAACATCTACACCAAGCGGGTGGTGAGGGCGGCCGCCTCGCCGCTGTTCGCCGACCCGTTCTTCCGCCGCTTCTTCGGCGACGTGCCGGGCATGAGCCAGGAGAGGGTGCAGCGCTCCCTGGGCTCGGGCGTGCTGATCGCCGCCGACGGCACGGTGGTGACCAACCACCACGTCATCAAGGATGCCGACGAGGTCACGGTGGTGCTGTCCGACCGCCGCGAATTCGAGGCCCGCATCGTCGGCTCCGACGACCGCACCGATCTGGCGGTGCTGAAGATCGATGGCGGCAGGGAGAGCTTCCCCACCCTGACGCTCGGTGATTCCGACGCCATCGAGGTGGGCGACGTGGTCATGGCGGTGGGCAATCCCTTCGGCGTCGGCCAGACGGTGACCCAGGGCATCGTCTCGGCCCTGGCGCGCACCAATGTGGGCGTCTCGGACGTGCAAAGCTTCATCCAGACCGATGCCGCCATCAATCCCGGCAATTCCGGCGGCGCCCTGGTGGACCTGCAGGGCCGGCTGATCGGCATCAACACCGCCATCTATTCCAAGGACGGCGGTTCCAACGGCATCGGCTTCGCCATTCCCACCGCCCTGGTGCGCCAGGTGGCCGCCTCCATCGCCAAGGGCGGCAAGGTGGTGCGGCCGTGGCTGGGCGCCTCGGGCCAGGCGGTCACCGCCGATCTGGCCCAGGCCCTGAAGCTGCCGCGCCCCATCGGCGTGCTGGTCAACCACATCCATGGCGAGTCGCCCGCCGCCCGTGGCGGATTGGCCGACGGCGACATCATCGTGGCGGTGGAAGGCCGCGAAGTGGACGATCCCGAAGGCATGCGCTTTCGCCTCGCCACCCTGCCCATCGGCGCCGATGCCCGCCTGACCGTGCTGCGCAACGGGGCCGAGCGGACCATTACCGTCCGGCTGGTGGCGCCGCCCGAAACCCCGCCCCGCGACAAGACCGACATCGCCGGCCGCAATCCCTTTTCCGGCGCCACCCTGGTCAACCTCAACCCTGCCCTGGCCGAGGAGATCGGCATCAATTCCGGCCTGACCGGCGTGATGATCTTCGCCATCAAGCGCGGCTCGGTGGCCAACCGCCTGGGGCTGCAACCCGGCGACATGCTGATGAAGATCAACGAGCGCCCGGTGTCCAGCGTCGCCGACGCCCGCCGCCTGCTGGAAGCGGAACAGCCCCGCTGGGCCATCACCATCAAGCGCAACGGCGAGGTCATGAGTCTGGTGCTGGGCGGATGACCTCGCTGTTCGACACCCCCTCGGGCGACAAGCCGCTGGCCGAGCGCCTGCGGCCCGCGACGCTGGAAGAGGTGGTGGGGCAGTCCCACCTGCTGGCCGCCACCGCCCCCCTGGGCCGCATGCTGGCGGCCGGACGTCTGGCTTCGGTGATCCTGTGGGGGCCGCCGGGCTGCGGCAAGACCACCATCGCCCGGCTGCTGGCCGAACGGGTCGGCCTGTATTTCGAGCCCCTCTCGGCGGTGTTCTCCGGCGTCGCCGATCTGCGCAAGGTGTTCGATGCCGCCGAAAAGCGAAAACAGACCGGTCGGTCGACCTTGCTGTTCGTGGACGAGATCCACCGCTTCAACCGGGCGCAGCAGGACGGTTTCCTGCCCTATGTGGAGAACGGCACCGTGGTGCTGGTGGGCGCCACCACCGAGAACCCGTCCTTCGAGCTGAACGGCGCGCTGCTGTCGCGCTGTCAGGTGCTGGTGCTGCACCGCCTGGACGACGGGGCGCTGGAGGATCTGCTGCTCAAGGCCGAGGCGGATCTGGGCCGCACCCTGCCCCTGGATTCCGACGCCCGCGCCGCCATGCGCGCCATGGCCGACGGCGACGGCCGCTATCTGCTCAATCTGGCCGAGGACCTGGCCATGCTGCCGCCCGAGCCGGTGCTGGACGCCGCCGGGCTGGCGAGCGCGGTGCAGCGCCGGGCGCCGGCCTACGACAAGGACCGCGAGGGCCATTACAACCTGATCAGCGCGTTGCACAAATCCCTGCGCGGCTCGGACACCGACGCGGCGCTGTACTGGATGGCCCGTATGCTGGAAGGGGGCGAGGACCCGCTGTTCATCGCCCGCCGCCTGACCCGCTTCGCCGTCGAGGATATCGGGCTGGCCGACCCCCAAGCCGTCACCCAGGCCATTGCCGCCTGGGACGTCTACGAGCGCCTGGGATCGCCCGAGGGCGAACTGGCCCTGGCGCAACTGGTGATCTATCTGGGCACCGCGCCCAAATCCAACGCCGCCTACATGGCCTACAAGGCGGCGCGCAAGGCGGCCAAGGGCACCGGCTCCCTGGCCCCGCCCATGCACATCCTGAACGCACCGACCAAGATGATGAAAAACCTGGGCTATTCCGACGGCTACAAATACGACCACGACGACCCGGACGGGTTCTCGGGCCAGAACTACTTCCCCGACGGCATGGATCGCACCCGCTTCTACCGGCCGGTCGAGCGCGGCTTCGAACGCGAGATCAGGAAGCGGCTGGAATACTGGGATAAGCTGCGCATGAAAAAGGGGGGCTGAGGCCCCCCTTCTCCATCTTGTCCTAAGGGAAAGCGGCTAGCATTCCATCGGCTTGTTGCGGGTCCTGAGGAACTGGAAAAACTCGACGCCTTCACGCAGGCGACGCTTCATCATGTCCCAGTCGTGGAGCATCTCCCAGACGATCTCGCCGATCTTGGATGGGCGGAAATAGAAGGCCTTGTAGAACTCGGCCACGCCCTTGAAGATTTCCTCGGACGACAGGTCGGGATAGGACAGCGCTGCCACCTGCCAGCCGCCGCCGCCGGTTTCCTTCATCACCAGATCCTTGTCCTGCTTGAACCAGCCGTTGGCGATGGCCTGCTCGTACAGTTCGGTGCCGGGATAGGGCGCCGCCATGGAAACCTGCAGGGTGCGGGGATTGACCTCCTTGGCGAAGGCCAGGGTCTGCTTGATGGTCTCGCGGGTCTCGCCCGGCAGACCCAGGATGAAGGTGCCGTGCACCACGATGCCCAATTCGTGGCAGTCCTGGGAGAAGCGCTTGATGATATCGATGCGCAGGCCCTTCCTGATGTTGTTCAGGATTTCCTGCACGCCGGATTCATAGCCAACCACCAGAACGCGCAGGCCGTTGGCCTTCAGCACTTCCAGGGTCTTGCGCGGAATGTTGGCCTTGGCGTTGCACGACCACGGCACGCCCAGATGGCCGATGCCCTTGGCGATTTCCTCGACCCGCTCCAGATCGTCGGTGAAGGTGTCGTCGTCGAAGAAGAACTCGCGCACCTCGGGGAACATCTGGCGGGCCAGGGTCACTTCCTCGATGACGCTCTTGGCGCTGCGGGCGCGGTAGACGCGGCCGCCGATGGTCTGCGGCCACAGGCAGAAGCTGCACTTGGACTTGCAGCCGCGCCCCGTATAGAACGCCATGTAGGGATGGCGGATATAGCCGATGAAGTAATCGTCGGGATTGAGGTCGCGGCGATAGACCGGACCGACGAAGGGCAGCGCGTCCATGTCGTGGATCATGGCGCGGTCCTTGGTGTGGACCGGCTTGCCGTCCTCGCCCCGGAAGGTCAGGCCGTCGATCTCGGCGAAGGGCTTGCCCTCGGCCACTTCGACGATGGTGTAGTCGAACTCGTGCCGCGCCACGAAGTCGATGGCGTCCGACGCCAGCAGCGAGGGCTCGGGCACCGTCGCCACATGGGCGCCGACCATGCCGATCATGATGTTCGGATTGGCGGCCTTGAAGGCCTCGGCCACCTTGCACTCGGAGGCATAGGTGGCGGCGCCGGCATAGATCACCAGCAGCTCGTAATCCTTGGCCAGCTTCAGGCAGTCGTCCAGGGTCTTGCCCGAGGCCGGGGCGTCCACCAGCTTGGAGCCGGGAACCATGGCGGCCGGCTGGGCCAGCCAGGTGGGATACCAGTTGGACTTGATCTCGCGCTTCGCCTGGAAACGGGCACCGGCCCCGCCGTCATAACCTTCGAACGAGGGCGGATTGAGGAAAAGCGACTTCTTCATGTCTGACTGCCTTCAACCTGATCGAGTGTGCCGTCGGCACGGACGGCGAATCGCCGGCCACGCCATACCACAGTCCGTCCGCAACATGCGACAACATAGACGACGAACGACAGAATTTCCCTCATGCCCAGCAGACCGAGACCGCACCGGGGAAGCCCCAGCGCCCGCTCCTCGACCCGAACCGCCCACAACCGGCAAAGCACCGCCAACGCCAGCGCCGCCACGGACGGCCACCACGCGCCGCCCGCCAGCACCGCCAGCGCCGCAAGAGCCACCGGCTGGGTGATCACCGAAGCCATGTAGGAAGTCCGGTCCACCGCCGCAATGGTCCGGCCCCAGCGAATTTCATGATCGAGCAAAGTTTTGAGCGAAGGCTCGTGGACGTTCATGTCCACCGGCCGCGCCGCCAGGACGATCTCGAGCCCCTGGTCGCGCACCATGCGCCCCAGCACCCAATCATCGGCCAGCACCTGGGAGAGGGCCGCGAGGCCGCCGCCCTTTTCCAGCACCTCGCGGCGCACAGCCATGGTGGCGCCGAAACAACCGTCCTTGCGGCCGATGGCGCGGGCCAGCACCGCGCCGGGCAAAAAGCCATGGTTGATGCCCATGGCGCCCAGGGAACTCCACAGGTCGGGCTCGGGCCGCCCGACGTAAAGACAGGTGACGATTCCCACCTTGGGGTCGTCAAAGGGCGCGGCCAGATCGTCCAGATAATGGGGTCCCACCCGGATATCGCTGTCGGCGATGGCGATCACGTCGTGGCGCACCTTGGGCCACATGTTGAGGAGGTTGCCCACCTTGAGATTGTGGCCGTGGCGGGCGGAATCGGCCACCCAGTCGATTTCGGCCCCCTCCACGTCGCCGGGCAGCGCCTTGACCACGTCCAGGGCTGGATCGGCGGGGTCGGCGACGCCGAATACCAACTGAAACCGGGGATAGTCCTGGCGCAGGCAGGAGTCCAGATTGGCGGCCATGCCGTGCTCGGCGCCGCACAGGGGCTTCATCACCGAAATGGGCGGCCGGGCGGCGGGAACCGGCTCCGGTGCCCGCCGGAAGCGCCGGACCAGCGCGGCCGAAGCCACCTGGAACAGGCAGCCCGCCACCGTCAATGCGATCAGGACCAAACAGAGGCCCTGCCAGACGAACATCATGGCGTTACTTGTCCAATGCCGCGGTCTGCTTCTCCAGGGTCTCGATCAGCCCGTCCAGGCCCTTGGACCGGAAGATGGACCCGAATTCCGAGCGCCGCACCGCCACCTGGCTGACCGTGCCTTCGAACAGCACGTCGATGATCCGCCACTGCCCCTGATCCTGGCGCATCACGTAGTCGATCTGGGTCGGATCGCCGTTCTTCGGCACCAGCCAGGACGAGACGATCACCGAGCCGCCGGCCGAGGGGCGCTGCTCGCCCACCTCGAACCGCTCGCCGTTCCATTCGTTGAACTGGGCGGCATAGGTGGCCACGGAAAAGTTGGAATAGGCCTGGGCCAGCTTGCCGGCCTCGTCGGGGGACATCTTGGTGGCGGCAGTGCCCAGGGTGGAACGGGTCATGGAGGGCATGTCATAGGCTTCGGCCACGGCGGGGCGCATTTTCTCGGCACGGCCCTTGAAGCCCAGCTTGGCCCCACCCTTCATGGACTCGAGCAGGCGGTCGCTGAACGTACGGATGACGGCCTCCGGCCCCCCCGCCTGTGCCGCAGCGGGCTCCGCCAGACCAGACCACAAAACCAGCGCCAGCATCGAAACGGCAAGAAACGAACGCATGCAACCCTACTCCCCAGAGTCCGGGACCTTCCGATTGGAACGCCCGCCGGCCCACTGCCATACCATATTGCCCCAAGGGGAGCCAGAGCGCACCCCGTACGCCAGCCGGACTTGAACGCCCCGACTGGACAGGCCACCTGGCATATGGAATTCTATCCTGAGGCTTAGGGATAAAATATGATGGGCCTCGCAAGCCTGTGGACCGGTGTCAAGGAACGGTTCAGGCGGAAACCGGCCAGACCGGCCGGGGCGCCCCCTGCCGCGCCCAAGCCCCAGGCCAAGCGGCCAAGCCAGCCCCAGACCGGCTTTCTCGACCCGGATTCGTTCGCCCGCGCCCTGCTGGATTCCTCGGCCGACGGCAAGGGCGGCGACCATCGCCTGCACGTCTTTTCCCTGACCGATTTCCGCCAGGCGGTGGGCAGCAAGTGGGGCAAGCTCAGCGGATTGCTGGAAGTGGCCGGCGACGCCATCATCCGCCGCCATGTGGACCTGTCCAAGGACGTGATCACCCGGCTGGATGCCGAGATCGCCTGCCTGTCCATGCCGGTGGCGTCGCGCCAGGAAAGCCGGGCGCGGGTGGCCTCCATCGCCGCCGACCTCTCCACCTACCTGTTCGGCGACGCGCTGATCGACGGCCGCCGCCCCCAGGTGGTGGCCGCCAACATGGCGGTGAAGGACGCGGTAACCGGCGAAGGCACCCTGGATCACGAGGCCATCCGCAAGGCCGTCGCCCAGGCCGGAGCCGCCCTGCCCGCCCTGTCCGGGCTGTCGGCACCCCATCGCGCCACCCTGGCGGCCATGCTGGCTCCCGGCCAGGACGGACGCCCCGACGGCCAGCAGGCGGCCAAAGGCACCGCCTACGCGATCAGCGGCGGAGACAAGCCCTATCGCGTCGACGAATCCACCGTGCCCAAATGGGTCATGGAGGAGCCGAGGAAGCGGGCCAGCGACCAGCCGCTGCCGGCCTTCCGGGTAGAGGGCGCCTCCCACGGCGACGGCGACGGTCCTTCCCGCCCGCTGTCCCTGGAGAGCGGCGGACTCCATGGCGCCGACGCGCCGCGCACCACCCTGACCGTGGAAGGCCGTACCCTGAACGGGGCGGATGCCCCCCGCGAAGTCCTGCGCATGGAAGGACCCACCCTGGCGGGCGCCGACGCCCCGCGCGAGGTGATGAATGTGGCGGGCCGGCAGGGCAAGGGCGCCGACTGGCTGGAGGAGCAGCTGGAGCTTCAGGCCGAAGCCGGCCTGGCCTCGGATCACCACCTGTCGCCGGAATCCAACCTGACGCTGGTATGGACTCCCACCTGGGTGGCCACCAAGCGGGCGGTGGGCGCCTTCCACGCCAAGGTCATCCGCGTCGACAAGGAGGGAACCCCGCCGCTGGAAGGGGCCTACGCCTACGCCAACGCCGCCCCCATCGAATCGCTGACCATGGACCGCTTCGTCGCCACCCAGGCCGCCCATGAGCTGAAGGATCTGTTCTACGGTCGGCACAAGCTGGGGCTGACCGTACCGTTCCACTGGATGAGTCTGGCGCCGCGCTGGCGCGACTGCATCCGCATCCCGTTCGAAAGCTGCCCGCCCCAGGCGCTGAGGAAACATCTGAAAATCGAGATCTTCGGCCTGACGCCGGCCATTCCGCCCCACGTCATCGCCCGCCTGTTCCAGCCGCTGGAAAAGCTCGACTGCACCCTGATGGCCCGCCTGCCCCTGTCGGCGCCGGGCATGATCAAGGCCCTGAAGGGCGTCAAGGCCATCGGCATCGATCTGGCCCAGCTGGCGCCGGAGGAAAAGACCGGCGACGCCGAACTGCTGGAGCGCCTGGAGCGCTTCCGTGACGTGGCCCACAAGTCAGGCATGGCCTGCTATGTCTGGGGCATCCGCCGCCGCCCGCTGATCACCGACGTGATCAAGGCGGGCTTCTCGCTGGTCAACGGACCGGGCGTCATGACCGACCTCGCCCATCCGAGGCCGGCGTCGGGGGGATAGCCCCCCTATTCCATGACGATGCGCGGACCCTTGCGGCTGCTTTGCAGGACCTGGACCTTGTCCCAGATCCGGGCGGCGATCTCCATATAGACCTTGGCGTGGGGGCTGTTGGGCTTGGAGATGACGATGGGCTCGCCCGCGTCCGCCGTCTGGCGGATGGAGATGTCCAGCGGGATCTCGCCCAGGAAGTCGGCCGACAGGCGCGCCGCTTCCGCCTTGGCGCCGCCATGGCCGAAGATGTGGGCCTCGTCGCCACATTTGGGGCAGATGTAATAGCTCATGTTCTCGATGATGCCGAGCACCGGCACATCCACCTTGCGGAACATGTTGAGGCCCTTGGTGGCGTCCAGCAGGGCGATGTCCTGGGGGGTCGACACGATCACCGCGCCGGTCAGCGGCACCCGCTGGGTCATGGTCAGCTGGGTATCGCCAGTGCCGGGCGGCATGTCGATGATCATCACGTCCAGCTCGCCCCAATGGACGTCGCGCAGAAGCTGCTCCAGGGCGCCCATGACCATGGGGCCGCGCCAGATGATCGGCGAGTCCTCGGGCACCAGGAAGCCCATGGACATGCACTTCACGCCGTAATTCTCCATGGGCATCATGGTCTGGCCGTCGGGGCTGACCGGCTCGCCGGTGATGCCCAGCATGCGCGGCATGGAAGGCCCGAAGATATCGGCGTCGAACAGGCCGACCTTGAGTCCCATGCGCGACAGCGCCATGGCGATGTTGGTGGCCGTGGTCGACTTGCCCACGCCGCCCTTGCCCGAGGCGATGGCGACGATGGCCTTGACGTTGGGGAGCAGCGGCTTTTCCGCCTGATGGCCGTGACCGCCCTGGGGAGCGCCCTTGGGGCCGCCCTGGGTGTTGCGCTCGGCGGTCAGCACCGCCGACACCGACAGCACGCCCGGCAGATCATGCACCGCCTTCTCGGCCGCCTTGCGCAGGGGCTCGAGATGGGGACCGCGTTGGGGGTCCACCTCGATGGCGAAGGCCACGTGGCCGCCCTTCAGCGTCAGACCCGACACCATGCCGAGACCGACGATGTCGGCCTTGCGGTCAGGATCAATGATCCGGCTCAGCGCCTCGATGATCTGCTGTTCGGTGACCTCGGCCATGCTGTCCTCTTCGCTGTAAAGACACAGTAAATTAGTTGGGTATGTGCCGCCAAAGCGCACAAGCGTCTTCTCATATAGGGGGCGCCGCCCGGTTTGCAAAGCCGATTTCGGGCCATTTTCAATATTGAAAACCCGTAATGTGAACGGCCCCGCGTTGCGCGAGGCGGAATCCTGCCCTATGTTCCGAGGGCGTCGGTGGTTTTTGCCTACGCGACCGAGACTTCGACGAAGGGACGATTCATGGCTTGGAATCCTCGTGGCGGCGGTGGCCCCTGGGGCGGCGGCGGCGGTAACGGCGGCGGCCCGTGGGGCAACGGCGGCGGCAACCGTCCGGGTGGCGGCGGCGGTAACGGCGGCGGCTTTGGCGGCGGACCGGATATCGAGGACTTCATCCGCAAGGGCCAGGAGCGCCTGCGCCGCGCCATGCCGGGCGGATCCGGCGGCGCCAACGGCGCCCGGGGCATCGTCGCCCTGGCGGCGCTGGCCGTGGTGATCTGGGCCGCTTCCGGCATCTATAAGGTCAGCCCCGACGAGCAGGGCGTGGTGATGCGCTTCGGCAAGTGGGTGGATACCACCGAGCCGGGGCTGCACTACCGCCTGCCCTTCCCCATCGAGGCGGTGCTGCTGCCCAAGGTGACCAAGGTCAACCAGCTGCTGCTGGGCTCGCGCATGGGCGGAGACGTGCGCGGCGGCGGACGGGCCACCGACGAAAGCCGCATGCTGACCGGCGACGAGAACATCGTCGAGGCCGAAGCCGCGGTGTTCTGGCGCATCAAGGACGCCGGCAAGTATCTGTTCGCGGTACGCGACCCCGAGCTGACCGTCAAGGTGGCCGCCGAAAGCGCGCTGCGCGAGGTCATCGGCCGCAATCCCATCCAGGCGGCCCTGTCCGACAAGCGCGAACTGATCGCCATCCAGGCCCAGGAAGAACTGCAGCGCCTGCTCGACGCCTATGGCGCCGGCATTCACGTCCAGCAGGTCCAGTTGCAGAAGGTCGATCCGCCCAGCGCGGTCATCGACGCCTTCAACGACGTGCAGCGCGCCCGCGCCGACCAGGAGCGCGCCCGCAACGAAGCCGAGGCCTACCGCAACGACATCATCCCCCGCGCCCGCGGCGAGGCCGAGCGCCTGACCCAGGAGGCCCAGGCCTACCGCGAGCAGGTGGTGGATCTGGCCCAGGGCGACGCCAAGCGCTTCCTGTCGCTGTACGGCTCGTACAAGCAGGCCGAGGACGTCACCATGCGGCGCCTGTACATCGAAACCATGGAGGACGTCCTGAAGGGAGCCACCAAGGTGGTCATCGACCCCTCCGCCAAGGGCCTGGTGCCCTATCTGCCGCTGCCCGAACTGAAGAAGCAGGGAGGCGCCAAATGAACCGCTCCCTGATGCTCTTCGCCGCCGTGGCGGCGGTCCTGCTGATGCTGGGCTCGTCCTCGCTGTTCATCGTCAATCAGGCCGAGCAGGCCCTGGTGCTGCGCTTCGGCGCCCACCGCGCCACCATCAAGGAGCCCGGCCTGCACGTCAAAGTCCCCTTCATCGAGGACGTGGTGCGCTACGACAACCGCCTTCTCGCCCTCGATCCGCCCGACGAGCAGATCATCATGGGCGACCAGAAGCGCATCGTGGTCGACACCTTCACCCGCTACCGCATCGCCGACCCGCTGAAGTTCTATCAGGCGGTGCGCACCGAGGTGCAGGCCCGCGCCCAGATGACCCAGATCGTCTCGTCGGCCATGCGCCGGGTGATGGGTCAGGTGATGCTGCCCTCGCTGCTGTCGGACGAGCGCGCCAAGATCATGGAGCAGATTCAGCACGAAGTGGCCGAGCGGTCCCTGAAGGAACTGGGCATCCAGGTGGTGGACGTGCGGCTGCGCCGCGCCGACCTGCCGGAGGAGACCAGCCAGTCCATCTACGACCGCATGAAGTCCGAGCGCGAACGTCAGGCCAAGGAAGCCCGCGCCCAGGGCTATGAGTGGAGCCAGCAGATCCGCGCCCGCGCCGACCGCGAACGCACCGTGCTGCTGGCCGAGGCCCAGCGCAACGCCCAGATCGAACGCGGCCAGGGCGATGCCGAGGCCAACCGCATCTTCGCCGAAGCCTTCGGCAAGGACCCGCAGTTCTTCGCCCTGTACCGCTCGCTGCAGGCCTACCGCACCGCGCTGGGTGACGGCAGCACCACCCTGGTCCTGTCGCCGGACAACGAATTCCTGAAGGCGTTCGGAGCCGGTCCGGGCCGCCGGGGTCAATGACCGACCTGATGACCGCCCTGGCGCTGGTCCTCGTCATCGAGGGCCTCGCCTGGGCGGCCTTCCCCGACGCCATGAAGCGCATGATGGCCCAGGTTCTGGTCATGCCGCCCGATCTCCTGCGCGGAGTCGGGCTGTTCATGGCGATCCTGGGCCTTGGCGCCGTCTGGCTGGTGCGCTCGGCCATGATCGCGCCATAGTTGACGGCTAGAGTCCCGGCGGCTTGTCAGGCCGCCTGACCGAGATAATATCCAGATCGTCCCAATTTTCGTGGGGCGAAAGCCCATCCGGAGGATGTTCTCCAGTGTTCATCGCAAGACGTGACCCTTCCCTCGCTGCCCTGCGCCGCCTGATCGGCGCCCTGGCGGTCATCGCCCTGCTGGTCCCCGGATCGTCCCGCGCCGGCGCCCCGCCCGGCGGCTTCGCCGATCTGGCGGAACGGCTGCTGCCGGCCGTGGTCAACATCTCGACCACCCAGACCATGAAGCCCAGCCAGGGCGGCCCCGAGCTGCCGCAATTCCCGCCGGGCTCCCCGCTCGAAGAGTTCTTCAAGGAATTCATGGAGCGCCAGCAGGGCGGCAAGAGCCCCGACGCGCCGTCGCGCAAGGCCACCTCGCTGGGCTCGGGCTTCATCATCGATGCGGCCGGCTACATCGTCACCAACAACCACGTCATCGCCGACGCCGACGAGATCAGCGTCAAGCTGCATGACGACACGGTGTTCCAGGCCACCCTGGTGGGACGCGACCCCAAGGTCGACCTGGCCCTGCTGAAGATCGAGCCCGGCAAGAAGCCGCTGGTCCCCGTGCCCTTCGGAAATTCCGACGACGCCCGGGTCGGCGACTGGGTGCTGGCCATCGGCAACCCCTTCGGCTTCGGCGGCACGGTCACGGCGGGCATCGTCTCGGCCCGCGCCCGCGACATCAACGCCGGCCCCTATGACGACTTCCTGCAGACCGATGCCGCCATCAATCGCGGCAATTCCGGCGGCCCCATGTTCAACATGCGGGGCGAGGTCATCGGCATCAACTCGGCGATCATCTCGCCATCGGGCGGCTCCATCGGCATCGGCTTCGCCGTTCCCGCCTCGCTGGCCGTGCCGGTGCTGGACGACCTTCGGAAGTTCGGCAAGGTGCGGCGCGGCTGGCTGGGCATCCGCATCCAGTCGCTGGACACCGACATGGCCGAGAATATCGGCCTGCCCGACCAGAAGGGCGCCCTGGTGGCCAAGGTCGATCCCAACGGTCCCGGCGTCAAGGCCGGCCTAAAGGACGGCGACGTGGTGCTGAAGTTCGACGGCAAGGACATCACCGAGATGCGCCGCCTGCCCCGCTACGTGGCCTCCACCCCCATCGGCAAGAAGGTGGAAGTGGTCATCTGGCGCGACGGCAAGCGCCAGACCATCACCGCCAGCGTCGGCGAGATGCCCGAGGACCCGGCCGAGCAGCAGGTCAAGGGCAAGCCCGAGACTCCCAAGCCCCAGGCCGGCAAGGACGGTATCCTGACCATCCCCGGCGCCGGGCTGACCGTCTCGTCGCCCACCCCCCAGCTGCGCGAGCGCTTCGGCCTGGACGATGAGGCCAAGGGCATCGTCGTCACCGAGGTCAAGCCCGACAGCCCCGCCGCCGAAAAGGGCATGCGCCCTGGCGACATGATCATCGAGGCCGACCACAAGCCGGTCCGCTCGCCCGCCGATCTGGGCAAGCTGATCGAGGAGGGCCGCCGGGCCGGGGCCAAGTCGCTGCTGCTTCGGGTCGAGAACCCCCAGCAACTGCGCTACATCGCCCTGCCCCTGGCCGAGGGTAAGAAGAAGTAGGCCGGACCTCCGGCCGACACGGACAAGGGGCGGGTCCTGCCAAGGACCCGCCCCTTTTGCTTGGAATTGCGGGTGGCACGGCATCTTAAAGCACCGAGCGTCAAATATGAGACAGGGTGTCATCCTGAGCGCCGCGAAGGATCTTTCAGCCTGAAGCGGCTGGCGTCCTCGCGTGAAAGACCCTTCGCTGGGCTCAGGGTGACAGCTTGTTTCTGATTTTGCGCACGATGGTCTAAGACACACAAATACCTGTCATCCCGACGCCCAAGGGCGGAGGGACCTCCGCCTGGCCTACCGTTTCCGAATCGGACCCGCTGTTCCAGGTGGAGATCCCGCGCCATGGCTCGGGATGACAGATTGAGAATCCGCGCCCCCCTCCCGCCCGGCAAAAAATGCCGAAGGCCCGCCGGAGGTGTCTCCGGCGGGCCTTCCTGGGAAAAGCGTCCGATCAGAACGGGAAGATGATGTCGAAGATCTGCTGGCCGTAGCGCGGCTGGGTCAGATCGCTGACCATGCCGCGGCCGCCGTAATAGACGCGGGCCTCGGCAATCTTTTCCGAGCTGACCGAGTTGGACGAGCTGATGTCCTCGGGCCGGATGATGCCCTGAATGGACAATTCGCGCATTTCGTAGTTCACCCGGAACTCCTGGCGGCCGGAAATCACCAGATTGCCGTTGGGCAGCACCTGGGTGATCACCGCCGCCATGCTCATGGTGATGCTTTCCGTCCGGGTGGTATTGCCGGAATTGGTCACCGCCGAGGTCGACGACAGGTCGGCCAGGCTGGCCAGGTTGATGTTGGGCAGCAGCTTGGACAATTGCTGTTCGAAGCCCATGGCCGAGATGGGCGAGCCGGTGGTACCCGAGCCGGCCTTTTCCGAGCCGGTCCGCGAGTTGGTCAGGCCGGTGGTCAGGGTGGCGCTGTCGGCGATGGACACCGCCACGGTCAGGATGTCGCCCACGTCCTTGGCGCGCTGATCCTTGAAGAAAGCCCGGGCGCCGGGCCGCCACAGGGAGTTGGCGTTCTGCGGCGGGGCCGAGGGCTGCGGCATGGGCATGCTGACCGGCTGGTAGCCCGACTTCTGGGTCGGATTCTGAATGGGCGAGGTCTGCGGGCCGGAGCCCACTTCCGACATGCGGGTCAGCATGTTGCAGGCCGACAGCTCGGACATGGCGGCGACCAGGGCCAGGGCCCGCAGGGTCTTGCGGCCGAACAGGCGGGAGGCGGAGGGGGTGGACATGATCGATCTCTCCCGAATACGGCTCAGTTGTTGGCCAGGGTGCGAAGCCCGCCGGGCATCACCGACACCTGGCCGGGGCCTTCGATTTTGGCGTCGACGGTCTGCTTGCTTTGAACGTTGGTGACGCGGATGACGTCGCCGACGCTGCCGTCCTCGATGGCACGGCCCTGGGCCGTCAGCGTCATGAACTTGGAGCGCAGCATGATGGTCACCGAGCTGTTCTTGGCCACCACCACCGGCTTTTGCACCTCGTTGGTGCGCACCGGCACGCCGGCGCGCAACTGATAGCGCGGCTCCTGGCCGACCAGCATGCGGGCGTTGGAGATGATGTCGCGGCGGACCACTTCCTCGCGCACGTCCACCCACTGGATGTCGTCCTCGCGGATCACGTCGCCACGCCCCATGGCATGCGCCAGGACGGGGATGCGGGCCGAGGCGTAGACGCTGCCCATCACCTTGAAGCGGACGGAATTGGGCGCGCCGGCTGGAGCCTCGACCACCGCCTGGAAGCGGTTCATGCGCGGATCGTAGGCCAGGTCCTTGACCGCCACGGTGGGGCTGGCGGTGGCGGGAATGACGATGTGAAGCTGCTGGCGGTTGCTGATCTCGATGGAGGCGCCGGCGGGGGCACCCTCCATGGACAGGGCTTCCTTCAGCTCGGTCTCGATGGCGCGGATGTCGACGCTCTGGCCGGCGCGCTCGACCACCGAGCGCTCGAAGGGCGAGGCCGGGCGCCAGTCGATGCCGTAGGACTGGGCGACGGCCATCAGCCAGCGGGTCTCCAGGGTGATCCGCTTGCCCGGCGCCGGCGCATTGGCCAGCGGCGTGCCGGCCTTGTCGCCAATGTTCTCCCAGATGTCGCCAAGGGTGATGGCGTCGCCGTTGAGAACCACGCTGGGCTTCAGCTGGGGCGGCAGTTCGGCGGCGAGGGCACCGCCCAGGGCGGCGGCGAAAGCCAGGCCGGCGATGGTGGCGCGAAGGCAGAGGCGGCGGATCATGATGGCCTCACTACTTCATCTGGTTGATGGTCGAGAGCATCTCGTCGGAGGCCTGGATGACCTTCGAGTTCATTTCGTAGGCGCGCTGGGCGCCGATCAGGTTGGTCACCTCGGCCACCACGTTGACGTTGGAGGTCTCGAGGAAGCCCTGCAGGATGGTGCCGAAGCCGGGCTTGCCCGGGGTCTGCACCACCGGCTGGCCCGAGGCCGGGGTTTCCATGAACAGGTTGCCGCCGCGGGCTTCCAGGCCGGCGTCGTTGGCGAAGGTGGCCAGGGTCAGCTGCCCCTTGATCTGGCTTTGCACCTGGCCGTCCTGCTTGACGATCACCTGGCCGGTGGAGTCGACGGTGACGCCCACCGCGTCCGAGGGAATGGTCACCTGCGGGATCACCTGATAGCCCTCGTGGGTGACGATGGTGCCTTCCGGCGACAGCTGGAACGAGCCGTCACGGGTATAGGCGGTCTCGCCCGAGGGCAGCTTGATCTGGAAGTAGCCCTTGCCCTGGATCGCCATGTCCAGGGTGTTGTCGGTGCTCTGGACGCTGCCCTGCTCGGTGATGCGGTACACCGCCGTGGTCTTGACGCCCAGGCCCAGCTGCACGCCGGTCGGCACGATGGTGCCGGTATCCGACGACTGCGAGCCGACGCGGCGCAGGTTCTGGTAGAGCAGGTCCGCGAATTCAGGCCGCCGCCGGGTGAAGGCGGTGGTGTTCATGTTCGCGATGTTGTTCGAGATGACTTCGACGTTGGTCTGCTGGGCCAGCATGCCGGTCGCGGCGATGTTCAGGGAGCGCATGGCGAGAGTTCCTTACTCGTTGAACCGGTCAGTTGGTCTTGGTGAAGCCCAGGGCCTGGATGGCCTTGAGCTGGCGGTCGTGCTCGGCGTCCAGCATCTTCTGGACACCCTGATATTCGCGCAGAATCTGGGTCATGCGGGTCATCTCCAGCACCGGCTGGACATTGGATTCCTCCATCATCCCCTGGGCGACGTGGGGGCTTTGCACCACTTCGGGCTCCTGGGTGGTCTCGTAGAGGGAGTCGCCGGCCTTGCGCATCTGCTGGTCGTTCTCGAACTTGACCACCTTGAGGCGGGCGACGCGGCCGTTCTCGGTGGAGACGGTGCCGTCGGATGCCACTTCCACCCGGGTCTCGTTGGGGGCGAAGACGATGGGCTGGTCCCGGTCGTCCATCACCGCGTAACCCTGGGAATTGACCAGCATGCCGGTCTGGTCCAGGCGGAAATGGCCGTTGCGGGCATAGCGCATGCCGGCTTCGGTCTCGATCTGGAAGTAGCCGTCGCCGTGCAGGGCGAAATCCAGGGGATTGTCGGTCTTGGTCAGCGGACCTTCGCGGGTGTCGCGCAGCACGCCCACGTCCTGGACGAAGGAGAGCTTGCCGCCGACGGCACGCTCGGACGAGCGGGTCGGCACCAGAAACTCGCGGAACATCATCTCTTCGCCTTTGAAGGCGGGGGTGTTGGCATTGGCCATGTTGTTGGCCACGACTTCCATCTGGCGCCACAGGGCCGCCTGGCGGGAGAGAGCGATGTAAGATGTGTTCTGCATGGTCTCGATCCGTGTTGGCAATTGCTTGCGCCACCAGTCTCGCAACCGGCGTGCCAATTTCAGAAATCGAGCATTTCCACCATTTTCCCCGTCAAGCCCCCAGTTCCGGGAAGGGCTTGCCGGGCAGTTATTGCCGGGTGCCCCCCGGGGTTGCTATCGTGCATCCGCGGCGGGGGGAAAGCGTGCCGCGCAAATGGGGTGGTTTCCCTCTCTTTTGCGCCGGCGCAACCTTCTGTTAACCGCGAAGGTCTAGTTTTTAAGATGCGCACGTGTGGGTCCTGGTGGGCCGGCGCGTCGAGCGGCGGAAGAGGGTCATGGCCGAAGATCTGGAAGAAGATTTCGAAGAAGGCGAAGGCTCGGAAGAGATCTCCGAGTCACCGTCGAAGAAGCTGCCGATCAAGAAGATCCTGATCATCGTGCTGCCCATCCTCTTGCTGGTGGGCGCCGGAGCGGGGGTCTATTTCTCCGGCCTGCTGGACAAGCTGACGGGCAAGAAGGACGACCACGGCGCCACCGAGGCGGCCGCCCCGCCTCCGCCTCCCAAGGCGGTGCAGGCGGCGTCGTTCATGGATCTGCCCGAGATGCTGGTCAACCTGCAGACCACCGGACGCAAGCAGGCCTTCCTGAAACTGCGCGTCGCGCTGGAGCTGGAGGCGGTCACCGACCAGCCCCGCGTCGAGCAGATGCTGCCCCGCATCATCGACAACTTCCAGATCTACCTGCGCGAGCTTCGGGTCGAGGACCTGCAGGGCGCGTCGGGCATGCATCTGCTGCGCGAGGAATTGCTGACCCGCGTCAATGCGGCGGTCAAGCCGGTAAAGGTCAATGACGTCCTCTTCAAGGAGATGCTGGTCCAGTGATGAACCGGCGGGATAGACCGACATGGCGATGAACGACGACGGTGGAACCACCCGCGGGGCCGATGACGAAGAGGCCCTGATGAAGGAGTGGGCTGCCATGGCGGGCGACGACGCCGGCGGCGGCGGCGGCGGCGGCGGCGGTGACGCCGGCGGCGGCGACGGCGGGGACATGGCCGCCGAGTGGGAGGCCATGCTAGGCGCCGGCGACAGCACCGGCGAGACCCAGGCGGCGGTAGCCAAGGACGCCACCCGCGTTCTGAACCAGGACGAAATCGACTCCCTGCTGGGATTCGACGACGACATGGGCGGGGCCAACGACAAGTCCGGCATCCAAGCCATCCTGAATTCCGCCCTGGTGTCCTACGAACGCCTTCCCATGCTGGAAGTGGTGTTCGACCGCCTGGTCCGCATGATGTCCACCTCCATGCGCAACTTCACGTCCGACAACGTGGAAGTCTCGCTGGACAACATTCTCAGCTTGCGCTTCGGCGACTACCTGAACTCCATTCCCCTGCCCGCCATGCTGGCGGTGTTCAAGGCCGAGGAATGGGACAATTTCGGTCTGCTGACCGTCGATTCCTCGCTGATCTATTCCATCGTCGACGTGCTGCTGGGCGGCCGTCGCGGCACGGCAGCCATGCGCATCGAGGGCCGCCCCTACACCACCATCGAACGCAATCTGGTCGAGCGCATGGTCCATGTGGTGCTGTCCGATCTGTCGGCGGCCTTCGACCCCCTGTCGCCGGTGACCTTCCGCTTCGACCGCCTGGAAACCAATCCGCGCTTCGCCACCATCTCGCGCCCCAGCAACGCCGCCATCGTCGCCAAGCTGCGCATCGACATGGAAGACCGCGGCGGGCGCCTCGAACTGCTGCTGCCCTACGCCACTCTCGAACCCGTCCGTGAACTGCTGCTGCAGATGTTCATGGGTGAAAAGTTCGGCCGCGACTCCATCTGGGAAACCCACTTGGCCGAGGAGCTGTGGCTGACCGAGGTGGAGCTGGAAGCGGTGCTGGACGAGCAGGTGATGAACCTGCGCGAGGTGCTGAACTGGAAGCCAGGCTCGAAATTCATGCTGAACGCCACCGCCGATTCGCAGATCGACATGCGCTGCGGCGAGGTGGCCATGTTCCGCGGCCGCATGGGGCGCAAGGGCCAGCACATTGCCATTCAGGTGGATGAATCCACCATCAAGTCCGGGTGATCGCCGTGGATTGGAAAGTCGTCCTCGACCTTATCGTTTCGGTGCTGCTGATCGCCACCATCGGCTATGCCTGGATGCTGAACCAGCGCCTGTCGTCCTTGCGCAAGAACCGCGACGATCTGGCCAAGACCATCGCCGCCTTCAACGAGGCGACGCTGCGCGCCGAATCCTCCATCCCCAAGCTCAGGAAGGCGGCCGAGGAATCCGGCCAGACCCTGCAGGAGCGGGTGGAGAAGGCGCAGTCCCTGCGCGACGACCTGGCCTTCATGATCGAGCGCGCCGACACCATGGCCAACCGCCTGGAAAACGCCGTCCGCTCGGCTCGCACCGATGGTCCCAAGCCGGCGCCCGAGCCACGCGGCCCCACCGCCGAGCGCTCGGCCCAGATCGGCACCGCGTCCACGCCCACCATGCCGCCGCCCCGCATGGCCGGCAACCGCGCCGCCGCCATCGCCGCCGCCGCGGCTGCCGCCGAGTCCGAAAGCGACGACCGTTCCGAAGCCGAGCGCGAATTGCTGCGCGCCCTTCAGTCCATGCGGTAGGAGGCATCATGGCCACCAAGACCCGCAAGCCTGTCCCCGGCCCCATCAAGGTGCAGCCTCCCGGCGCGTCCAAGGGCTCCAGATCCGCCAAGGGCGCCGGCAAGTCCGAGGGCAAGGCTCCCATCGTCCGGGTGCTGCCCGTCCTGATCTTCGTGGGCGTGCTGATGCTGTCGCTGCGCGTCGGCGACATCTTCAAGGGCATGTTCGGGCTGGAAACCGTCTCGGTGGCCGAGCTGCAGGCGCAGCAGACCCCCAAGGCCCAGCCTCCGGCCGCCCCCGCCGCCACCCCGGCCGCCGCCACCGCCCCGGCCCAGACGGCCCCCGCCGCCCCGGCCACTGCCGGCTCCGACCCGGGCGCCGGCATGAGCCAGACGGAACTGGATGTGCTGCAGAAGCTGCAGGAACGGCGCGGTACCCTCGACGTCCGGGAAAAGGACATCGAAAAGCGCGAGGCCCTGCTGAAGGCCGCCGAGGACCAGATCGACCGCAAGGTCGCAGAGATGAAGACGCTGCAGAACACCATCGAAGGCCTGCTGCGTCAGTACAACGACCAGGAAGACAATAAAATGCGCTCCCTGGTTAAAATCTACGAAAATATGAAGCCCAAGGAAGCGGCGAAGATTTTCGAGCAGCTGGATATGAATATCCTGCTGGAAGTGGTCGAGCGCATGAAGGAACAACGTGTTGCTCCGATCATGGCTGAAATGGACCCGTCCAAGGCCAAGGCAGTTACTGCCGAATTGGCACAAAGACGCCAGATACCGATGCCAAGGGCGGCCTCGGGCGGGTGATTGTCGGGGGATTGCATAAAAAATGACTTGCGCAAGTGCGGTCCCCCATCTTAACTAGGAAAATTCGTGGGTTACCGGTTTGTTCGGTTGCTGGCGGCTAGTGTCTCGAAGGAGCGGATGGATGGCTGTCGATAAGAATATGAATGTCCTCATCGTTGATGATTATAAGACGATGTTGCGAATCATCAGAAACCTGCTGAAGCAGCTGGGTTTCAACAACGTCGATGAGGCGACCGATGGCGCCATGGCGCTGCAGATGCTTCGCGTGGGCAATTACGGTCTGGTCATTTCCGACTGGAACATGGAGCCCATGACCGGCCTGCAGTTGCTGCGTGAAGTGCGCGCCGACGCCAAGCTGAAGCCGGTTCCCTTCATCATGGTGACGGCCGAGTCCAAGTCGGAAAACGTCATCGCGGCCAAGGAAGCCGGCGTGTCCAACTACATCGTCAAGCCCTTCAACGCCGAAACGTTGAAGACCAAGATGACGAGCGTGTTGGGCGATTTCTAACGACCTTTGGGGGGTCTATCTGTCATGTCGGCGAAAGGCGTTGACCGCGATCTAGAGCTTCGCTTGGACGCCATTCGTGCCGAGCATGGCGAGACCATTCAGGTCGATAAAATCGGGGAAGTGGTTCGGGCCATGCTCGAAACCATGACGGGGGATATCGGTGCCGGGGATTTGCGGCTCTATCGCGAGTTGGAATCCCTGGCCCAATACATCCATGCCGCCAAGGAAGAGATCGCCGCGCTTCGGCCCGGCGAAATCACCAATGAGTTCATCGCCTCGGCGACCGACGAGCTTGATGCCATCGTCGGCGCCACCGAGGCGGCGACCAACGAGATCATGGATGCGGCGGAGAGCCTCGGCTCGCTGTCGCCCATGCTGGACCAGGACGTGGCCAACCGGCTCGACGAGATCACCACGCGGATTTTCGAGGCCTGCACCTTCCAGGATATCACCGGTCAGCGTATCACCAAGGTGGTCCGGGCGCTCAAGGAGATCGAGGACCGGGTGGAAAGCCTGGTCAAGATGTTCGGCGGCGACATGAACCATGGATCAGGTCAGAAGGAAGACAAGCCGCTGACCGATCAGGATCTCCTCAACGGCCCGCAGCTCCCCGGCAACGCGACCAATCAGGCCGAAATCGACGCGCTGCTGGCAAGTTTCGACTAGCCTTCCATGAAGGCTGCCGAGCAAGCCACAACCGGACGGCCAGAGAAAGCGCCCGTGGGCGCGAACGATTCCCGTCGTCGGTTGATCGGCTTGCCGCTCGCCTTCCTGTTGCTGCTGATCACCCTGATCATGGGCCCCGCCGCCGGCGTGGTGGCCCAGACCTCGCCGCGTGCCGCCGAGCATGACGGCTTCGGCCGTATGGTGTTCGACTGGGACGCCCCGGTGAAATTCTCGGCGGAGACGGTCAACAGCCAGCTCATCGTCCGCTTCGATCGGCCCATTTCCGGCGACCCCAAGGTGGTGCTAAAGCCCCTGGCCAAGTATCTGAAAGGGGTGACGCTCAGCCCCGACCGCAAGATGGCCACCTTCCCGCTGGCCGTCCCCGTCCAGGTCAAGAGCTTTCAGACCGGCACCAATTCCGTGGTGGTCGACCTGTCGGAAACCAAGGCCACCACCTCGTCCTCGGCCCCGCCGCCGGCCGAGCAGGCCCTTCCGCCGGCCGAGGCCCCCGCCCTTCCCCCGGCCGAGGCACCCGCCTCTCCGACCAAGCCACCGGAGACGGCCAAGGCCCCGGAAACGGCCAAGGCCAAGCCCCCGGAGCCGGTGAAAGCTCCCGAACCCGCCAAGCCCGCCGAGACGCCCAAGCCACAAGGCCCCGCCACCGACCTGATGGTGCGGGGCGGCGAACATACCGGCTTCAACCGGCTGGTGTTCGACTGGCCCAAGCCGGTGGGCTATTCCGTGGATGAGGCGGGCAATACCGTCTCCATCAATTTCGACCGCCCGGCCAATGTCAACGCCACCTCGCTGCGGGCGGCGCTGCCCCCCGACGTGGGCTTTCTCGAGGCCAAGGCCAACGGCAAGGGCACCTCGGTGATCCTGTCGTTGCCCACCGGCATGCGGGTGCGCCATTTCACCAGCGGCCCGCGCATCGCCGTGGATCTGGTCCGCCCGGCGGGAGCCCCGCCGCCCCCGCGCGCCAACGGCGCCGCCGCCCCGCCCCTGGCCCCCGCTCCCGGCACCGAGGAGCAGCCGCCGGCCCTGAAGCCCCTGGACCAGCAGGGCCTGCCGCCGGCCGAGGCCAAGGCTCCGCCTCCCGGCCCCGCCCCCGGCAACGGCAAGCCGCCCGCCGCCGCCGCATCCCCGGCCGAGGGCGAGGCCGCCGCCCGCCCGGGCGACGACATCCGCCCCGCCCCCACCGGCAAGGTGGTCAGCCTGGGCTTCGCCTTCGACAAGCCGGCCGGCGCCGCCGTGTTCCGCCGCGCCGGCTGGCTGTGGGCGGTCTTCGACCTCAAGGCCGAGATGGACACCAAGCTGTTGAAGCGCACCGGCGGCGACGTGGTGATGCATGTGGAGCAGGTCCAGGGCTTCAAGGGCACCGCCGTGCGCATGATCACCCGGCCGGGCTTCAATCCGTCGGTGCGCAAGGAGGGCCAGCTTTGGGTGCTGGACATCCACGAGCAGCCCATCGCCCCCAAGGCCGGATTCGACATCGCCCCCCAACTGGATTTCCAAGAGCGGGGACGGGTGGTGATCAAGGCCTCGGACGGCTCGGCTCCCATGATGCTGCGCGATCCGGAAGTGGGCGACATCATTCAGGTGGTGAGCGTCCCCGCCATCGGCGCCGGCGTGCGGACGGGGCGCGAATATCCGGGGGCCGAATTGCTGCCCACCGCCCAGGGCATCGCCATGATTCCCCATGCCGATACGGTGCGCCTGGACACCAACCGCGACCAGGTGGAAATCACCCAGCCCGGCGGCCTGTATCTATCGCCCATGATCGCCGCCGAGGGTCCGTCGGGGGGCAAGGTGGCCACCGACGGCAATATGGGCGCCGACGTGATGTCCACCGGGCCGCTGGACATCTCCAAGTGGCTGCGCGGCGGCAACGACAAGTTCGTGGACGACCACCGCAAGCTGATCAGCCGTCTGGCCCATGTGCGCCCCGACGAGAAGAACGCCCAGCGCATGGAAATCGCCCGGCATTATCTCGCCAACGGCTTCGGGGCCGAGGCCCTGGGCGAGTTGCGCGTCATGGCCGCCGTGGACCCGCTGATCGTCGACACCCCGCCTTACCGGGCGGTGCGCGGCGCCGCCAGCTTCCTGATGGGGCGCGATGCCGACGCCATCATCGATTTGTCCACGCCGGCGCTGAAGGGGGACGCCAAGGTTCAGCTGTTCCTGGCCGCCGCCCAGGCCCGCTCGCTGCCCGACCCCGGCAAGAATGCCCTGGTGCTGCGCCTGGCCCCCGAAGACATCAAGGGCTGGCCGCGCAATCTGCGCATCTCCATCGGCGAGATCGCCGCCAGGACCGTGGCCAAGGCCGGCGATTCCAAGGGCGCCGCCCGCATCGTCGATGCCATGATGGGTCCCGGCCTGTCCAAGCGCGACGTGGGCAAGCTGGCCTATCTCTCGGGCATGGCCGCCCAGGCGGGCAAGCAATGGGACACCGCCATCTCGCGCTACCGCGACGCCGAGGCCAGCGAGAGCCGCCCCGACCGCGCCTATGCCGCCCGCGATCGGGTCGAGTTGATGCTCAAGCTGAACAAGATGAGTCCGGCCGAGGCCATCCGCGACCTGGAAAAGCTGCGCTTTGCCTGGCGCGGCGAGGATTTCGAGTTCCAGCTGCTGCGGCGCCTGGGCCAATTGCAGATCGCCGCCGGCCGCTATGGCGAGGGACTGCGCTCCATGCACTCCCTGGTCACCAACTATGCCGACCACCCCGAGATCGGGCAGGTCCAGGAGGAAATGAGCGACACCTTCAACCGCCTGTTCCTGGTGGGCGAGGCCGACAAGCTTTCCCCCGTGGTGGCCATCGGCCTCTACGACGAGTTCCAGGAGCTGACCCCATCGGGGACCAAGGGTGACGAGATGATCCGCCGCCTGGCCGACCGTCTGGCCGGTGTCGACCTTCTCGAGCGCGCCGGCGAGTTGCTGCGCCATCAGGTGGAGTTCCGCCTGTCGGGCCTGGATAAGGCCCGGGTCGGCACCCGCCTTGCCTTCCTGAACCTGTCGGACCGCAAGCCCGGCCTGGCGCTGGAAGCGCTGGAAGCCAGCGAGGCACCGGAAATCCCCGTGGATCTGGCCGCCCAGCGCCGCTATATCCGGGTGCAGGCCCTGACCGATCTCGGCCGCTCGGCCGAGGCGCTGGCCCTGATCATCAACGACCAGAGCGAGGACGCCAACCGGCTGCGCGGCGACATCAACTGGAAGCTGAAGCGCTGGCCCGAGGCCGCCGCCGCCCTGGAATCAACCATCCAGAAGCCCATCGGCAACCGCCCGCTGGACCCCGCCACCGCCCGCCGCCTGCTCGACACCGCCACCGCCATGACCCTGGCCAAGGACGAGCGCGGCCTGACCCGCCTGCGGCGCAATTTCGGCCCGCTGATGGCCAAGACCGAGTGGAAGGAGCCCTTCGACCTGCTGACCAGCGAGCCCGAGCGCGGCATCATCGATTACCGCCGCCTGGGCGAGAAGATCAAGCAGGTCCAGGACTTCCAGACCTTCATGGGCGAGTGGCAGAAGCGGGTAAAGGCCAAGGGCCTGTCGTCCATCAACTAGAAGCGAGGATCATGACCATGGCCGGACGCAATTGGATGGGACTCGCCCTGGGGGCGCTGCTGCTGGCCGGCTGCACGTCGGGCCTGCCGCCCGCCGCCCAGATCGACCCCGCGCCGGTGCCCGGCGTCGCCTTGCCCTTCAACGCCCGCGTCATGATCTTCATGGGCGACAAGGACCTGCAGCGTAAGCTCACCATCCAGCTCACCCGCTACCAATCCGAGGAAACCAAGGTCCAGGACGGCCGCATCCTGGCCGAGACCGCCCAGACCCTGCTGGCCAAGGGCTTCCGGCTGGTGGAGATCAACGACCCCACCATCCGTCCCCAGATCGTCGTGCGCCTCACCGGCCGCCCCGGATGGAGCAAGCTGGATGGCGTGTTCAAGATCGGCTGCGGCTTCGACGTCTGGACCGCCGACGGCCAGCCGCTGGGCAACTTCGTCGCCCGCTGGGATTCGCCCATGAAGGTCGATTACGCCGTCGACCTGCCGCCAAGCTATGCCCAGTGCCTGAAAAAGCCCCTGGATGAATTGCTGGCCTCGCCCGCTTTGGCCCGCCTGGCCAGCCAGGGCTTCCGCGACCCGCACCCCAAGGCGGCCGAGGAGTGGATGCGGGCCTTGGGTCCGATCCCCGCCTGGAAATAGGGAATTCCGCATGACCGGGGCCGCCGCTCCCCTGCCCCGCTCGGGCCGCTTTCCCAAGGCCCACCGCCCGTTCTTCCTGGCCGCCAGCCTCTATGCCGCCCTCTCCGTCCCCCTGTGGGTGGCGGAATGGGCCGGCTGGCTGCCCGGCTGCGGCACCTGCGACCCGGTGGCGCGGCACGCCCACGAAATGCTGCTGGGCTTCGCCGCCGCGGTGCTGGGCGGCTACCTGTTCACCAAGGTCACCCGCCCCCGGCTGATCCTGGCCCTACTGGCCTGGGGAGCGGCCCGCATCGCCGCCTGGGCCGGCTTGGGGGGCGAGGCGGGGCTGGCCCTGTCCCTGGCCTACCCCGTCCTGCTGTTCGCCTTCGGCGGCTGGCCCTTCCTCAAGGCCGCCAAGCTGGGACACAACATGGTCTTCGCCCCCGCCATCGCCGCCTTCGCCGTCGCCGAAGCCCTGTATCAGGCCGGACGCATGGGAATGATCGAGGGCGGCGAGCGCCGGGGCGCCATGACCGCCTTCTGCCTGGTGGCGCTGATGATCCTGGTCATGGGCGGACGGGTGATCCCCGCCGGCATGGCCGGACTGGTGCGCAAGGAGGAGGCTCGCGAGTTGTTCGACCGCAACCGGCCCTGGCTGGAATGGCTGTGCGTGATCGGCATGGCCGCCGAGGCGCTGATCCAGGCCCTGGGGCTGCCCACCGTCGGCGCCATGGCCCTGGCCGGAGCCGCCGGGTTGTGGCGTCAGGCCCGTTGGCGGCCGATCCTGGCCCTTTCCGACCTCTCGCTGGGGCCGATCCAGGTGGGCCATGGGCTGCTGGCCCTGGGGCTGATCGCCGCCGCCGCCTCGGACTGGCTGGGCATCGGGCCGTCCACCGACGCCCTGCATCTGGCCACCATCGGCGGCATGGGAGTGGTGACCGCGGCCATGATGCTGCGCATCGACGCCATCCGCGAGCGCCGGGTCGGCCAGTGGCCCCGCGCCGGCATCGCCGCCGCCATCCTGCTGGTCTGTTCCGCCGATCTGCGTGCGGCGGGTTCCCTGGCTCCTCACCTGTTGATTCCCACCGCCATGGCCCTATGGTCGGCGGCATTCGCTATCGTGGCGTGGAGTCTGGCCAGGGGTTGGAGAGAATGACGTCGACATCGACACCCGCCGTGGTCATCGCCGGCCCCACCGCCTCGGGCAAGTCGGGCCTTGCCGTCAGGATCGCCCGCGAGTTCGGCGGCGTGGTGATCAACGCCGATTCCATGCAGGTCACCGATGCCCTGCCGCTGCTGACCGCCCGCCCGGCGCCCGGGGACATGGCGCTGGCGCCGCACCGGCTTTACGCCGTGCTGCCGCCCACCGAACTGTGCTCGGCGGCGCGCTGGCGCGACATGGCGGCAATGGAGATGGCGGCGGCCTGGCAGGCGGGGATGCTGCCCATCCTGACCGGCGGCACCGGGCTGTACCTCAAGGCGGTGATGGAGGGGCTGTCGCCCATTCCCGAGATCCCCGAGTCCATCCGCGCCGAGGCCCGCACCCTGCTGGCCGAGATGGGCAACGCCGCCTTTCACAACCGTCTGGCCAAGCACGATCCGCTGATGGCCGAGCGCCTGGATTCGGGCAACTCCCAACGTCTGGCGCGGGCCTGGGAGGTGGTGACGGCCACCGGCCGTTCCCTGGCCGAGTGGCAGGACGAGCCGCGCGAGGGCGCCGTCGAAGCCCGCTGGTTCAGCCTGGTCCTCGACCCCGAGCGCCCCCGCCTCTACGCCCAGTGCGAATCCCGCTTCCGCGCCATGGTGACGGCGGGAGCCCTGGACGAGGTCCGGGATTTCGAGGCCCTGCGCCTTCCCCCCGACCTGCCCATCCAAAAGGCCCTGGGGCGGCGCGAACTGGCCGCCCATCTGGCCGGCGAGACGGACCTGGATACCGCCATCGCCGCCGCCTGCCAGGCCACCCGCAACTATGCCAAACGCCAGGGCACCTGGTTTCGCCATCAGATGATGGCGTCCTTGACCGCCTCGGAGCAACTTTCGGAAAGTTTAATAGCCACAATCTTTCTGAAAATTCGCCAACACCTCTTGACCGCCCCGTAACATGGGGCTAGGTTGTGCCCCCGCGCCGCAGTGCAGCAGCGCGCGCCCCTGCCTTTCTTCCAGACGGCAGGGTGACAACGACATGAAGGATAAGGTGCTGAGATGGTGCATCACGATACGTTGACCGGAGCGGAAATCCTCCTCAAGGCCTTGGTCGACCAGGGCGTAGAGGTCATTTTCGGGTATCCCGGCGGCGCCGTACTGCCCATCTATGACGAGCTGTTCAAGCAGAACCGCCTGCGCCACGTGCTGGTCCGTCACGAACAGGCCGCCGTGCATGCGGCCGAGGGCTATGCCCGCTCCACCGGCAAGGTGGGCTGCGTGCTGGTGACTTCTGGCCCCGGCGCCACCAACGCGGTGACCGGCCTGGCCGACGCCCAGTGCGATTCGGTGCCGCTGGTCTGCCTCACCGGCCAGGTGCCCACCCACCTGATCGGCAACGACGCCTTCCAGGAAGCCGACATCACCGGCATCACCCGGCCGTGCACCAAGCACAATTATCTGGTCAAGGACGTGGCCGATCTGGCGCGCACCGTGCACGAGGCCTTCCACGTGGCCCGCTCGGGCCGCCCCGGCCCCGTGCTGGTCGACCTGCCCAAGGACGTGGTCCAGGCCAAGGGCGAATACCAGCCGCCGTCCAAGCTGAAGTCCAAGTACAAGCCCCAGGTGAAGGGCGACCTCAAGGCCATCGAGAAGGCCATCGAGATGATCGCCCATGCCAAGAAGCCCATCTTCTACGTGGGGGGCGGCGTGGTGAATTCCGGCCCGGCGGCCTGTCAGCTGCTGACCCAGTTCGTGCGCATGACCGGCTATCCCTGCACGCTGACCCTGATGGGTCTGGGCGCCTTCCCGGGATCGGACCCGCTGTTCCTGGGCATGCTGGGCATGCACGGCACGGTCGAGGCCAACATGGCCATGCACGATTGCGATCTGATGATCAATATCGGCGCCCGTTTCGACGACCGCGTCACCGGCAAGCTGGACGGCTTCTCGCCGAAGTCCAAGAAGATCCACGTGGACATCGACCCCAGCTCCATCAACAAGAACGTGGCGGTCGACCTGCCCATCGTCGGCGACTGCGCCCACGTGCTGGAAGACATGATCAAGGTGTGGAAGGCCAAGCAGTCGCGCGTCGACGACAAGGCGCTGAAGGCCTGGTGGGCCAAGATCGACCAGTGGCGGGGCGCCGATTGCCTGTCCTTTGAGAACTCCAACAAGATCATCAAGCCGCAATACGCCATCCAGCGTCTCTACGAGATGACCCGTCACCGCAATCCCTACTTCTGCACAGAGGTGGGCCAGCATCAGATGTGGGCGGCCCAGCACCTGAAGTTCGACCTGCCGCTGCACTGGCTGACCTCGGGCGGCCTGGGCACCATGGGCTATGGCCTGCCGTCCGCCATGGGCGTGCAGATGGCCCATCCGGAGGCGCTGGTCATCAACATCGCCGGCGAGGCCTCCATCCAGATGAACATTCAGGAGATGGCCACCCTGGTGCAGCATCGCCTGCCGGTGAAGATCGTCATCCTCAACAACCAGTATCTCGGCATGGTCCGCCAGTGGCAGGAACTGATCCACGGCGGCCGCTATTCCGAAAGCCACATGATTCATCACCCCGACTTCGTCAAGCTGGCCGAGGCCTTCGGCGCCGTCGGCCTGCGCGCCGACAAGCCGGGCGAGGTGGACGGCGCCATCAAGGAGATGATCGCCGTGGATCGCCCGGTGATCCTGGAACTGCGCACCGATGCCTCGGAAAACGTGTTCCCCATGATCATGCCCGGCATGGCCCATAACGAAATGGTGCTGGGGCCGGAGGATAAGGGCCGCGACAAGCCGGGCTCGGAACAAGACGGCATGGTTCTGGTGTAAGGGGGGAAGGCAAGTGACCATCGCGAAGCAGGAAATCAACCGCCACACCATCGCCGTCCTGGTGGACAACGAGTCCGGCGTGCTGGCCCGCGTCGTCGGCCTGTTCTCGGGCCGCGGCTACAACATCGAAAGCCTGACCGTGGCCGAGGTGGATGCCGGCGAAAAGCTGTCGCGCATCACCATCGTGACCAGCGGCACCGCCATGATCATCGAGCAGATCAAGAACCAGCTGCGTCGCCTGGTGCCGGTCTACAAGGTGCACGACCTGACCATCGAGGGGCCGCACGTGTCGCGCGAACTGGCCCTGGTCAAGGTGGCCGCCACCGGCGACAAGCGGGTGGAAAGCTTGCGCATCGCCGACATCTTCCGGGCGCGCGCCATCGATTCCACCAACGAAAGCTTCGTCTTCGAAGTGGTGGGCGCCACCGACAAGGTGGACGCCTTCATCAAGCTGATGGAGCCCCTGGGACTGACGGATGTTTCGCGCACCGGCGTCGTCGCCATTGCACGCGGACCGAATCCGATTTAGAAAGCCCGCCAGAATTTGCGCGGACCCGTCTCCGCCTGTCGAAAGGAACCTCTCATGCGCGTTTATTACGATCGGGATGCCGACGTTAATCTGATCAAGGGCAAGAAGGTCGTGGTCGTTGGCTACGGCTCCCAGGGCCATGCCCACGCCCTGAACCTGCGCGATTCCGGCGTCAAGGACGTGGCCGTGGCGCTGCGCGCCGGCTCCGCCACCGCCAAGAAGGCCGAAGGCGAGGGCCTCAAGGTCATGACCCCGGCCGACGCCGCCAAGTGGGGCGACGTGGTGATGATCCTCACCCCGGACGAGCTGCAGGCCGACCTGTACTACAACGACCTGGCCGCCAACATGAAGCAGGGCGCGTCCCTGGTGTTCGCCCACGGCCTGAACATCCACTTCAAGCTGATCGAAGCCCGCGCCGACCTGGACGTGTTCATGGTCGCCCCCAAGGGCCCCGGCCACACCGTGCGCGGCGAATACGTCAAGGGCGGCGGCGTGCCTTGCCTGGTGGCGGTGGCTCAGAACGCCTCGGGCAACGCGCTCGAGATCGCCCTGTCCTACGCGTCGGCCATCGGCGGCGGCCGTTCGGGCATCATCGAGACCAGCTTCCGCGAAGAGTGCGAGACCGACCTGTTCGGCGAGCAGGTCGTCCTGTGCGGCGGCCTGACCAAGCTGATCCAGTACGGCTTCGAGACCCTGGTCGAGGCGGGCTATGCCCCCGAGATGGCCTATTTCGAGTGCCTGCACGAGGTGAAGCTGATCGTCGACCTCATCTATGAGGGCGGCATCGCCAACATGCGCTACTCCATCTCCAACACCGCGGAATACGGCGATTACGTCACCGGCCCGCGCATCATCACCGACGAGACCAAGGCCGAGATGAAGCGCGTCCTGGAAGACATCCAGGCCGGTCGCTTCGTCCGCGACTGGATGCTGGAATGCAAGGCCGGTCAGCCGTCCTTCAAGGCCACCCGCCGCATCCAGGCCGAGCACGGCATCGAAGTCGTCGGCGAGAAGCTGCGCGCCATGATGCCCTGGATCGCCAAGAACAAGCTGGTGGACAAGGCCAAGAACTAAGGCCCGCCCCCAAGCGTTCGAGAAGGCCCCGACGGGAAACCGCCGGGGCCTTTTTTATGGAAGCAGGATCGCCCATGACCGCGTTCACCGGCTTTTCGCCCCAGGCCCCCGCCTTCCTCGCCGACCTTGCCGCCAACAACGAGACCGCGTGGTTCAACGCCCGCAAGGACGACTACCGCGACCTGATCCAGACGCCGCTGCGCCGGCTGTTCGTGGCCGTGGCCCCGGCCATGCTGGAGATCGATCCCCGCTTCGATGACAACCCCATGGGCGGGGCGGTATCACGCATCCGCCGCGACACCCGCTTCTCCCGCGACAAGTCGCCCTACCGCGTCAAGCAATGGATGAGCTTCCGCCGGGCCGGCGAAGGATGGCAGGACCGCCCGGCCTTCTTCCTGGCCTTCGGACCGGGCGGCTATCGCTATGGCATGGGATTTTACGCCGCCAGCCCCGCCACCATGACCGCCATCAGAGCGGCCATCGCCGCCCGCCCCACCCCTTTCGCCGAGGCCATGGCGGCGGCGGAGGACGCCGGTTTCGTCCTGGAGGGCGAGGCCTATCGCCGCTCGCGCCTGCCCAAGGGGATGGACGGCAGCCTGCCCGCCCCGCTACAGCCCTGGTTCGGCCTGAAAAGCGGCCATCTGCGCCGGGAGCGCCCCATGGAGCCACTGTTCTTTTCGCCCGACCTCGCCGCTGAACTGACCTCGCGTCTGGCCAGGCTGGCCCCGCTCTACCACCTGCTCAGCGCGCAAAGCGTCCGAACAGCTCCTCCATGAAGGCGGCGAAGGCGGCGGGGGAGGCTTCGGCGTCCAGGCCGGCGGCCTTGGCGCGGCTGATCAGGGCCAGGATCAGCAGCAGTTCCCCCTTGCGGCCGAACATCTTCTCGTAGACGGCGGGCGGCAGCAGCAGGGCCGATTTGGCCAGCATGGCGGTCATCTGCTCGGGGCCGAGGCCGTAATCCACCGCCAGACGGCGCACGGTACCCGAACCGGTCCCGGCCAGGGCCCGGGCGGCGCGGCGCAGTTGCTCGCGTCCCGGATGGCCCAGGGCCGCTTTCAACTCCGGCGTGGTGAGCAGCGGCACCACCGTTTCCATGCGGATTAGGCGACCGTCATTAGACAGAACCTGACTGAGGCGCGAGCGGCCGTCGCCGGTCAGGGCGGCACCGGGCAGAGCGGCGGCGCCCTCGACGGGGGCGGCGACCGGGAGCTCGGCGACCGGAAGCAGGTCCATCGGCTCCGGCAAGGGCTCGGGGGACAGCGCCACCGGCTCGACCACCCATTGGCTGGGCATGGCGCGGCCCTCGGCGCCGCCATCCAGCCAGGCGGCCAGATCGCCGGCGTCACGGAAGTCGAGAATGCGCGACCCCAGGGCCCGCACCTCAGGCGGAGTCATGCGGGCGTATTGCGGAATGATCGGCACCTGCCAGTCATGGAGCAAATAGCGCCGGATGGCATTGTACAGCAGATCGCCGGCCGTCTTGTCCTTGCGGCCACGGCCATCCTCCGACCGTCCGTTCATCCAGGCGAGCATGCCCGCCCAGCCCACGCCCTCGGGCCGGCGCAGCCGCTCGGCCCGCCCCGGGGGAAAGCCGTCCAGGCGGGCGCGGAAGTGGCGTTTGGCCGCCGAGCGGACGATCATGGCGATCACCTGATTGACGGTGCGGCCACAGGCCAGGGGCGTGTTGTCATTGTCCACCGGGCGCCCCCGCCCATCCACCAGCAGGGGCCGAAAGGTGGCACGGTGGGTGCGGAAGGCGATGAAGCAGCGGTGCAGCAGATCGCAATCGCGCAGCGCCGTCTCCAGTTCGCGGCCACGTGGCACCCAGGCGAGCTCGGGCACCAGTTTCGCCAGCTTGTCCATCACCGGCCCCGCCAGGGTCCGGTTGAGGGCCTGTCGCGTCCTCTGGGCGGCAGAAGGCTGTATCGAGGCGGCACGCATCACATCAAGGCTCCAGACCCATCGTGGCAATCATCCATCCCGAAATCAGCTTAGCGATTTGGTCGGGTAAGGACTGTGAGAGGAACCACATATTTTTCCACTGTCGCGCCAGTGGACTGGAGGGCTTCCTGGAACCGATCCGAAACGTTTCACCGGCCCTCCCCCCCTGCGGCCGCGGCCGAGGGGACCACCCGGCAAAATCATGACCATCCGCACGATTCCGACACACGATGGATGTTGACATCGCACCGCGAAATGGCCTTCCTATAGGCGCGGTGAAACGGGTTTCACGATAATGTTTCACCGGCCGCTTCCGGCGGGCCGTGCTCGCCTCTTTTCCGTTCCGCGCCCGTCCGGCGGCGCGCCAGAGTGCAAGAGCGAGTACATGGATCACAACCGCGTCATCATCTTCGACACCACGCTGCGGGACGGCGAGCAATCGCCCGGCGCCTCCATGAATCTGGAGGAAAAGGTCCGCATCGCGCTGGTGCTGGAGGAGATGGGCGTCGACGTAATCGAGGCGGGCTTTCCCATCGCCTCCAACGGCGATTTCGAAGCCGTCGAGGCCGTGGCCAAGGCGGTGAAGACGTCGGTGATCTGCGGTCTGGCGCGGGCCACCAAGGGCGATATCGAACGCTGCGCCGAGGCCATCAGGCCGGCGGCGCGGGGCCGCATCCACACCTTCTTGTCCACCAGCCCGCTGCACATGAAGTACAAGCTGCAGATGGAGCCGGAGAAGGTGCTAGAAAAGGTCGCCGAATCGGTGGCCTATGCCCGCAAGCTGACCGACGACGTGGAATGGTCGGCCGAGGACGGCTCGCGCACCGAGCACGACTTCCTGTGCCGCTGCGTCGAGGCCGCCATCGCGGCCGGCGCGCGCACCATCAACATCCCCGACACCGTGGGCTATGCCGTCCCCGACGAATACGCCGCCCTGATCGCCATGTTGATCAACCGCGTCCCCAATATCGACAAGGCCGTCCTGTCGGTGCATTGCCACAACGACCTGGGGCTGGCCGTGGCCAATTCCCTGGCCGCCGTGGGCAAGGGCGCCCGCCAGATCGAATGCACGGTCAACGGCCTGGGCGAGCGCGCCGGCAACGCCGCCATGGAAGAGATCGTCATGGCGCTGCGCACGCGCCCCGACCTGCTGCCCTTCAAGACCGGCATCAAGACCGAGAACATCACCCGGGCCTCGCGGCTGGTCTCGACCATCACCGGCTTCGTGGTCCAGCCCAACAAGGCCATCGTCGGCAAGAACGCCTTCGCCCACGAATCGGGCATCCATCAGGACGGCGTCCTCAAGCACGCCCAGACCTACGAGATCATGACCCCGGAATCCGTGGGCCTGCACCGCTCGAACCTGGTGATGGGCAAGCATTCGGGCCGCGCCGCCTTCAAGGCCAAGCTGAAGGAGCTGGGCTACGAGTTGGGCGACAACGCGATCGAGGATGCCTTCACCCGCTTCAAGGATCTGGCCGACCGCAAGAAGGACGTGTTCGACGAGGACATCGTCGCCCTGGTGGACGACGCCGTGGTGCGCGGCAACGACCGGGTCAAGCTGGTGTCGCTGGAGGTGCTGTGCGGCACCAAGCACCAGCCCCCCTCGGCCACCCTGGAACTGTCGGTGGATGGCGAGGTCAAGGGCGTGCGGGCCACCGGCGACGGTCCCGTCGATGCCACCTTCAACGCCATCAAGGCGCTGTTCCCCCACGAGGCGCGGCTGCAGCTCTATCAGGTGAGCGCGGTGACCCAAGGAACCGACGCCCAGGCCGAAGTCACGGTCCGGCTGGAAGAGGACGGCAAGACCGTCAACGGCCAGGGCGCCGAAACCGACACCCTGGTGGCCTCGGCGCGGGCCTATGTCAACGCGTTGAACAAACTTCTGGTTAAGCGGCAAAAAACCGCCCCCGACGCCGCCGGGGCGTGATATAGCACGCGCGCGGCCGGGGTCACTGTCAAAGACGCATCGTAAGGTGAGCGAGGGATTATGTTTTCTAAGCTGACGGGTTGGATGTCCGCCGATATGGCGATCGATCTTGGGACGGCCAATACCCTGGTCTACGTCAAGGGCCGCGGTATCGTCCTCAACGAGCCGTCGGTGGTCGCCATCGCCGAGGAAAAGGGCAAGAAAAAGGTTCTGGCCGTGGGCGACGAGGCCAAGATGATGCTGGGCCGCACCCCGGGCTACATCCAGGCCATCCGCCCCCTTCGCGACGGCGTCATCGCCGACTTCGAAGTGGCCGAGGAGATGATCAAGCACTTCATCCGCAAGGTGCATAACCGCCGGTCCTTCGCCAGCCCGCTGGTCATCGTCTGCGTGCCCTCCGGCTCCACCGCCGTCGAGCGCCGCGCCATTCAGGAATCGGCGGAAAGCGCCGGTGCCCGCCGCGTCTTCCTGATCGAGGAGCCCATGGCGGCCGCCATCGGCGCCGGCCTGCCGGTCACCGAGCCCACCGGCTCCATGGTGGTCGACATCGGCGGCGGCACCACCGAGGTGGCGGTGCTCTCGCTGGGCGGCATCGTCTATTCGCGCAGCGTGCGCGTCGGCGGCGACAAGATGGACGAGGCGATCATCGCCTATATCCGCCGCAACCATAACCTTCTGGTGGGCGAAGGCTCGGCCGAGCGCATCAAGAAGGAAATCGGTTCCGCCTGCCCCCCTGAGGACGGCGAGGGCCGCACCATGGAGATCAAGGGCCGCGACCTGATGAACGGCGTGCCCAAGGAACTGATCATCTCCGAGCGCCAGATCGCCGAATCCCTGGCCGAGCCGGTGGGTGCCATCATCGAGGCGGTCAAGGTCGCCCTGGAGCACACCGCCCCGGAACTGGCCGCCGACATCGTCGACAAGGGCATCGTGCTCACCGGCGGCGGCGCGCTGCTGTCCAATCTGGATTACGTGCTGCGCCATGCCACCGGCCTGCCGGTCTCCATCGCCGATGATCCGCTGTCCTGCGTGGCGCTGGGCACCGGCCGCGCCCTGGAAGAAATGCCCAAGCTGAAGAACGTGCTGACCAGCATGTACTAGGGCTTGAGGCATAAGACCAAAACCGTCAGCCCGGAAGCGTATGTCGCCATCCGGGCTGACGCCGTTTTGGGCCTCGGGAAATCTTGGGTTTGACCCGCCTTAATTAGTGGTTTTACCATCACTAGATATAGTAGTATCGACCCGACGCTTTCCCGTCATGCCGGGGATGCGCGGCGCAACGGAGGGGTTCGGTGAAGCAGTCGGGTGCGGCAGGTCGGCTCGCGACGTTAAGGCTGCTGGTCCAGCGCTTCGCCTTTATGTCGCTGATCGTCGCCTCGGTGGCGCTGATGATCCTGGGCAAGGCCGATATCGTGCTGATCGAGCGCACCCGCGCCCTGGTCGCCGACGCCCTCGCCCCCATCTTGGACGCCATGGCGCGGCCCGCCTCCACCATCGCCCAGATCACCGAGAACGTCCACGAGCTGGCCAATCTCCGGACCGAGAACGCCCGCCTCAAGGAAGAGAATCTCAAGCTGATGCACTGGCAGACCGTGGCCCGGCGCCTGGAGGCCGAGAACACCGTCCTGCACGACCAGCTGAACTTCATTCCCGATCCCGACCCCGCCTTCGTCACCGCCCGGGTGATCGGCGACATGGGCTCGGCCTTCGGCCAGAGCATGCTGCTGGGCGCCGGCGCCAAGGATGGCGTGCGCAAGGGCCAGACCGTTCTGACCGGCGAGGCGTTGGCCGGACACGTGGCCGAGGTCGGCGCCCGTTCGTCGCGCCTGCTGCTGATCACCGACATCAACGCCCGCACCCCGGTGATGCTGGAAGCCACCCGCACCCGGGCCATCCTGACCGGCGACAACAGCCAGCGTCCGCGCCTGAACTACATTACCGGCAGCCCGGCCATCGCCGTGGGCGACCGGGTGGTCACCGCCGCGTCGGGCGGCGCCTTCCCGCCGGGTATTCCGGTGGGCGTGGTCTCTTCGGTGACCGACGGCATCATCCGGGTCGAACCCTTCGTCCAGCGCCACCGCCTGGAATTCGTCTCCGTCGTCGATTTCGGCCTGGGCGGCATCCTGCCCTTCGAACGGCCGCCGCCGCCGGAGCGCCGCCGCCGGGGGAAAGAGGAGTGAAGTCCTCCGTCTGGGTGAGGATGGACACCTGGGTCCGCCATCTGGTCCCCTTCGGCATCACCGTGTTCCTGCTGCTGCTCACCGCCATTCCCACCCATATTCCCGGCTTTTCTGGCATCGCGCCCATGCTGCCGCTGATGGGGGTCTATTACTGGGCCATCTATCGCCCCGACCTGCTGCCCGCCTGGCTGGCCTTCGTCATCGGCCTGCTCTACGACATCGTCGCCGGCACGCCGCTGGGGGTGAACGCCCTGGTCATGCTGCTGGTTCAGGGCACCGCCGCCTCCCAGCGCAAGTTCTTCCTGGGCAAGTCCTTCGCCGTCACCTGGTGGGCCTTCAGCCTGCTGACCGCCGGGGCCATCGGCATGGCCTGGATGCTGCTGTCCTTCGTCAAGGGGCGCCCGCTGGACGTCGCCCCGGTGGTGTTCGAATACCTGATGACCCTGGCCCTGTTCCCGCTGCTGACCTGGACCCTGGCCCGGACCCAGCTCGCCTTCCTGCGCGACGTCTAGGAAGGACCGGCCATGTACCATGACAACGACCGCTCCAAGCTGTTCTCCCGCCGAGCCATGATGCTGGCCGGCGGCAAGGCCGGACTGATGGGGGCGCTGGCGGCCCGCATGTACTACCTGCAGGTCATGGAGGCCGACAAATACGCCGTCCAGGCCGAGGACAACCGCATCAGCACCCGCCTGCTGGCCCCGCCGCGCGGGCTAATTCTGGACCGCAACGGCATCGCCATGGCGGTCAACCAGCACAATTACCGCGTCATGGTGGTGCCCGAGCAGACTCCGTCGCTGGACTACACCCTGGACGCCCTGGCCAAGATCATCGCCATCGGCGACGGCGACCGCTCGCGCATCCACAAGGAAGTGCGCCGCCGCCGCAGCTTCGTGCCGCTCAGCGTGCGCGAGAACCTGACCTGGGAGGAAGTGGCGCGCGTCGAGGTCAACGCCGCCGACCTGCCCGGCGTGGTCATCGACGTGGGGCAAAGCCGCTATTACCCGCTGGAGAGCCTGGGCGCCCATATCCTGGGCTACGTCTCGGCGGTGTCCGAGAACGAG
The DNA here is from genome assembly GCF_000009985.1 of Paramagnetospirillum magneticum AMB-1. GTDB lineage: Bacteria > Pseudomonadota > Alphaproteobacteria > Rhodospirillales > Magnetospirillaceae > Phaeospirillum > Phaeospirillum magneticum. Next base: position 3,864,398 of record NC_007626.1, read on the forward strand.
CTGTCCGGCGACCCGCTGGAGGAGTTGCCGGGCTTTCGCATCGGCAAGGGCGGGGTCGAGCGCATCTACGACATGGCCCTGCGCGGCCGCCACGGCACCTCGACGCTGGAGGTCAATTCGGTGGGCCGCGTCATCCGCGAGCTGGAGCGCAAGGAAGGCGAGCCCGGTCTCGACCTCAACCTGACGCTCGACATGAAGCTGCAGGAATACGCCGCCCAGCGCCTGGGTGAGGAAAGCGCCGCGGTGGTGGTCATGGACATCCATACCGGCGACGTGGTGGTCATGGCGTCGACGCCCAGCTTCGACCCCAATTCCTTCAATCGCGGCCTGTCCAACGAGGAATGGAAGGATTTGTCCACCAATCCCCGCTCGCCGCTGACCAACAAGGCCATCGGCGGCACCTTTGCCCCCGGCTCCACCTTCAAGATGCTGACCGCGCTGGCCGCCCTGGAGGCCCGCGACATCACGCCGGAGATGCGGGTGTTCTGCTCGGGCCACACCCAGTTGGGCTCCCTCAAGTTCCATTGCTGGAAAAAGGAAGGCCACGGCGCCCAGGACCTGGTGACCGGCATCAAAAATTCCTGCGACGTCTATTTCTATGAAATCGCGCGGCGGGTGGGTTACGAAAAGATCGCCGAAATGGCAAAGAAGTTCGGCCTGGGCGCCCCCACCGGCATCGACCTGCCGGGCGAGAAGTCGGGCATCATCCCCAACAAGGCCTGGAAGAAGGCCACCCTGAAGCAGCCCTGGTATCCCGGCGAGACCCTGGTCAACGCCATCGGCCAGGGCTATGTCACCGCCACCGCCATGCAGTTGGCCACCATGACGGCGCGCATCGCCAATGGCGGCTACGCGGTGGTGCCCCATGTGGCCCGCGACCAAATCTCGGAAAAGTCGGCGAAAAGCCGCGCCACCCCGTCCTGGCCCAGCCTGGACGTGTCGCGCCAGTCGCTGGCCCTGGTCCGCAAGGGTATGTTCGCGGTATCCAACGAGCCGGGCGGCACCGCTTACAAGGCCCGCATCACCCAGGAAGGCATGTGGCTGTCGGGCAAGACCGGCTCGGCCCAGGTACGGCGCATCACCCTGCGCGAGCGCGAGACCGGGGTGAAGAAGAACGACCAGCTGCCCTGGAAGGAGCGCGACCACGCACTGTTCGTGGCCTATGCCCCGGAAGAGAGCCCGCGCTATTCCATCGCCGTCATCGTCGAGCATGGCGGCGGCGGCTCGGCGGTGGCCGCACCCATCGCCCGCGACATCATGATCGAAGTGCAAAAGCGCGACATGGCCCGGGTCGCCACCGATGCCAGCGGCGAGCCCCTGAATCCCGACCTGAGGAGATTCTGATGCTCCGGCCGCTGCCGCGCACGCCGTCGCGCCTAAACCGGACCGAGATGTCCATGCGCGACAAGATCTGGCAGATCAACTGGTCGCTGATCGCCGTGCTGACCGCCATCGCCGGAGTGGGCTTCGCCACGCTGTACTCGGCGGCCCAGGGCTCGATCGAACCCTGGGCGTTCAAGCAGATGATCCGCTTCGCCATCGGCATCGGCCTGATGATCTCGGTGGCCATGATCGACCTGCGCTTCTGGATGCGCCATGCCTACACCTTCTACGCCATCGCCTTCGTGCTGCTGGTGCTGGTGGAACTGAAAGGCACCATCGGCATGGGGGCGCAGCGCTGGATCGACCTGGGCTTCATCCAGCTGCAGCCCTCGGAGATCATGAAGATCGCCCTGATTCTGTCGCTCGCCCGCTATTTTCACGGCGCCGGCCAGCAGGAGATCGGCCGACCGCTGTTCCTGATTCCGCCGCTGATCATGGTGTTCACCCCCGCCATCCTGGTGCTGAAGCAGCCCGATCTCGGCACCGCCATGATGCTGGTGATGAGTTCCGGCGCCCTGTTCTTCATGGCCGGAGTACGCATGTGGAAATTCGTGGTGGTCATCGCCGGGGCCGGTGCCGCCGTGCCGGTGGCCTGGCAGTTCCTGCGCGAATACCAGAAGAAGCGCGTGCTGATCTTCATGAATCCCGAGGACGATCCCCTGGGCGCCGGCTATCACATCACCCAGTCCAAGATCGCCCTGGGCTCGGGGGGCGTGTTCGGCAAGGGCTATATGATGGGGACGCAAAGCCGCCTCAACTTCCTGCCGGAAAAGCAGACCGACTTCATCTTCACCATGTTCGCCGAGGAATGGGGCATGATGGGCGGGCTGGTGCTGCTGGGGCTCTACGCCCTGCTGCTGGCCTATGGCTACGCCATCGCCATCCGCTGCCGCTCGCAGTTCGGCCGGCTGGTGGCCCACGGCATCGCCACCACCTTCTTCCTCTATTTCTTCATCAACACCGCCATGGTGATGGGACTGGTGCCGGTGGTCGGCGTGCCGCTGCCGCTGATCTCCTATGGCGGCACCGCCATGCTGTCGCTGCTGGTGGGCTGGGGCCTGGTGATGAGCGCCTATATCCACCGCGACATCCCCATCTCGCGGCGCGGCATGGGCGAGGACTAGAGTTCTTCGCACTTAAAAAGTCGAAGAACTCTTAAGCCCGAGTGGCACTTGAGCCCTGAAAAAGCGGAGCTTTTTCGTACAGGCGGCATCTTAAAGCGCTGGGGCAATCCGCCTGCGGAGAAGCCACGCTTCGGGGGCTTTTGCCCCCGATCCCCCAACCGGGAAGCACAGCTTCCCGGACCTTTCAGCGTTTCAAAAGCGGGAGGTTCAGAGGCTGTGCCTCCGAGCGGGTCTGGGCGGCAGCCCTGCCGCAAAGCGGGGTTTTTGACTCTGGTCCAAAGAAAAAGCCCCGAGGCGGCGCCTTGGGGCTTTGGGGGCTGGCGGATCAGACGTCCTTTTCGGGGTCGATGTCGAAACGGCGCTTGCCGTACTTGCCGGTAAAGGACGGGCCGTCGTCGATCTCGACGTGATCCCGGCCGAAGGTCGCCTGGCGCAACAGCCGCTCCTGCAACTCCATCAGATGCTTGAAATACTGCATCATCTGGTTGGTGGAGTTCATCCAGCCTTCCAGCATGGCCTGCTGCATCGCAAGCATGTTCTTGTAGGGATCCGTCATTGTCTTGCCCTCCAGATGGGCGGGACATAGCCCAGGCGGGCGACGGCGCCGCCCCCCGGGGTATTCCCGTTCTCCCCGCCCCTGCCGGATCTTATCCATGACGAACCGGTTGGGACCAGAGAACTCATGGTAGCGCAGAAGAGGAACGCATTCCAGCCACCCCGATGCAATTCCGATATGGCCGGATCACAGGGCGGCGAGAGCGGCGGTCCGGTCGGCGTAGATGGACAGGATCTTGGCGAAGCCCGAGACGTCGAACACCTCGCGGATATGGGGCTTCATGGAGCACAGGGCGAATTTGCGGGTGCCCCGCGTCATCTTGGCGCCCACCAGAACCACGCGCAGGCCGGCGCTGGAGATGTAGTCCAGTTCCCCGAAATCGATCAGAATCTTCGGCGCGCCGGCGTTGACCACTGCCAGGACCCGGGCCTCGAAGGCCTTGGCCGTCGAACTGTCCACCCGGGCCAGGGGGACCAGCACGGTGGCATCGCCAGCCTGCTCTTCACGGATTTCCATAACCAAAAACTCTCCTATGCCGAAATCGTCTTGCGCAGCGTGGTGGTGTTGCGCCCCCCCTCGTGCGCGTAATCGGTTCCATCCATGAATTCCTTCACCAGAAACACCCCCAGCCCGCCGATGGGGCGGTCATCCACGTCCAGGTCGAGATCGGGGATCGGAGCCTCAACGAAGGGATTGTACTCCTTGGCATCGTCGATGATGGTGGTCACGAATTCGCGGCCATCGTAGACGAACTCCACCTGGATTTCATGACTATCCTCGTCATCATATCCATATGAGATAATATTGGTGATCAATTCGTCCAGACAGACGTTGAGGTTGAACGCCAGCTTCTCCGGGAGATTGTGTTTCTCCACGAAGACATCGACCAATTCGGCGAGACGCTCCAGTTCCCCCACATCATTGGCGATGACCATGGCGACCCGGTCGGGTTCCATGGGGACGGAGACGGACGGCGTGGCGGCGGGCTGCCGCACCGGCGGCGCCGCGATTTCGTCCTCGGGCGCCCCCTGGGCCCTGCCGTCCATCTCGTTGCCTCCCGTCGCCGGAAAGCCGGTCAGCATCAGCCGCGGCCGGTCTTCCATGGGCGCATCCGCCTCATTGGAAGCCAGATCGAACCGCAAGGTCAACATGGTGATATCGTCGAATTGTGGCGCGGATCCAACGAAGGCCTCGACCGAGCGCAGCACGGCGGCGATCACCGCCTCGGGGGCGGTGTCGGCAGTGCGGCCCAGTTCGGCGATCAGCCGCGGCTCGTCATAGAGGGCGTCGACGGAATCCTGGGCCTCGGTCACGCCGTCGGTATAGAGATGGACCACCTCGCCCGGCGCCAGCTGGAAGTGGCCGGTCTCGTAGTCCAGATCCTCCATGACGCCCAACGCCACGCCCGACACGTCGCGGATGGCGTCCACCCGGCCATCGCCGCGCAGGATCATGGGCGGCGGATGGCCGGCATTGCAAAAGCCCACCTCGCCGGTGCGGGTGTCGAGCACGCCGTAGAAGCAGGTGGCGAACAGGGTCTGGGGGTTGTCGCGGGCCAGCATGGTATTGACGAAGGCCAGGCATTCGCCGGGGGAACTGGACAGCGGCGCCACCGCCTTGACCAGCGAGCGGGTGATGGCGATGAACATGGCCGCCGGCACGCCCTTGCCCGAGGCGTCGCCGATGACGAAGCCCAGATTGTGGTGATCGATGAAGAAGAAGTCGTAGAAGTCGCCTCCCACCTCCTTGGCGGGCACCATGGAGGCATGGATCTGGAACTCGGCCCGGTCGGGGAAGGGCGGGAAGACCTGGGGCAGCGAGGACAGCTGCAGCTCGCGGGCGAAGTCCAGTTCCTGGCGAAGCGCCGCCAGCTGGTCGCGGGTGCGCAGGGCCTCGCGCAGGATCTCCACGTCACGGGTGCGCTCGGCGATCAGCGATTCCAGACGCTCGTGCTGTTCGCGGATGCGCGACGACATGGTCTGGAAGGCCACCGCCAACACTTCCAGCTCGCCCTTGGCGCCGTCGCCGCCCTGGTCGCCCGAGGTCGAGCGGTTGGACAATTCCTCGATCTGCTTCAGATCACCCAGCACCGCCTCGCGGGCGTCCTGCTCCAGCATCTCGGACAGGCGCAGCATCTGCAGCCGGATGAACAGTTCCTGGCGGCGGCGCTGGCGCTCGCGCCGCTCCTCCAGCATGTCGATCTTGATGGCGTTCTCGCGGAACACGCCCACGGTGCTGGCGATGCGGCCGATCTCGTCGTTTTCGTGCCGCACGTCCAGCATCACCGAGGTGTCGCCCCGCGACAGGGCGTTCAGCACGGCGATGGCCTGGTCGAGAGGGTCGAACGAGCGGCGCAGATAGACCGAGAACACCACCAGCACCAGCAGCAGGAACACCCCCACCGCACCGATGGCGATCATGCGGATTTCGTGCTGGCGGGCCTGGGTGTCGGTGGAATCGCGCACGCTGACCAGGGCGCCGATCACCCTGCCCTCGCCGTCGGACAGCGGAAACACCACCACGGAATAGAAGCGCGAGCCGTCGCGCCAGGTCTCCAGCCGGCTCTTGCGTACCGAGATCTTGGACTCGAAGACCCGCCACAGCAGGTCGTTGGTGCCGTCGGTCATATGGCCGGCGCGATCCACCAGGAAGACGTCCGAGCCGGTGGACGCCTTGAACTCCTCCAGCGGCGGACGCAGGTCGGAGACGATGGTGGCCACGCCGATCACCGCCTTGTCCAGCGCCGCCAGAGGCACGGTGATGGCGGCGATGAACTGCTTGTCGCTGTTCTGGGTGACGCCGGTGCGCGCCTTGCCCGTCTCGGCGATCAGACGCACGGTGCCGGCATCCACCAGCGGAGTCTCCAGCAGCGATCCCTGGGACGAATACAGCAGGTCGCCGTCCAGGCCGACGATCTCCACCCGGCCCACGCCGCGCCGGGTCAGGCCGGCGATGGTCGGCGTCATAGCCTCGCGCGCCTCGCTGGGGCTCTTGCGGGCGATGGCGGAAATCATCTCCTGATTGGCCAACAGCAGCGGCGTGGCCCCCTCCAGGCGCTGGACGGTGTTCTCCACCAGCTTGTCCCAGAAGATCTGCTGGCCGTTCAAGGTGGCCTGGACATAGCGCTCGTCGGCCAGATCCTCGTTCTTCACCCCCGCGAAGAACAGCCCCGCCACCAGCAGGGAATAGGTCGCGGTGACGATGAGGGTTACGCGGGTGCGGAGCAGCATGGGTCCCCCCGCCCGTTGTTCACCGCCCGGGCCACCGCGCTGGGCATGGCCATGTCCGGCGGCAGGAAACCCGACAGGATTTCGAGATATTCGTTGGGCTCGAACAACTTCAGACCCTTGGCCCGGAAATCGGCGAAGGGCTCGGCTCCGGGCAGCGAGACGTATTGCCGCTGGCTGAAATCCTGCACCGCATACTGGGGCTCGCGCCCCTGGCGCAATCCATCCAGCATGGCGAGGAACAGGTCCAGGCCCGGCCGGTAGGTGTTGACCACATGCCAGAGCAGCGAGCGGCTACGATCCACGGGCAGATAGCCGATCCCGACAATGGGACCGGTATCGATGCCCTTGTCCACCCGGTGGAGGGTGCAGCCGATGGCGTCGGAGCCGTCCAGCATGCAGCGGAACGGCGCAAACAGGCCGGCATAGCGCGGCAGGGCGCCGGGATGGATGTTATAGGTCCCCAGGGGGGGGATATCGTAGGTGTTGGGCTTGAAGATCAGCGAGAAGCGCGCCGAAATGGTCAGGTCGGGAGCAAAGGCCCGAATGCGGGCCTCACCGTCCGGGCCATTGAGATCGGTGATGCTCTCGATGGTGATGCCATAGCGGGCCGACAGGGCGGCAAAGGTCTCAAGACGAGCCCTCGGCGCCTCGCCACGCCCCACCTCGGCGCGATCGAGCAGCGGGAACAAGATGTCCACCGGCAGATCGCGTTCGTAGAACTTGATCTCCGCCAGTTCGGGGACGGTGTTCTCTACGGGCCGGGTCTTCTCGCTCATCAGCACCATCACCTTGCAATCGGCAAGGCGCGGCAACAGCGTATTGAGAATCAAGGCGCCCGCCAGATCCATCTTAGTACAGACAAGGATACGCAATGGCGGCCGGTGAGGATTCAAGGCTTGCTCTCCTTCGCCTCGGTCCCGTCGATGATCTCGGCCAGCCCCATCAGCTTCATGGGGGGGAAGAGACCGATCTGACGCACCACCGGCATGTTGATCAGCACCGACAATCGCTTGGGCGCATCGATGGGAATGTCCTTGGGCGCAATCTTGCGCACCAGAATCTGTTCCGCCTTGTAGGCGGTCAGTTGACCGACCGTGTAATAGCGGTAGACGCCGCCGAACATGGCCTTGGAGGTCACCACCGGATTCTCCGCCGCGGCGAAGGTGGGGATGGCATGGTCCAGCGCCGCCTGGGTCAGGAGATCGCGGTTGACGTTGAGAAAGGTATCGGGCGGGATGTAAAGGAAATCCACCCGAGCCGCCTTGATCTCGGCCACTTTGGCCGCGATGCTCGAGGCCTTGGGCTTGCCGCCCTCCACCTCCACCGGCAAGGCGACGACGCTGAAGCCGGTGGCCTTGCCGATACCTTCCAATTGCTCCGCCGCCACCTGGGAATTGCGCTCCAAGGGGTTGTAGACCATCCCCAGCCGCTGCAGCGGCCGGTAGGACTGGATCAGGTTGACCTGGGTCTCCATGGGAACCAGATAGAGCGTGCCGGTGATGTTGCGTTCCGACGAGGTCAGGCTGGGAACCACGCCGCCCACCGGCTGCGACACCACGGCGAACACCGCCGGGATATCGGTGATATGCTGCGCCGGATCGACGGCATCGAGACGCCCCAGCATCTCCTCGCTGACCGTGGTGCCCCAGGTGAAGACCAGATCCACCTTCAGCGCCTTGGCCTCGGCGACGAACTCCTTCAGCTTGGCCTTGTCCTGGCCGGCATCGCGAATGATCAGTTCCACCGGGATGCCCTGGTTGGCGAAGTAATCCTTGAAGCCCTGGGCAGCATCTTCCCAGCCCCGCCACAGGGCCATGTAGATGCGGAAGGGCTTGGCCGCCTCGGCCGCCGGGGCGGCGCCCGGCCAGACCAAGGAGCAAAGGACCAGGCAAAGGGCTGCGAGGCGCCTCATTCGTCCCACTCCGCCTCGATATGGGGGCCGGCATGGTAGGCGAAGGACAGGACGGCGAACACCGCCGCCATGGCCAGCACCACCCAGCCCAGCGCCACGATCGCCCCCTGATGACCGTAGAGAGGAATCAGCACCGCCGCCAGCAGCGGACCGGCAAAGCTGCCGATGCGTTCCGCCAGACGCAGGAAGGCCAGCACATTAGTCTGGCCGATGGCGCGGCACTCGGTCCAGCACAGGTCCGGAATCATGGCCAGTTGCGGCGAGGCCGACAGGCCGTGCGAGATGCCCAGCATCAGGATGGCTACCTGTACCGCGATCACCGGCTCGCCCCAGAAGGCGGGCAACACCAGACCGGCCCCGCCGATCAGCCCCCCCACCGCCAGCAGCCCGGCCCGCCAGCCCACGCGGTCGGCAAAGCGGGCCGCCAGCGGGGACAGCAGAACCACCGATACCGGATAGGCCATCATCATCCTGGCCATGTCGCCGAGATCGATGGCCGGATACTGGCTGAGGGTGAGCGGCACCAGAAAAAACAAAAATCCGGTCAGCGCGATCTTGGCCGGAATGGCGGCAAAGACCACCAGTGCCGAAAAGCGCCAGTTGCGCAACAGCCGCAGGAAGTCGCGCTTGCGGGGCGACGCCCCCTCGGCCACCGGCTGGGCGCTGTCCAGCAGGCGCCAGATCAGGATGGCTGTCACCACCGTCAGCACCGCCGCCACGATGAAGGTAACGCGAAAGCCCACCCTTTCCGCCAGCACGCCGCCGATGCCGGTGCCGCAGACGCTGGCGGTCAGCACGGCGCCCACATAAACGCCCAGCCCCTGGGCGCGGGTCTGCTGCCGCGACACCTGGGCGATATAGCCCTGGCAGGCCATGGTGATGAAGGCATATCCCAGCGCCGTCGCCACCCGCCACACGATCAGGTCATAGACGGAAAACGCCAGACCCGACATGACGAAACCGATGGTAGCGGGCACCAGGCCAATCAGGAACACCCGGCGCGCCCCCAGCCGGTTGGCCAGCAGCGACGCCGAGGGCGACGCCAGGGCAATTACCAGCATGAACAGGGCGATGGGCAGCCCCATCACCAGTTCCGGCGTCAACCCGGAAATGGGGGCATAGAGGTCGCGGATGTAAAGCGGCATGAACGAGCGCGAAATCTCTTCCGCGAACACGAACAGGAACAGCGGCAGACGAATGTCGGTGGCCTGGTGCTCGTTGACGATTTCGGTCTGGCCGTTGCGGGCGAAGCGGAACAGGAAGCGCACCCGGGATTCGATATCCTTGACCTTCTCGACCACCCCCGGATCGAAATGGGCGGCCTTGACCTCGTCCACATAGGCCTCGAGCCGACGGAAAAGCTGATCGGCCAGCCGGATGGCGGAGTTGAAGCCGTGGACGAAGCGCCCGACCTCGTCGTCCGAGGTCACCCCGGCCGATGCGCTGAAATCGCCGCGCCGGACCCGGTCCATGACGATTCCCACTACCCGCATGGGTCCCGTGATGTTGAAGGTCACCACGAACAGCAGGATCTCCACCGCCACCAGAAACGCCACCAGGGTGACCACCGCCAGATCGATGAGAATCTCCTGGACGCGGCCCCGGACATAATCCTGATCCATGCCCACATGGACGTGGCCGATTCGCGTGCCCTTGATGTTCATGGGCTGCGCCAGATCGACAAAACCGCCCAGGGTGAACTTGCGCGAATGCTCCATGTCAGCCTTGAAATCGGCTCCGCCATAGACCGATTGCAGGGCGGAAGGCTCGACCCCTTCCGCGAACAGCACCTTGCCGCCGCGATCGGTGATGGCCAGATAGCGCAATTCCGGATTGGCCGCCAGGACGGGGGCGAAGAATTGCCCCACTCCCTGAAGCTGGTCGAGCGGAATGCCATAGCCCACAGCCCGTTCCACCGATTGTTCCAGGTCGCGGCCGATGGCCTCGGCCTTCTTGTCCATCTCGGGCGTCAGGCCGCGGGTGAATTCTCCCATGGCCTCGTTGGCGATCCACGCTACCGGCGGTACCAACACCAGCGCGACCAGCACCAGCAGGCGGATGAACAGCGGGCGAGTGCGGTCAAGGATCATGGCCACCCCCTCACATCAGCCGGTCAAGACGGCCGACCTCGTCGGTGGCGTCCTTGACATGGTCGACGGTCTCGCGAGTCTTGGCCACGAACTCGGCGAAGCGCTCCTCGAAGGAATCGCCGCCGCCCTCGGGAATGGCGTGACCGCCCACGGCGAGCACCTCGCCCATGGTCCGTTCCATGCTGCCCAGCTTGCGTCCGACGCCTCCGAACAGAAGGTAAAGCCCGAACACCGCCACCGCCGAAGCGGCCACCAGGGCCACGGCGATGCTTTTCAGCAACTGGCTGAGCAGACCGGACACGCCCTTTTCCACATAAGCGATGGGGTAGCGCAGCACCACGCCGCCTTCCACCTTGCCCAGATTATTGACCAGAGGCAGGCCGACGATCAGATTGTCCTCGTCCTCGACGCTGAAGGATTGCGGCATGCCGCTGCGGATGGCCTCGGCCAGGAATCCGAGACCCGCGTGCCGATGGCGCCGCGATCGGTGTCGAACAGCACCTCGCCGCGGTAATCATAGACCTCCACGGCCAGGATCTGGGCATCGCGCATCTTCTCGCGCTCGATGACCTCCTGCACCTGCCGCAGCTGGCGCAACGCAAACCCCAGGTTGAGATTATCCTCGACCTTCTTCTTGATGGTGAAGACCACGAAGGAATAGCGGGATTGCACCTGGGCGGAATAGACGCTTTCGAACTTGTAATAGGCGAAGAAGGCGGTCACCACCAGGGTGAACAGCAGAATGGAAACGAGGGCCAGCGACACCTTGCGGGCCAGCGACCAGCGCACCGGACGGGCCGGCGGCAGGCAGGCGCCGGTGCCGCCCGCGGTACTGGATTGCCCCAATATTTCCAAGACTCGTATCCTTCCCACCGGGGGACGGTTGAACCGAGCCGCCGAAGCGACTAGAAGCATGTTCCGTTTATAGGATATTTACCGATGCAGTCCAAGGGCGTGGAGGCCCAAATTCCCACCAAATCCGTGAAATCGGCGTGCCTCCCCCAATCATCTGGTTCACTGAACAAAAGATTCCAATGACTTCGCAGCAGCGGCATACAGTGAATACCTCATTCGATGCTATACCGGTGACATATCCGGTAGGAATCTTCGACTCTGGGGTTGGCGGACTGACTGTGGCCGCCGCCATTCGTCGCGCCATGCCCGACGAGCGGTTGCTCTACCTGGGGGACGTGGCGCGCCAGCCCTATGGGACGAAGTCACCCCGCACCGTGACCCGTTACGCGGTCCAGGCGGCTGAATTCCTGGTTGAGAAGGGAATCAAGGCCTTGGTGGTGGCCTGCAACACCGCTTCGGCGGTGGCGCTGGAGGCCATTGCCGAGCGCTTTCCCGGCCTGCCGGTCCTGGGCGTGGTTGAAGCCGGCGCAGACGGAGCCGCCCGAGCCTCGGCCCGGGGGCGCATCGTGGTGGCCGCCACGGAAGGGACATGCCGCTCCGAAGCCTATGAGCGGGCCATCGCCCGGCGCCGCGACGGCGCGCTGGTGCGCTGCGTGCCCTGCCCGCTGTTCGTGGCCCTGGCCGAGGAGGGCCTCACCGACGGCCCCATCGTGGACAGCGTCGCCCGCCATTACCTCGGCTCGCTGTTCGACGGAACCGAACCGGGAGACTGCCTGGTGCTGGGCTGCACCCATTTTCCATTGCTGGCCCCCGCCCTGTCGCGGCTGGCGGGACCGGAGGTCACCCTGGTGGATTGCGCCGAGGCGACCTCGTCCATGCTGGTTCGCCTGCTGGAGGGACGCGAGGCGCCCAAGGGCAGTGGTGGCGGATTGCACCTGATCTCCACCGACGCGCCCGAACGCTTCGCCCGCATGGCGGGCAAGCTGTTCCCCGCCCTGGGCGCCGTCCCGGCGGTGGAACTGGCCGATCTTTAAACTTCACCGACCTGTCACTTGAGCCGCAAGGCGGCCCGGCCTAGGCCTTCTCCCGAGATTTGCGGGAGAATACGATGCGCATCGCCCTGGTCACCGACGCCTGGACACCTCAACGCAACGGCGTGGTCCGGGTGCTCGCCACCCTGGCCGCCACCTTGGGCGATCTGGGGCATCTGATCCGAGTGATCGAACCCTCGGCCTTCGTCACCATCCCCTGTCCATCCTATCCGGAAATTCCCCTGGCCCTGCTGCCCGGCCGCAAGGTCGCCCGCCTGCTGGAGGAATTCGGCCCCGATGCCGTCCACATCGCCACCGAGGGGCCGCTGGGCTGGGCGGCGCGCTCCTGGTGCCAGAAGCACCGCCGGCCCTTCACCACCGCCTATCACACCAAGTTTCCCGAATACATCAGCACCCGCACCGGAATGCCGGTGTCGTGGCCCTACGCCCTGATGCGGCGCTTCCACGGTCCGGCGGCGGCGGTGCTGTGCCCGTCGCCGTCGGTGCACCGCGAATTGCTCCAGAAGGACTTCGCCAACGCCCTGCCGTGGTCCCACGGGGTGGACACCCAGGTGTTCCAGCCCGGCCCCAAGGATTTTCTCGACCTGCCCCGCCCCATCTTCATGTATGTGGGCCGGGTGGCGGTGGAGAAGAACCTGCCCGCCTTCCTCGGCCTCGACCTGCCGGGCTCCAAGGTGGTGGTGGGCGACGGACCGGCCCGGGCGGGGTTGATGAAGCACTTCGCCGACACCCATTTCCGCATCGTCAACGGCGACCAGGAATTGGCGCGGGCCTATCGCGCCGCCGATGTCTTCGTCTTTCCGTCCCGCACCGACACCTTCGGCCTGGTGATGCTGGAAGCCCTGGCCTCGGGCGTTCCCGTGGCCGCCTTCCCGGTGACCGGCCCAAGGGACGTGGTGGGCGACGCCAAGGTGGGAGTGCTGGACGAGGATCTGCGGGCCGCCGCCCTGCGCGCCCTGTCCATCCCGCCCGAGGATTGCCGGCGCCACGCCAGCCGCTTTTCCTGGGCCAGGGTGGCGGCGGAATTCCTCAGCCACCTGCGCCCGTTCCACCCGCAGGCACGAGCCGGTTGATCTTTCGACCCCGGGGAACGACACTGGCGCCCCTTTTCCCGATCCGGATGGCCGCCTTGTCGCTTCGCTCCGCCGCTTTTGTCCTCACCCTCTGCCTCGTCGCCCCGGCCGCCTTCGCGGGGGCCAGCTGCGGCACGCCCGAGGAGATCAAGGCGGCTCAGTTGCGCCAGTTCCACTACCAGCTGCAGGTGGCGGCACTGAATTGCCGCGGCGACGATCCCTCGCTGCCCGGCAAGTGGAGCAGCTACATCCATCACCATGGCGGCACCATGAGCGTCAACGCCAACGTCATGCGCGGCTATTTCACCCGCACCGGCAAGGGCGTCGCCGGTTTCGACCGCTACAACACGGTGCTGACCAACCGGGAATCGGTGCGGGTCCACGAGACCGAGGGCTATTGCGAGATCAATGCCCCGCTGTTCGACAAGGCGATCAAGGCCAATGGCCCGCAATTGGTCGCCCTGGCGGGGGAGACGGTGGGCCGGCCCGCCGACATCAGCCCCTGCGCCGAACCCAAGGCCGAAGCCGAGAAGAAGCCGAAAAAGAGCGCCAAAAAGGCCGAGTGATCTACTCCTCGTCCTCGGCCTTGCGCCGCGCCGTTTCCCAGTCGCGGGGCAGCACCATGTCGGCGGCCCACAGGCCGCGCCGGGCGGTCACCGCCTGCTTCTGCGCCTCGGCATAGGGGCCGTCCTTGGCGGCGCGGGCCAACCCCGCGCTCACCAGCAGCCGTCCGAGATCGCCCTCGGCCACCTTGCAGCGCCCCCAGAGCTGACCCGAGGCCACGTCGAGGATCTCGCAGGCCACGCCCCTGGCCACCAGTTCGCCCATGCGTTTCCTGGCCGGGCGGGCGCAGTCGAATTCTTCCTTGGCCGATTTCGAGCCGCACAGATCCTTGCGCCCGGGGGCGAGAACGCCCGCCAGGGCCACATGCAGGCCGCGCACCTGCAGCGCCCCGGCGTCATAGCCCTCCGCCTTGCCCCAGACGCAGGCCCCGCCCTCGGCATCCTCGGCGCAGCGCGGCGCAGGCGCTGCCATTGGCGCGGCGGGAGCGGGCGTGGCGGCGGCGGGAGGCGGCCCCGCCGCCAGGGCGGGAGCCGACACGGCTAGGGCGATCAGGGCAACGATGATTGTATGCATTTTCCCAGGATAGCGCGCCTATTGGCTGACGTCGATCCTGAAGCCGGCGTGACAGGCGGTGCAGCGGTCCAGTTGCTCGATCAGGCGGCGGTTGAGCTGCGCCGGGCTTTCGCCCTTGGCCGCCGCCTCGGCCATCTGGTCGAAGCCGCCGTGCAGGCCCATGGCCAGACGCTTGAAGTCCAGCGGCAGCTTCAGCAGCAGGTCGGGCGCCTTGTCGTGGGCCTCGCCCATGCCCATGGAGGTCGCGATCCTGCCCACCCTGGCGGTATCGCCCTCGGCCAGGGCGGCGGTGATGTCGCGCACCGCCACCAGCAGGCCGCGCATCTCGGAGAAGACCATCTCGCGCTCGGCCCCGCTCATCAGGACGGCGGTGCGCCCGTCCGGAGCCCGGGCCGTCCGGCCGTGGACGAACAGGACGCCCAGGGCGGCGGCCGAGCCCAGCCACAGGATCAGGGCGATCAGGCCCAGACGGTTCTTCATCTCAATCTTCCCCCGAATATGTCATCCCGAGCGTAAGCGAGGGATCTCATCCTGGAACGGTATTTCCGATACGGTATCGACGCTCCAGGCGGAGATCCCTCCTCCCGATGGTCGTCGAACTTAAGGACTCTAGGCCGCCCGGGAAATGCGCACCCGCCAGACCTCGGGGCCTTCTTCCAGGTATTCCCAGCCGAAGGTCCCGGCCCGCTCGGCGTTGAAGTGATAATACAGCGGCTTGGGATCATGGTCATTGACCAGGATGAAGGCGCCGCCCACCGCCAGGGATTCGAAGGTTCCGAAGATCTGCGGATGACGGTCGCGGGGCTGGATGGTGCGGACGTCGAGTTGCGGTTCGGACATGGCTGTCTGGGCTCCTTGGAATGGGGGAGCCCCGATACGGCAGGGGGGGGGGATGGGGAGGGAGGGTCTGCCGCACCGGGGCGCAGGTAAATACATAAGTGCAGCGCTAAGTCTTTTCCTTGAGCCTGGTCAAGCGATGTTGCCGCCCTGCCGGCAAAGACCATGCCTGAAAATAAGGTACTTCCCCTCCCCACTCGGACCACCCCTGGACAGCCCGTCCCCCCGCGGGTTAAAACCGCCCGTTACGCCGCCCCCCTAGCCGACGATGGATGCCATGCAGACCGCCAACGAGATCCGCCGCACGTTCCTCGACTTCTTCGAGAAGAACGGTCACACCGTGGTGAATTCCAGCCCGCTGGTGCCGCGCAACGACCCCACGCTGATGTTCACCAATGCCGGCATGGTGCAGTTCAAGAACGTCTTCACCGGCATCGAGAAGCGCGACTATGTCCGCGCCGCCTCGTCGCAGAAATGCGTGCGCGCCGGCGGCAAGCACAACGATCTCGACAATGTGGGCTATACGGCGCGTCACCACACCTTCTTCGAGATGCTGGGCAACTTCTCGTTCGGCGACTACTTCAAGGACCTGGCCATCGAGCATGCCTGGAACCTGATCACCAAGGATTTCGGCATCGACAAGAGCCGCCTGCTGGTCACCGTCTATCACGACGACGATCAGGCGGCCGATGCCTGGAAGAAGATCGCCGGCCTGCCCGAATCCCGCATCATCCGCATCCCCACCTCGGACAATTTCTGGGCCATGGGCGACACCGGCCCCTGCGGCCCGTGCTCGGAGATCTTCTACGACCACGGCGAGCACATTTTCGGCGGCCCGCCCGGCAGCCCCGACCAGGACGGCGACCGCTTCATCGAGATCTGGAACCTGGTGTTCATGCAGTTCGAGCAGGTGGACAAGGAAACGCGGATTCCGCTGCCCAAGCCCTCCATCGACACCGGCATGGGGCTGGAGCGTCTGGCCGCCCTGCTGCAGGGCAAGCACGACAATTACGACGTGGACCTGCTGCGCGCCCTGATCGAGGCCTCGGCGGAGGCCTCCAACACCGACCCCGACGGCCCGCACAAGGTCAGCCACCGCGTGGTGGCCGATCATCTGCGCTCGTCGTCCTTCCTGATCGCCGACGGCGTGCTGCCCTCCAACGAAGGCCGCGGCTATGTGCTGCGCCGCATCATGCGCCGCGCCATGCGCCACGCCCACCTGATGGGCTGCACCGAGCCGCTGCTGCACAAGCTGGTCCCCGCCCTGACCCGCCAGATGGGCGAGGCCTACCCCGAGCTGGTGCGCGCCAACGCCCTGATCACCGAGACCCTGAAGCTGGAGGAAACCCGCTTCAAGGTCACCCTGGACAAGGGCCTGAAGCTGCTGGACGACGAGATCACCCGCATCGGCTCGGGCCAGAAACTGGCCGGCGAAGTGGCGTTCAAGCTGTACGACACCTATGGCTTCCCGCTGGACCTCACCCAGGACGCGCTGAAGGCCAAGGGCATCGGCGTCGACACCGACGGTTTCGCCTCCGCCATGGAGCGCCAGCGCGCCGAGGCCCGCAAGGCCTGGGCCGGCTCGGGCGACACCGCCACCGAGACCGTGTGGTTCGAACTGCGCGAAAAGCTGGGCGCCTCCGAGTTCCTCGGCTATGACGCCGAGCAGGCCGAGGGCAAGATCGTCGCCCTGGTGGAAAACGGCAAGGTGGTCGAAGCCGTCCATCCCGGCCATCAGGTGGCGGTGATCGCCAACCAGACCCCGTTCTACGGCGAGTCCGGCGGCCAGATGGGCGATACCGGCGTCATCACGCTGGGCACCCCGGGAACCGGCGGCAAGGCCACCATCGCCGTCACCGACACCCAGAAGAAGCTGGGTGACCTGATCGTCCATTTCGGCACCGTCGAGGGTGGGCCGGTGGCGGTGGGCGAGGACGCCCATTTCGCCGTGGAATCCACCCGCCGCGACGCCACCCGCGGCCACCACTCGGCCACCCACCTGCTGCATGCCGCGCTGCGCGATATCCTGGGCGATCACGTCACCCAGAAGGGCAGCCAGGTCGGCCCCGACCGCCTGCGCTTCGACTTCGCCCACACCAAGGCCCTGTCGGCCGAGGAAACCCGCGCCGTCGAGGCCGAGGTCAACCGCCGCATCCGCCTCAACGCCGAGGTGGCCACCAAGGTGATGACCCCCGATGACGCCATCAAGGCCGGCGCCATGGCCCTGTTCGGCGAGAAGTACGGCGAGGAGGTGCGCGTGGTCTCCATGGGCGACCTCTCCACCGAACTGTGCGGCGGCACCCACGCCAACCGCACCGGCGATATCGGCGGCTTCAAGATCGTGGCGGAAAGCGCCGTGGCCTCGGGCGTGCGCCGCATCGAGGCGGTGACCGGCCCGGCCTTCCTGGCCTGGGCCCAGGCGCAGGAAGACCTGCTGGCCAAGGCCGCCGATACCTTGAAGGCGGCCCCCGCCGATCTGCCCGCCCGCATCGCTGGGCTGATGGACGACCGCCGCAAGCTGGAACGCGAACTGGCTGAGGTCCGGAAGCAGCTGGCCACCGGTGGCGGCCAGGGCGCCGCCACCAAGACGGTCAACGGCATCACCTATGCCGGCAAGGTGCTGAGCGGCGTGCCCGCCAAGGACCTCAAGGGCATGGCCGACGAGATCAAGAAGCAGATCGGTTCGGGAATCATCGCCCTGGTCTCCGATGCCGACGGCAAGGCCTCCATCGTGGTCTGCGTCACCGAGGACCTGACGTCCAAGCACAGCGCCGTGGATCTGGTCCGCATCGGCTCGGAAGCCCTGGGCGGCAAGGGCGGCGGCGGCCGTCCCGACATGGCCCAGGCCGGCGGCCCCGACGCCAGCGCGGCTCAGGCTGCGGTGGACAGGATCGAGCAGGCCCTGGGCGGGTAAAAGCGCAGGCGAAGGATTTTCGACCATTTCGGGGGCTTTTGCCCCCGATCCGCCAATCGGGAGGCACAGCCACCCGAGCCCTTCAGTGCTTTAAAAAGCTGGAGGTCCGGGCGGGTGCCCGGCCGCGAAGCGGGGGTTTTCAGCAGCCCGCCAGCACGGTTGCTTTCGCCTGACGCCTCAGTGCTGGCGGCTGTCCAGAAATGTCCGGACGGAGGGATTCAGGTGGCGCAGTTCGAGCTGTGCGCCCACCCGGCAGGCATGCAGCCGCAACATGCCCAGCAGCGCCAGCAAAGACGCGCTCAGGGTTTCCAGTTCGGCAAAGTCGAAAATCACCACCGCATCCGGCTGTTCGATCACCGTCTCGAACCCGACTTCGATCCGGTCGAAATCCAGGTCATCCAGTTGACCGACCAGACGAAAGACGGTCTTGGCATCCTCGTGCACCACTTCACAGGCCATGGCGGCATCCCCTTGCCTCGCCCTGCGCCGGGCCCCACGGCCACGGCCCCCCGACAGGACAGGTCAGGACATCAGATATAATACCTGAATATATGGCACCTATACTTTAGGGTTGAACGGCTTGTAAACTTCTTGTGCCCATTCCTTAAACGCCCCCCCAACCAGCCGGGGGAGTGCCCGGGAGCCTGTCCGTTTCGTCGGAAATGGAGGGGCGTCGGGGGCTTTTGCCCCCGGTCCCCCAATCGGGAAGCACAGCCGCCCGAGCCCTTCAGGGCTTTAAGAAATCTGGAGGTTGGGAGGCTGTGCCTCCGAACGGGTCCGGGCGGTAGCCCGGCCGCGAAACGGGGGTTTCGCAGCCCGCTAAAGCGGGATGCCTTAACTATGCATCACGCTTTAGCTTTGTGTGCTTCGCCCTCGCGGGAGCTTTATGTGCTTCACCCTCGCGGGCGGGCGCCTCAGCGCCCTTGGCCGCTCGCTCTAGGCCTTGACGGGCGCCGGAGCGGCGCCAGGGGTCTGCTCGTTGCGCTTCAAGACGCCGGCTTCCACCAGCTTGTTGACCAGGTCGCCCATGGTGTTGAGCGAGTGCAGGAAGCCGTCCACCGGCATGGCGATGCGCTGGCGCACTTCCATCTTGCCCTGGCCCGATTCGGTGGGCTCCAGCGACACCAGTTCGATGCGAACCACGCCGCTGACGAAATCGACCCGGCCGACGCCGTCGGCGAAAATCTCGGAAACCATGGGCAAAGCCCCTCCCTTTGTTGAACCGCCGGGATGGTGGGCCAAGCCTGCCCCCAGGTCAATCGGGCAAAGGCCGGGTCAGTCGGTCAAGGCCCTGATCATATGGTCGGTATTGCGCAGACGCTCGGCCAGTTGCCGCGCCATCAGGCGATGGAAGGCGGCGGCCACCGACGGGGCTTCCGCCTCCATGCGGATCAGGTTACGGGCGGTCAGGCGGTGAATGACGCAATCGGCATCGGCCACCACCGAGGCCGAGCGCTCCTCGTTGAGATAAAGCCCCATCTCGCCCACCACGGTCCCGGCATGCATGGTGCGCAACCGGATCGAGGTGCCGTTATCGGTGATCAGCCGTACCGTCACCTGCCCCGATTCCAGGATGAACAGGTCGTGGGCGGCGCTGCCCTGCTGCAGCACCACGGTCCCGGCGGGAACGTCCAGGGTCTCGACGAAAGACATCATGCGCGCCACCTGCAGCGGCTCGCCCAAATCCTCGGCCAGATCGGCCATGAGGGAACGGGGCTTGGAGCGGGCCTCCACCTCCAGCCTGGCCAGCAGGCGGTTCTCCGACCATTCCAGCGCGTGATCCAGGTCGGGCGCCGAGCGCCAGGTGGCACCCTCGGCACCCACGAAGCCGGCGCGTTCCAGCACCATGCCCGCCTCGGCGTTCTGCCCGGCGAAGACCAGGGACAGCCCCCGTTTCTCGGCGAACTGGCGCAGCTTCACGAAGCTCATGGCCGCCGAGGTATCGATGCCGGAGACGCGGCGGAAGTCGAACACCACCGCCTCGACCATGTCCGGCCCCGGATCGCCGCAGCGCCCGATCACCCGGGTCAGCAGCTTGTTGGCGGTGCCGAAGAACATGAAGCCCTGCAGGCTGTAGATCAGGATACGGCCGCCATGGGCCTTGAGCAGCGCCACCTCTTCCCGGGGGCGGTCCACGTTGGAGGACACGTCGGCGGCGGTCAGCTCGTGCTTGGCCACCGCCACGCGGGAATAATTGACCACAAACAGCACCACGCAGGCGACGATGCCCACCGCCGCGCCCTGCAGGTAGCCGAAGGTCCCGACCACGGCGACGATCATCACGATGATGGCGTAATCGGCCCCCGGCATGTGGTGGCGGCCGTCCACCAGCCATTCCTCCAGGAAGCCCAGGCCGATGAACATCAACAGGCCGCCCAGCACCGCCTTGGGAAACAGGGCCAACGGCTCGGTGCCGATCACCAGCATGGCCAGGCAGACCAGCGCCGAGATCAGCCCCACCAGCCGCGAGCACACCCCCATCTTCAGCACCATGGAGGACAGGCCCAGGGTGTGGAAGCCGATGATGCCGCCGCCCGCTCCCGATACCAGATTGGCGATGCCGGCGATCTTCAGCTCGCGGTTCAGATCCATGTCCTGGTTGGCCGCCACCTCGATGCCGCTGGAATTGAGCAGCACGCCGATGGCGCTGATCAGAAGGATGGTCGACACCGACCCGGCCTGGTCGGCGATCATCAGCCAGTCGGCCGACAGCGCCCGGATCACCGCGTCGGGACGCCAGCCCCCGGCGGCGGGAAGATGTCCCAGCAGATACCCCCCCTGCTCCAGCCCCTCCAGGCTCTGCCCCAGCAGCCGGGCGACCAGATGGTAGCCGAGGATGCCGCCGGCCAGCAGCAGGGGCAGGGTCGCCACATGCTTCCAGCGCCGCATGCCGACGATCAGCACCAGGGCGAAGGCCAGCCCCGGCATCCACTTCACCGCCTCGGCCACGGCGAACAGGTGGGGCACGCCCTCCAGGGTGGGGGCATGGCCGGTCATCACCTTGATGGCGCCCTTGACCAGCAGCCAGCCGGTGCCGGCCAGAAAGCCGCCGATCACCGGATAGGGAATGAAGCGGATGAACCCGCCCAGGCGGAAATAGCCCAGCGCGAACAGCAGGCCGCCGGTCAGCGCCGTGGCCAGCATCAGGGCGCTGGCCACCGTGGCGAACACCTGCTCGGGATCGGTGCCGGGCGGCGTCTCGGCCACGATCAGCGAGGCCATCAGCGCGAGGATGGGAGCGATCTTGTCCTGGGGAAAGGCGATGGTGCCGGGATACGAGCTGAACAGCGCCACCAGCGCCCCCACCACCACGGCGGTGAACAGGGCCATGCCGATGGCGGTGCCCACATGCCCGGCCAGTTCGCCGGAAAAGATCAGCACGGCGAAGGACAGGGACAGGATTACCACCACCAGTCCGGTGACGGCGCCGGCGACAAGGGCGGCGGGCAACTCTTGCCTGCTGATCGTCATCACCACCTCCCCGCCAGGACCATTGGGCTTAGCGCGGCCTCAATGGCCGCCCATGTATCCACGTGAATGGTAGTCTGATCCGCATAGGCTGTTAAGCGATATCGGAGCGATATGGAAAAGTCGCAATCAGGCCTTGGGAAAAGCCACGAGGAAGGTGCTGCCGACGCCCATTTCGGACTCGACCCAGATGCGTCCGCCGTGGTGCTCGGCGATCTTGCGGCAGACCGCCAGGCCGATGCCGGTGCCCTCGAACTGCTCGCGGGCGACCAGGCGCTGGAAAATGCCGAACACCCGCTTCAGGTCGTCGGGAGGAATGCCGATGCCGTTGTCCTTGACTCCCACGACCCATTCCGCCCCCTGGGCGCGGCAGAGCACCTCGATGCGCGGCTGGCGGCCTTCGGGCATGTACTTGATGGCATTGGCGATCAGGTTCTGGAACAGGCGGACCAGTTCGCCGCCATCGCCGGAAATGGTCGGAAGACCGTCCGGCACCACCACCTCGGAGCCGCTCTCGGCGACGGCCACTTCGAGATAGCGGAGGGCATTGCTCACTACCTCGCCCAGGCTGACCGGCTCCATGGGGGCGGTGATGCGGCCGATGCGCGAATATTCCAGCAGATCGACGATCATGCGGTCCAGGCGCCGGGCGCCGTCGATGGCAAAGCCGAAGAAGTCGCGGGCGTCCTGGTCGAAGCTGGCGGAAAGCTTCTTTTCCAACAGGGCGAGATAGGCGCTGATCATGCGCAGGGGCTGGCGCAGGTCGTGGGAGGCCACATAGGCGAACTGTTCCAGTTCCTCGTTGGAGCGGCGCAGTTCCTCCACCAGTTCGGCCAGCTTGGCGGCGGCCTTCTTCTGCTCGGTGATGTCGCTCTTGACGGCCAGGTAGTTGGTGATGACTCCTTCGATGTTCTGGATCGGCTGAATGGTGGCCTGTTCCCAGTAAAGCTCTCCGCTTTTGCGCCGGTTGATCAGCTCGCCTTCCCACTTCTCGCCGGCCGACAGCGCGGCCCACATGTTCTGGAAGGTTTCCGGCGGCGTGGTGTCGGACCTGAGGATGCGGGGGTTGCGGCCAATCACCTCGTCCATGGAATAGCCGGTGATCCGCAGGAAACTGCTGTTGACGTACTGGATCTCGGCGTTGAGATCGGTAATGACGATGGAGACGGGGCTCTGCTCCACCGCGCGGTTCAGCATGTGCATGCGGTGGGCGTTCTCCACCGCGGCGGTGATGTCGCTGCCGGTGCCGCGATAGCCGATGAACACGCCGTCATCGTCGAACCGGGGCAGGCCGTTGACCTTGATCCACCGCGCCCGGCCGTTACCGTCTTCCAGCCAGTACTTGAAGTCGCGGAACGGCCGCTGGGCGGTCAGATCGGCGATATGGGCCTGCCACTGGTCGGAATCGATCTCCATGCGCTCGCTGACGATGTCCCACGAACGCTTACCCAGCAGGTCGTCGGACATGATGTTCATCACCGTCTCGAAGGACGACGAGAAGAAGGTGAAGCGCTGTTCCGCGTCGCTCTCCCAGAACCAGTCGGCGGCGGCCTCGGAATATTCGCGATAGCGTTCCGAGCTTTCCTTGACCACCTCGGAGAGCAGGCTGAGGCGGTCGCGCTCCTTGCGCAGCGGCCCAATCTCGGCCCGCAGGGCTTGGAGGGCGGCCCCTTCGGCCCGGCCGCACCGCGCCACCAGCACCAGGGTCAGCGCCACCCCGAGACCAGCCACCGCCCAGGCCGGCGGGCCCGGCGGCAGCATCAGCAGCGCCGCCAGACCCACCGTCTGAACGACGGCGATCAGAATGAGAATTCGCCTGCGCTCGCTCATGACAGACGCGCGATGAACCTGGTCACGGTGAACATCCGATGGATTCCGCCCCTCTCTTCGGCGCGCCCCGCACCCGCCCCGGACTTGCCAACGAAAAGCATAATAGCCAACTTGCCAAGGCATGGCACCTTGGATGATATCAATGACACAATATGTTCCCGATCCATCCTTATCCGCCGGGAGAGGACCATGAGACCGATCGTCATCGCAGCCTTGCTCTGTCTGCTTGCCGCCTGCGTGCCGCCGCCGGATCAGCCGGCCTATTACGGCCGCATGGGCCGCTTCATGGGGTTGGTGGCCAATTGCGGCTGTTCCGGAATCGGGCCCGACCAGATGGTCGCCCAGTACCGAAAGGCCCTGGGCGACCTGTATTCGCCCAAGGACGTCGCCGCCATGGAGGGTTATGTCAAGCTGGGCGCCGGCGAGGCCTGGACCAACATGACCCAGGTCTGCGCCGAAGTATGCGCCCAGCACTGCATGGTCCAAGCCGTGGTCGAACCCCTGGGCGCCGGCAGCACTGGCGTGGCCCCCTGCCTGGTCAGCGAGCGCGACCTCCACCTGACCGACGGAACCCAGATCAATACCGGGGACCCAGGCCCCAATTGACCCGTACCGCCGCACCACGAAATTACGGTATGTTACGGATGCTTGCGGTATCATTCACGGCCTGTTGACAAGAAGGGTGGATTGGCGACACACCTATCCATTAGTCTAGTCTGGACAGTCGGACCGGCGTCACGGGGAGCGGGATGATGAATGCGTTGGGCAGGGGGGGCGGCTGATTCGCTTGCCCAGCCGTACCGGGGGCTGGCGAACCGACCCCGAGATCGGCGAGGCGGCCAGCACCACGGGCGGCGGCCTGCGCGTGGTCAAGGATACGCTGCATGTCCTGCTGGTGGAAGACGAGCCCGGCGACGCCCGGCTGGTGGAATACGCGCTGCGCATGTCCAGCGCGCCGGTCTTCGTGGTCCGCCACGTCACCACCCTGGCCGCGGCCATCGCCCACATCAACGGCGGCGAGACGGTGGACGTGGTGCTGCTGGATCTCAGCCTGCCCGATTCCACCGGCATCGCCACCGTATCGCGCATGCAGGAGGCGGCGTCGCGCACCCCCATCGTCATCATGACCGGCATGGACGACCCCCGTTTCGCCTCCTATGCCCTGGAGGCCGGCGCCCAGGATTACCTGATCAAGAGCGACGACCCCGAACGTACGGTGGGGCGCGCCATCCGCTATGCCATCACCCGCATGGCGGGCCAACTGGAGCGCCAGGCCCTGCTGGAACGCATCGCCGAGCAGCAGCGTCATCTGGTCGAGGAGGTCAATGCCGCCCGGGCCATGCAGTTCGACCTGCTGCCCCGGCCCGAGCGCCTGGACGAGCGGCTGGCCAAGCTGGGCATCGAGGTCGAGTCCTTTTTCGAGCCCTCATCGGGCATTGGCGGAGACCTGTGGGGCTGCCTGGATTGCGGCGGCCCGCGCATGAGCTTTTACTGCTTCGACTTCACCGGCCACGGCATTGGGGCGGCGCTCAACGTCTTTCGCCTGCACGCCCTGATCTCGGACCATTGGGACCCGCGCCGCCAGCCGGGCGAGATGCTGACCACCCTCAGCGGAGCCCTGAAGAGCCTGCTGGGCCGGGGGCAATTCGCCACCATGTTCCTGTGCACCATCGACGTCGAAGCCGGCGAGATCGAATGGGCCTCGGCCGGCGCTCCCGCCCCGGTGATCATGCAGGGCGAGGAGTACCGCTTCCTGGACGCCAGCGGCATTCCGCTGGGCCTGTCCAAATCCCCCAGCTACCGCGAGCACCGCGAGGCGTTCCCGCCGGATGCGTCCCTGTTCATGTATTCCGACGCCATCACCGATTCGCCGACCGAGGGCGACGCCCTGTTCGGCGAGGCGGGCCTGGGCAGCGCCATCCAGGGATTGCTGCGCAGCCACGGCGAGTTGCGGGTGGAAAGTCTGCTCGATGAGGTCTGCCGCCAGGTTCAGACTCCGTTCGAAGACGACCTGACCGCCGTCTGCATCAAGCGGCTGAAAGGGGAGGGCTAAGCATGTCCTTGGTCACCACACCACCGCTAGCCACCTGCCAGGCGCCGGAGCGCCATCCCTGCCTGGTGGTCGCGTCCCCGGCGTCCGAGGATCTGGAGGCCCAGTGCCGGGCTCTGGGCGTCGGACTGCACCAGGGCGACGCCGTTTCCGAGATTCCTCCGGCATCGATCCTGGGCGGCGACGCCACCACGGAAAGCGTCCGCCGCGGCTTGGCCGCGCCCTATTGCGGCTTCGTGGAACTGGGAGCCGAAGGGGCCTCGGGCGTCGGATTGCGATGTTTCGAGACGGTGCGGGGCGGCGGAATGACCCTGTCGCTGCAGACCGCCACGGCCTATCGCCTGGAAACCCTGGAACTGGTGGCCGAGGCCATTCGCGCCAATTTCCGCGACGTGTCGCCCGACACTGCCGATCTGATGGAAATTTCCCTGGCCGAGGCCCTCTCCAATGCCGTCATTCACGGCAACCTCGGCATCCCCAATCATTTGCGGGCCACCGCCGAGGGTTTCGTGGAATTTCAAAGAATCATGCAGCGGCGCATGGCCGATCCCGCCCTGTCGTGCCGCCGCATCGAGATCAACGTGCATGCCCGCCGCCCGGACTGCATCTGCATCGCGGTCACCGA
Organism: Paramagnetospirillum magneticum AMB-1; assembly: GCF_000009985.1. Classification (GTDB taxonomy): domain Bacteria; phylum Pseudomonadota; class Alphaproteobacteria; order Rhodospirillales; family Magnetospirillaceae; genus Phaeospirillum; species Phaeospirillum magneticum. The sequence continues at coordinate 3,890,534 of NC_007626.1, forward strand.
TCAGGGCGGAGGCTTCAATCTGGAAGAAAAGCTGGCCCATACCGCCCACGCCACCGCCAAGAACGGCCGGGGCCTCTGCCTGATCCGCAAGGCCACCCATTCGTTGCAGGGCGAAGACGGAGGACGAACCCTGGCGATGATGTTTTCCCGGTAGAGCGCACCCGTTACAAAACGTATTTTTTCGCCCTATCGCGACACTCGCCTCTTGCATTCCCACGGGTCCCAGAGGTAAGGCTTCTGCCTGAACTCGGCGGACCGCAGGGCCCCTTGGGGGCCGCGTGGGGTGGATTTGCGGCAGGTGGCATCGGACGTCGAGACGAGGAGGACGGTAGCATGCAGTTTCGTGTGAAGGATGATGGTACGGGCGTCCATGTGTCCCTTGATGGACAGTTGAACTTCGCCGCAAACGAGGACTTCCAGTCCCTGCTCACGCAATTGGGCGGGCTTAAGGGCCGCAAGGTCACCTTTGAGATGTCTGGCCTCAGCCATATCGACTCCGTGGGGCTCGGTCTGCTCTATATCGCCCGCGAAGATCTGGCCGAAAACGGTTCGTCGATCAGTCTGGCCAATCCGCGCGACAACGTGTTGCGCATGCTGGAACTGACCGAGGCCCACAAGACCTTCGAAATCAAGCGCTGACGCCGTCGCCTCGGAAGGGGCGACCGTCATTGGGGCGGCAACGTCCGGGGGAACTCGCATGTCCGACGGGGTGTGGCAGAATCTGAGCTTGCGCCGGCGATTCATGATCGTGGTGGGGCTGGGCGTCATCGTCATGGCTACGGTGATCGTGGTCTTCATCGCCCGCTTCGAGGAGCGCGCCCTGGAGCGCAAGCTCCACGAGCTTTCCGTCAACGAGATGACCTCGCTGCATGCGCTGATCGTCAACGTCATGGCCACCCGTCCCGAGGACGGCGACAATATCGGCATCAAGGTCTTCAACAAGTGGTTCGACTCCCGCAACGTCCACTATGCGGGCAAGGTGTGGAGCGTGTGGGGTCCCAAGGTCACCGCCCACATGAAGGATGTGGAGCCGGACCGCGCTCCCAAGGCGGCCCAGGACGACATCGATCGCGAAGCCCTGGCCACCGGCAAGCCGGTCGGCCGCCTGGTGGGCGACTCCTACCGTTATGCCATGCCCATCGTGCTGGGCGTCACCGATGGCGCCAGGGACGAGGTCTGTCACTCCTGTCATGGCGGCATGGGCATGACCGACGGCGAGGTCATCGCCGTGCTGTCCTCATCCTTGTCCACCACCGCCGAGAAGGCCGAGCTCAACAACGTCCTGATGGGGCTGTTCGCCTTCGGCGTCCTGGCCACCCTGATCTCGGTGCTGGGCGTCAAGTCCATCCTGACCCGCGTCATCACGCGGCCCATCGGCCGCATAACCTCCCTGATGGGGCGCCTGGCCGACGGCGACACCTCGGTGGAGATCGAGGCCCAGGAACGCAGGGACGAGGTCGGCGACATGGCCCGCACCGTCCAGGTCTTCAAGGAACACATGCTGGAGGCCGAGCACCTGCGCGCCGCCCAGGAGCAGGAGCGGATCCGCGCCGCCGAGGAGCGGGCGCGCACCATGCGCGACATGGCCGACCATTTCGAGGCCACCGTCAAGGCCAAGGTCGCCGAGGTGGAGGAATCCACCACCGGCATCCACAAGACCGCCATGAACATGGCCACCCGATCGGGCCAGAGCGGTTCGCGCTCGCTCGACGTCAGCGAGGCGGCCAACATCACCACCGAACGCGCCGGGACCGTGTCCGACGCCACGCGGCAACTGGCGCTGTCCGTCAACGAGATCGCCCAGCAGGTGGGGGAATCCAGCCGCATCGCCCAGCAGGCCGTGGCCAATGTCAACAACACCGCCAGCCAGATGAGCGGCCTGTCCGATTCGGTGCAGGCCATCGGCAACGTGGTCCAGCTGATCAACGACATCGCCGCCCAGACCAACCTTCTGGCGCTCAACGCCACCATCGAGGCGGCGCGGGCCGGCGAGGCGGGCAAGGGCTTCGCCGTGGTGGCCAACGAGGTCAAGAACCTGGCTAACCAGACGGCCAAGGCCACTGAGGAAATCTCCAATCAGGTTTCGGCGGTGCAGACCTCCACCCGCGAGATGACCGCCTCCATCGAGGGGGTGGTCGAGACCATCCGGTCCATCGACAACATTTCCACCGCCATCGCCGAAGCCGTGCAGCATCAGGAAACCACCACCCGCCACATCGCCAGCAACATCGATGAAGTTGCCGCCCAGGCCCGCGAGGTGTCGTCCAGCGTGTCGACCCTGTCGCGCTCGTCCGCCCGCTCCTGCGCCGGCTCGGTCCGGGTGATCTGGAGCGCCAAGACCCTGGCCAAGGCGGTGTCGGACCTCAAGACCGAGGCCGAGGACTTCCTGCGTTCGGTGCGGGGATAGGCGAGTCGATCTAGGACTACTTAAGTCGCGACTCTCGACCCGACCGAAGGTATGATCCCTCCCCATGGGATGGGAGGGAGTCCGAACATGGACAGTTGGCGCAATAATTTGAAGCGGGCCTTTGGCGATACCATCGGCCCGACCACTGTGGGCCTTGACGACGTGCTGGCGGCCAGCCGGCAGATTTCCAAGTTCAATCGCCTGTCGCAGCATCTCCAGGGGCTCGACGCCATGGCCGCGGCCAAGAAGGGCGTCGGACCGGCGGAGCTGTCCGCTATCCGCGGCATGCGCATGTCGGAAATCGCCCCCAAGCGCCTCAACGAGCTGTGCGAGACGCTGCTGAGCGATAAGGCCTGAGCGTCGCCTTTCCCGATTGCCTTATTAGATCCCCCTAAAGTAGAGTGTCCTAAAACCGACCCCGCCATGAGGGTCAGGACAATACCAGGGGGGAGCTTGCCCGCATGAGGGATCCTGCAGCTATTCCGGATTCCGATCTCGGCCGATCGGAAGTCAAGACCACCACGTGCTACATGTGCGCCTGCCGCTGCGGCATTCGCGTGCATCTGCGCGACGGGGAGGTCCGCTATATCGAGGGCAATCCCGATCATCCCCTGAACAAGGGCATCATGTGCGCCAAGGGTGCCTCGGGCATCATGAAGCAGTACTCGCCCGCCCGCCTGACCCGGCCGTTGAAGCGCAAGGAGGGCACCGAACGCGGAGCCGGCGCCTTCGAGCCCATATCGTGGGAAGAGGCCTTCTCGACGCTGACCGAGCGCCTGGGGCATCTGCGGGCCACCGATCCCAAGAAATTCGCGCTGTTCACCGGCCGCGACCAGATGCAGGCCCTGACCGGGCTGTTCGCCGCCAAGTTCGGCACGCCCAATTACGCCGCCCATGGCGGATTCTGCTCGGTCAACATGGCGGCCGGCATGATCTACACCATCGGCGGCAGCTTCTGGGAGTTCGGCGGCCCCGACCTGGAGCGGGCCAAGCTGTTCGTGATGATCGGCACCGCCGAGGACCACCACTCCAATCCCATGAAGCGCGATCTCGCCGCCTTCAAGCGGGCCGGCGGACGCTTCATCGCCATCAACCCGGTGCGCACCGGCTACGCCGCCATCGCCGACGAATGGGTCCCCATCCGTCCCGGCACCGACGGCGCCCTGATCCTTGCCCTGGTGCGCGAGATCATGGAACTGGGCCTGTTCGACCGCGACTTCCTGATCCGCTACACCAACGCCGCCGAACTGGTGAACCAGGACGCCGACAGCGACACCTTCGGCCTGTTCGTGCGCGAGGGCAGCGTGCCGGTGCGTCCCGACACCTTCGAGACCCCGGACAAGATGTGGTGGGACCGCGAGTCCGACCGGCCGGTCATCGCCCGCACCAAGGACACCGAGGGCCGCCTGTTCGGCTCGTACAAGCTGCACGACGGCACGCCGGTCAAGCCGTCGCTGCAATTGCTCAAGGAGCGGGTCAAGGACTACACCCCGGAATGGGCCGAGGGCATCACCGGCATTCCCGCCGCCACCATCCGCCGCCTGGCCCACGAGATGGGCGTCACGGCACGCGACCAGACCATCGAGCTGCCCATCGCCTGGACCGATTGCTGGGGCCAGGAGCATGACAAGATCACCGGCAACCCGGTGGCCTTCCATGCCATGCGCGGCCTTGCCGCCCATTCCAACGGCTTTCACACCATCCGCGCCCTGGCCATCCTGATGACCCTGCTGGGCACCATCGACCGGCCGGGCGGGTTCCGCCACCGGGCGCCCTTCCCGCGCCCCATTCCGCCCTGCCCCAAGCCGCCCAAGGGACCGCACGCCATCAAGGCCGGCGAGCCCCTGGCCGGACCGCCCATGGGCTGGCCCGCCGACCCCGACGACCTGTCGGTGGATGCCGAAGGCGAGCCCATCCGCCTGGACAAGGGCTTTTCCTGGGAATACCCGCTGTCGGTGCACGGCCTGATGCACAACGCCATCACCAATGCGTGGCGCGGCGATCCCTACCCCATCGACACCTTGTTGCTGTTCATGGCCAACATGGCGTGGAACTCGTCCATGAACACGTCCGAGGTGAGGAAGATGCTCACCGACAAGGACGAGTCGGGGCAATACAAGATCCCCTTCCTGGTGGTCTGCGATGCCTTCCAGTCCGAGACGGTGGCCTTCGCCGATCTGGTGCTGCCCGACACCACCTATCTCGAACGCCATGACGTCATGAGCATGCTCGACCGGCCCATCTCGGAATTCGACGGTCCCGTCGATTCCGTGCGCGTGCCGATCCTTCCGCCCCTGGGCGAGTGCAAGCCGTTCCAGGACGTGGTGATCGAGCTGGCCACGCGGCTCAAGCTGCCGGGCTTCACCAACAAGGACGGCTCGCGCAAGTTCCGCGACTATCCCGACTTCATCGTCAATTTCGAGACCGAGCCCGGGTCGGGCATCGGTTTCCTGGCCGGCTGGCGCGGCAAGGCCGGCGAGAAGTCCATGGTGGGCGAGCCCAACCCCAACCAGTGGGACCAGTACGCCCGCAACAACAACCACTTCCATTACGAGCTGCCGCCCAGCTTCCAGTACATGCGCAACTGGAACAAAGGCTACCTGGAATGGGCCTACCGCCACCGGCTGGTGCGCTTCACCGACCCGATCATGCCGCATATCTATTCCGAGCTGCTGCAGAAGTTCCGCCTCGCCGGCGAAGGCAAGTGGAAGGGCAAGCAGCCCCCCGATCGCCTGCGGGACAGGGTCAAGACCTTCTTCGATCCCCTGCCCTTCTACTACACGCCGCTGGAATGGCGGTGCTCGGACGGGCATGCCTATCCGCTGTCGGCGCTGACCCAGCGGCCCATGGCCATGTACCATTCCTGGGATTCCCAGAATGCCTGGCTGCGCCAGATCCACACCAGCAACGTGCTGTTCATGCACCCCAAGGTGGGGGCGTTGGGCAATTTCGGCGATGCCGACTGGGTGTGGGTGGAAAGCCCCTGGGGCAAGATCAAATGCCAGGCCCGCTTCACCGAGGCGGTGGAGCCCGGCACGGTGTGGACCTGGAACGCCATCGGCAAGGCCTCGGGCGCCTGGGGCCTGGACCCCGACGCCAACGAGTCGAAGAAGGGCTTCCTGCTCAATCACCTGATCAGTGAGGAACTGCCCAACATGGTGGGCAACCAGCATGTGTCCAATTCAGATCCGGTGACCGGTCAGGCGGCGTGGTACGACCTCAAGGTCCGCGTCACCAAATGCAAGCCCGGCGAGGAAGGCGAAAGCTGGCCGCAGTTCAAGCCCCTCGAGCCGCTGCCCGGCCAGACCATCGGCTTCAAGTCGAAGGTTCGTGCCTTCCTGGCCGGGAGGAAGTGATCATGAGCAAGAAGCAACTCGCCCTGGTCATCGACCTCAACGTCTGCGTCGGCTGCCATGCCTGCGTGACATCGTGCAAGGAATGGAACACCTCGGGCTGGGCCGGTCCCCTGCCCGACCTGAATCCCTATGGCGCCGATCCCAACGGCGTGTTCTTCAACCGCGTCCAGACCTATGAATGCGGCACCTTCCCCGACACCGAGACCATCCACTTCCCCAAATCCTGCCTCCATTGCGAGGAGCCGCCCTGTGTGCCGGTCTGCCCCACCGGGGCCAGCTACAAGCGGGAAGAGGACGGCATCGTCCTGGTGGATTACGACAAGTGCATCGGCTGCAAATACTGCTCGTGGTCCTGCCCCTATGGCGCCCGCGAGTTCGACCCGGTGCAGGGTGTCATGAAGAAGTGCACGCTGTGCGTCGACCGCATCTACGACAAGACCCTGGAGGAGGACCGGCGCAAGCCGGCCTGCGTCCTGGCCTGCCCGGCCAGCGCCCGCATCTTCGGCGACATCAACGACCCCAATTCCGAGGCGGCCAAGGCCATCCGCGATAATGGCGGCTTCCAGTTGATGCCGGAATGGGGCAGCAAACCGGCCAACCACTATCTTCCCCGGCGCAAGACCACCACCACGCTCCATCCGGACGAGCTGGTGCGCGTCGACAACCCGCTGAAGGCCGAGGGGGAGAAACCCCGTCCCGCCTTCACCACGCCGACCATCGACGGCGCGTCCAGCTGGTAAGGGGAGAAAGCATCATGAAACCCGCATTTTCCGTCATCTTCCTCACCACCCTGATCGGCGCCGGACAGGGATTGCTGATCGCGCTCACCGCCGGGCAGCTTTACGCCGGCGGCGGCAGCGGCGGCTTCTATGCCCTGGGCGGCGCGCTGGCCCTGGCGCTGCTGTGCCTGGGGCTGGTGGCTTCGGTCTTCCACCTGTCCAATCCCCAGCGCGGCTGGCGGGCCGCCACCCGCTGGCGCACCTCGTGGCTGTCGCGGGAAGTGATCCTGCTGCCCGTGCTGTGCGGCCTGGTCTTCCTCTATGCCGTCATCCACGCCTTCGGCTGGGCACCGGTGGTCATCCGCCTGGGCAATGGCGCCACGCTGGATCTGCCGCTGGTGCTGGGCCTGCTGGCCACCCTGGCCTCGCTGGCGCTGTTCGTCTGCACCGGCATGATCTATGCCTGCGTGCGGTTCATCCGCCAGTGGGCCTCGGGCTGGACCGTGGTCAATTACCTGATGATGGGGCTGGCCTCGGGCTTCACCCTGGCCGCCGCCTATGCCCAGCTTCAGGACAACGCCCTGGCCGGCTTCCTGGCCGGCTCGGCGGTGCTGCTGACCCTGCTGGCCCTGGCCACCCGCGCCTTCCAGCTGTGGCGGAACGCCACCGGCCAGCCGCGCTCCACCCTGAAGAGCGCCATCGGCCTGCATCACTCCCAGATCCGCCAGGTCACCCAGGGCTTCATGGGCAGCTCGTTCAATACCGTCGAGTTCGTCGCCCCCGGCGGCGCCGAGACGGTGAAGGGGCTGTCGGTGTTCTTCCTGGCGGTGGGCTTCGTCGCTCCGGCGGCGCTGCTGCTGGCCGGCCTGCCGGTGCTGGCCTTCCTGTGCCAGTTCGTGGGCCTGCTGGCCGAGCGCTGGGTGTTCTTCGCGGCGGGCAGCCACGTGCAGAACCTGTATTATCAGGCCAGGGGATAGTCTGGTTTCCCGCGGGCGACGCCTTCGTCCGCGGGGCACCGCCCATCATTGCGCCGGGTGCAATTCCTCGACTATGGGTCCGGCCAGACGAAGCGCGATGGCGCAGGCTGCCTGCTCGCCGCATCGGGTCGAGCAGGTCCGGATGCTTTCGATGATGCGCAGGCACTCGGCGTAATGGCCCTCGCCGTACAGACGGCGGGCCTCGGACAGCATGGCGATGCACTTATAGGATTGTCCGGTCACCATACGCCCCTCGCCGGTCAGGCGGCGCAGTCCGCCACTGCCTGGGAATAGAGTTGCTCGACCAGGATTCGGGCCGCGCCGGGGGTCAGGCTGGCATCCCGCGCCAGCAGCACCGCCCGCGCCGCGTCGCACTCCTCGGCATAGTCCAGGCCCACCTGCCGAGCGGCGGCGATGGCGCGGCCGATGATCTCGATGAGTGACCCGTTCATATCCTGCCCCGAATGCTGTCCGTTGAGACTTCCATGGACGCCATGATGGGGCGCCCCCACGCCAGGCACCACCTGCGAACGGAAAGAATGTGTGAGTCCGTGTAACGAAGCGCGACCTTTTCTTCGTCCCGAAAACGGCGATCCGGTGGCTTGACGTCCATCAAGTAAGACGGCGACACACTATGCTAATCAGTACATTAGCTGACGCTGGTCTATCCTTTCCACGGGAATCCACGTTGACTCCACGCCAGGCGGCGCCTAAACCAGTACTCAAGCGTTGATAATCATTCGCAGCGACAAGGTTCATGACCAGCGGCACCTTACGTCCCAGCAACTGGCTGCAAGCAATCCGGTCCCGGGGGGCCGGCATGGCGCGGTTGCTGCTGGTGGCCTTCGCGCTGCAACTGGTAATGCCGCTGCTGGACCTGGGTGGGGTTGCCGCCCTGGCCGGCGAGGCGGCGCTTCGGGCCGACCTGCAATCCTCGCTGTGCCACGATTCGAGCGGCGACCCCTCGCCGGATGACAATCCCGGGCCGCTGACCCAGGTCAAGCACTGCATCTTCTGCCTGCCCATGGCTGGCGAGTCCGCCGCCTGGATAGCCACACCCCAGGCCCCCATCCCGGCCATGAGCCGCACCGTCACCGTCATCCTCAGCGATGATCAGGTGCCGCCCGCCGCCCGCCCGGCTTTCGCCCGGTCAAGGGCCCCTCCGTCCTCTCCTCGTACCGTCTGAGCTTTTCGCCCCCTGGGGGGTGTTCCACGGATTTCGAGGATCGAGTCATGTATTTCCAGCTTTCCCGCCGCGCACTGCTGTGCGCCGGCACCGCGCTCTGCAGCCTGATGATTCTGGCCGGCGCCCCGGCCCGGGCCGAGGACGACGCCACCGACATGCCCGAAGTGGTGATCAAGGAAAAGCCCTCCGTCATGGAGCGCTACAAGATCCCCAACACCGCCGAATCCATCACCCGCGAGAAGCTGGCCGACACCGTCAACGTGGTCGACCCCGAGGATGCGGTGAAGTACATGCCCAGCCTGTCGGTCAGGAAGCGCAACAACGGCGACACCCAGGCGGTGCTGATGACCCGGACCTGGGGCTACAATTCCAGCGCCCGCTCGCTGGTCTATGTGGACGACATCCCCATTTCCGCCCTGCTGGCCAACGACAACACCAGGGGCGGTCCGCGCTGGGGCATGGTGGCGCCCGAGGAGATCGAGCGGGTCGACATGATGTACGGCCCCTTCGCCGCCCAGCATGCCGGCAATTCCATGGGCGGCGTGCTGCAGATCACCACCCGCATGCCGGAAAAGCTGGAGGTCACCGCCAAGCAGACCGAGACCCTGCAGGCGTTCAACCTCTATAAGACCAAAGACACCTACCGCACCGACCAGAGCAGTTCCACCATCGGCCACAAGATCGGCGACCTGTCGTTGTTCGTCGCCGCCACCAGCACTTACAGCGAGGCCCAGCCGGTCAGCGTGCTGACCTCCTCCAGCGCGGTAACCGGCACCACCGGCGCCATCTCCGCCGTCGACAAGAGTGGCAGCCGCGCCGACGTCATCGGCATGGGCGGGCTGCTGCGCACCGAGATGCAGAACATCAAGACCAAGCTGGCCTATGATTTCACACCAGAGCTCAAGGCCAGCTACACCCTGGGCTTCTGGCAGAATCACGGCCGCTCGCGGACCGAGAGCTATCTCAAGGACGCCAGCGGCAACACCACCTACGGCGCGGCCAGCACGACGAGCAAGGCCGCCACCGCCTTCGCCGGGTCCAATTACATCCTGGAGCAGGCCCAGACCTCCCACGCCCTGTCGCTGAAGTCGGACACCAAGGGGCTGTGGGACTTCGAAGGCAACGTCACCCACGTCCATTACGACCGCGACATCCAGAAGCAGCCGCTGGGCACCGCTGGCGGCACCACCTTCACCACCAACGGCAAATACACCCAGATGGACGGCACCAACTGGACCAGCGCCGACGCCAAGGGCATCTTCCGCCCCGGCGGCCTCGGCGGGGCTCACGAGGCCAGTTTCGGCGTCCATTTCGACCGCTACATCCTGTTTGCGCCCACCTACACCACCGCCAACTGGCGCACCGAGGCGCCGGTGACCGGCCGCACCACCGATGCGCGCGGCAACACCCAGACCTATGCCGCCTGGGCCCAGGATGTCTGGAAGCTGACCGACACCGTCAAGGCGACGCTGGGCGGGCGCTACGAGTATTGGGAGACCTTCAAGGGCTACGTCATGACCTCGTCGTCGGACTTCCACGCGGCCAGCAGCGACCGCAGCGCCTTTTCCCCCAAGGGCTCGCTGGCCTGGGAGTTCGTCCCCCAGTGGACCGTCACCGGTTCGGCCGCCAGATCCACCCGCTTCCCCACCGTATCCGAGCTTTACATGACCAGCGGCACCGGCGTGAACATGACCATCGCCAATCCCAATCTGGCGCCCGAGCGCACCAACACCTACGAAATCGCCCTGGAGACCAGCCTGGGCGACGGCAAGACCCGGGTGTCGCTGTTCCACGAGGACGTGGCCAACGCCCTGATCAGCCAGACCAACGCGGCCTCCGGCGGCGGCACCTCGACCTATGTCACCAACGTCAAGGCCATCCGCAATCGCGGCGTCGAGCTCGCCGCCCAGCAGAACAACGTGGTGATCACCGGCCTGGATCTGGCCGGCAGCCTGACCTACGTGGATGCGGAGATCCGCAAGAACCCCGCCTGGGCCGGCGGCACCGAGACCGTGGGCAAGCGGGTTCCCAACATTCCCATGCGCCGCGCCACCGTCACCGCCACCTATCGCCCCACCGACGAATGGGCGCTGAGCACCGCCGCCCGCTACCAGGACCGCATGCCCACCACCATGGACAACACCGATTACGTCAACAAGGTCGCCGGGTCGTTCGACGCCTTCTTCGTCATGGATGTCCGCGCCCGCTACAAGCACAACGAGAACCTGGAAGCGGCCATCGGCATCGATAACGTCAACGACTGCAAATACTATGAGTTCCACCCCTTCCCCCAGCGGACCTTCATCGCCGAACTGAAGCTGAAGCTGTAGGAGCACGCCATGAAGACCCGCATCCTCGCGCTGCTCGTCGCCGCCCTGACCGCCCCGTCGGCCCAGGCGGCGGACCACAAGGGCCACGGCCCCACCCTGCCGCCGGGCTGCGCCGCCGAGGACACAAGGCTGGCCTGCGCCAGTCAGGCCACGCCGGTATTCCTGCCCGATGGCGCCCTGGTGCTGGGCTGGGTGGCGGGAGGACGGGTGATGGCGGCGCGCTCTAATGATGGGGGGGCAAGCTTCGAGCAAGCCCTGTCCCTCAACGCCGGGCGGGAGACCATCGACGCCAATGCCGATGCCCGCCTCGCCCTGGCCGCCGATTCCAGGGGGCGGGTCTTCGCCGCCTGGGCCACCCGGGACAAGTCCTATAACGGCACCCTGGCCCTGGCCCGCTCCACCGATGGCGGGCGGAGCTTCCAGCCGTCGCCCCCCCTGGCCGCCGCGGCGCCCAGCCGGCGCTTTCCCACCCTGAAGGTGGAGCCGGGCGACCGGCTGCTGCTGGCCTGGATCGAAAAGAGCGCAGATCCCTCCCGCAAGACCGCCCGGCTGGGGCTGGCCCGCTCCGATGACGGCGCCGAGACCCTGACCACGCAGGAGACCGCTCAGTCCGATGTCTGCGAATGCTGCCGCATCGGTCTGGAGCTGACCCCCGACGGCCGTCCGGTGCTGTTGTGGCGCCATGTCTTCGCCCCCAATATCCGCGACCACGCCGTGATGGTCTTCGCCGACCGCGACCGGCCCGGCCCCATCCGCAAGATCGCCGAGGACAACTGGCGGGTGGACGCCTGCCCCCATGTGGGCCCCAGCCTGGCGGCGACGCCCGACGGCGCCCTGCATGTGGCCTGGTACACCGCCGGCACGGCCCGCAAGGGGATGTTCTTCGCCTCCGCCGCCGGGCCGGAAGCCCCATTCTCCGAGCCTCAGCCCCTGGGCGATGCCGCCATGACGGTGTCGCAGCCCTCGCTGCTGACGGTGCGGGGGCGCCTGTGGATGGCCTGGAAGGAGTTCGATGGCGAGACCACCACCGTGCTGGCCCGCCATTCCGACGATTCCGGCCGGTCCTGGTCGGCCCCGCGCCCCGTCGCCCGGACCGCCGACGCCTCGGACCGGCCGATCCTGGCCGGCAACGGCAAAGGCGCCCTGCTGTCCTGGGTCACCCGGGCCGAGGGCTGGCGCCTGACGGCGGTGGAGTAGGCCATGCTCGCGGTGCGGCAACGCCCCTCCTCCTCCAGGCGTCTGGCCGGGCTGGCCGGCGTGGTGGCGCTGCATGCCGGGGCCATCTACGCCCTGGCCAACGGCCTGGGCCATTGCGCCGTCGAGATCCTGCGCGCTCCGCTGGAAACCAAGATCGTCGCCGAGCTGATCAAGCCGGTTCCGCCGCCCCCGCCCAAGGTGGAGCAGCCCCCGCCGCCGCCCAAGGTGGTCAAGCCGCCGCCGCCCGCCTATGTGCCGCCGCCCAAGCTGCGGCCCCAGGCGCCGCCGCCGCCCACCGCCATCACCGCCACCACCGACGTGGTCCCCACCGCGCCGCCGCCGCCCGCCGCCATCGTCGCGCCCAGCGCCGAGCCGGTGCGCGAGGTGGTCAAGGTGCCGCCCGCCCTGGATCAGAACCGCGCCTGCAAGCCGCCGCAATACCCCCCCGCTGCCCGCCGGGCCTCGGAAAGCGGGGCGGTGGTGCTGAAGTTCCTCATCGACTCCGACGGCTCCGTGATGGAAAGCGTCGTCGACGCCACCAGCGGCTTCGAACGCCTCGACGAGGCCGCCCGTCAGGCCCTGGCGCTCTGCCGCTTCAAGCCCGGAACCGTCGACGGCCGCCCCGAGCGCTCGTGGGCCCGCATCCGCTATGTCTGGAAACTGCAATGACCGGAAACAAGATCATGATTCGCGCTTCCCTCGCCGCCCTGCCCGTCCTTTTCCTGGCCGGCGCCGCCCTGGCCGGCCATGCGGACGAAGGCCATGCCGTCGCCCGGCAGGTGGTGGACAATCCCTATGGCCTGGACGCCCTGTGGGCCCAGGGCGATTTCGTCTCCAAGGGGACGCTGATCATCCTGGCCCTGATGTCCATGGCGTCCTGGTACATCCTGGTGGTCAAGCTGATCGAGCAGTCGCGCCTGATGCGCCATGCCAAGGCCGCCGCCGCCGGCTTCTGGAAGGCCGCCTCGGTGGCCGACGGCGCCCGCGCCCTGGCCGAGGACAGCCCCTTCCGCTTCGTGGCCTCCGCCGGCATGGAGGCCGCCCAGCATCACGAGGGCGCCCTGACCGAGAAGATCGACCTCAACACCTGGGTGACCATGTCCATCCAGCGCGCCGTGGGCGAGATCGTCTCGGAATTGCAGGGCGGACTGGCGGTCCTCGCCACCGTGGGCTCCACCGCCCCCTTCGTCGGGCTGTTCGGCACGGTCTGGGGCATCTACCACGCGCTGACCGCCATCGGCATCGCCGGCCAGGCCGCCATCGACAAGGTGGCCGGACCGGTGGGCGAGGCGCTGATCATGACCGCGTTCGGCCTGGCCGTGGCCGTGCCCGCCGTGCTGGGCTACAACCTGCTGGTCCGCCGCAACAAGCTGGCCGCCGAGAAGGTCCGGGCCTTCGCCGCCGACCTGCACGCCGTGCTGCTGGCCGGGTCCAGCGGTGGCGGCAATCTGCGCGTGGTGCGCTGATGGCCATCTCCCTCGGCCCGGCCGGCGACGGCGAGGACGGCGACGACGCGGTGATGGCCGCCATCAACACCACGCCCCTGGTGGACGTGATGCTGGTGCTGCTGATCATCTTCCTCATCACCATTCCGGTGGTGACCCATACCGTCCCGGTGCAGTTGCCCAAGGAGGCCAACCAGCCGACCATCACCCAGCCGGGCAACGTCACCGTGGCCGTGGACCAGACCGGCCGGGTGTGGTGGAACGAGGATGCCGTCGGAGGACGGGCCGATCTCCTGGCCCGCCTGGATGCCGCCGCCGCCAAGGTGCCCCAGCCGGAAATCCTCATCCGGGGAGACCGCGAGGTGGCCTACGAGCATGTGGGCCGCGTGCTGGCCGGAGCCCAGCGGGCCGGCATCACCAAGGTCAGCTTCATCACCGAACCGCCGCCGCGCTGAGGGTCCCATCATGTTCGAAGATCAGGCCGAAGACCCCGATGTGATGATCGACATCAACACCACGCCGCTGATCGACGTGATGCTGGTGCTGCTGATCATGCTGATCATCACCATTCCGCTGCAGACCCATTCGGTGAAGCTCGACATGCCCGACGGGCCGCCGCCGCCCGCCGCAATCCTGCCCGAAGTGGCGCGCATCGACATCGACGCGCAGGGCGCCATCGCCTGGAACGGCGAAAAGGTCGCCGACCGCGCCGAGCTGGAAAACCGCCTGCATCAGGCGGCCATGGCCGCCAATCCGCCGGAAATCCATGTGCGCCCCGACAAGGCCGTGGCCTATGCCCATGTGGCCGGGGTGATGGCCACCGCCCAGCACCAGGGCGTCACCAAGCTGGGCGTGGTGGGCGCCGAGCAGTTCCTGGAGTAGGCATTGCGTCATCCCGACGACCATCGGGAGGAGGGATCTCATCCTGCCACGGCACGTCAGAACTGGCACCACCGTGCCAAACGGAGATCCCTCGACTTCGCTCGGGATGACAGGCTCCGCGAGCTCAAGTCCACATCACTCGATCGAGAACGGATCCTCGGGCGGCAGGACCAGGGTGCCGGTCATCTCGGCACAGACCGCCAGGACGATCAGGGACAGCAGCAGCCGCAGCTTCTCGCCCCCGAGGCGGGCGCCGAGCCGCGAGCCGAACTGGGCCCCCACCGCTCCGCCCACCAGCAGGATCAGAGCCAGGGGAAGGTCCACCGACTGGGTGGACATGGCCTGAAGCAGGGTGACGTTGGCGGTGACGAAGATCATCTGGAACAGCGAGGTTCCCACCACCACCGCCGTCGGCATGCCCAGGATGTAGATCATCATGGGCACCAGAATGAAGCCGCCGCCCACCCCCATCAGGGCCGCCAATAGTCCGCCGAACGCCCCGACCCCGAGCGGCAGCAGGGCGCTGATATAGAGTCCCGACCGAGGAAAGCGGGTGCGGAAGGGCAGTCCGTGCCAGCTGTGATGCACGTGGCGCTTGCCCGGCGGCCGCCCGGCGGCGCCGGCGCGCATGGCCAGCAGGGTCTCGACCAGCATCAGCAGCCCCACCGAGCCCAGAAAGCCCACATAGGACAGGCTGATCACCAGATCGATCTGCCCCAGGCGCTTGAGCACGGCGAACAGCCAGACGCCGGCGGCCGAGCCGATGAAGCCGCCGGCCAGCAGGAACAGCGCCATCTTGATGTCCACATTGCGCCGCCGCCAGTGGGCGAAAACGCCGGAGACCGAAGATCCCAGCACCTGATTGGCCCCCGACGCCACCGCCACCGCCGGGGGAATTCCCAGCATGATCAGCAGCGGAGTCAGCAGGAAGCCGCCCCCCACCCCGAAGATGCCCGAGAGGATGCCGATTCCTCCCCCCACCGCCAGCAGGCTCAGGATGCTGACCGATTGCTCGGCGATGGGCAGGTAGATATGAGGCAAGACCTGACCTCCATGGGTGGGTCGCGCACCATACACCCTCAAGATGACGTGGAGATGACGATCCCTGCCTGTATATTATGTTTTTTGCGCATGCGAGCCCTGCATCGCAGCTTGGTCAAACGGGCAGGTAGACATGGCCCTCTGGCAGGGCATATACACCCTCGGTATAAGGGCATTGGGACGGGACCAGTAAGATGCGTGTGAACGAGCCGATCACCAACCACGAGATCGAACTTCCCGAGGGCACCATCCTGGTGTCGAAGACCGACCTCGGCGGCCGCATCACCTTCGTCAATCAGGCCTTTATCGAGATCAGCGGCTATACCGAGGAGGAGCTGATCGGGGCGCCTCACAATCTGGTGCGCCATCCGCATATGCCGCCGGTGGCCTTCGCCGATCTGTGGAACACCATCAAGGCCGGCAAGCCCTGGGAAGGCATCGTCAAGAATCGCGCCAAGAACGGCGACCACTACTGGGTGCGGGCCAATGCCACGCCGGAAATGGAGGGTGGCCAGATCACCGGCTACATCTCCATCCGCACCGCCCCCACCCGCGCCCAGGTCGAGGCGGCCGAGCATCTTTACGAACAGGTCCGGAGCGGCAAGGCCCGCAACATCAAGGTCGAGGAAGGCCGGGTCCTGAGCACTACGGCGGCGGCCCGCCTGGGTCGCGCCCTCAATTCCATTTCCGGGCGCCTCGCCCTGATCATCGCCATCATGGTCATGGTCATGGGGACCGTCGCCTGGTTCACTCTGGACGGCATGGCCGATTCCAACGAGGCTCTGAAGAGGGTCTACCAGCAGCGTACAGTCCCGGCGGGGCAATTCGTCGAGATCATCGACCGCATGCGCGAAAACCTGCTGCTGGTCCACCAGATGCAGATCGACCTGAACAACGGACAGGCCGACGCCATTCCCCGCCGGACCTTGCGCGTCCGGGCCAATGCCGAGCACATTTCCGCGGTTTGGTCGGCCTATCGCGCCAATCCGCTTCCGGCGGAAGAGGCCGAACTGGCCGGCGATTTCGAGACGCGGCGCAAGGACTTCGTCGAGCAGGGCCTGCTGGTCGCCCTGGATCTGGCGGAAAAGGGCGACGCCGCCACGCTGGGCCGCCATATCGCCACCGGGGTGCAGCCCCAGTTCGAGCAGGTCCACGAGGTGCTGAAGGATCTCCTGAGCCTGCAACTGCGCCAGGCCTCGGAACTCTACGAGGGCGCCCGCACCGATTACGGCCACCACATGCGGCTGGGGATCGGCACCCTGGTCGGCGGCACCCTCCTCGCTACCCTGATGGCCCTGGTGCTGATCCGCTATCTGCGCCGACCCATCGCCACCCTGGAATATCACTTCGACGCCATCGCCCGCGGCGACTTCACCCACGAAATCCAGGCCGAGGAAGTCCGCGAGTTCCAGCGCTCCAGCGCCTTGCTGCGCGCCATGGAGGCCAAGCTGGCCTACGCCGTCCAGGAACGCGCCGAAAATGCCCGCAAGGCGCAGGAAAAGCTGCGCAGCGAGATGCTGAACCTCACCGAGCTGCTGGAAGGCGAGGTGGACAACACGGTGGCGGAAATCTCCACCCAGGCCGAGCGCCTGAAGGAAGGCGCCGCCCATCTGCTGGCCACCGCCGAGGAATTGCGCGACAAATCCGAGACCGTGGCCCGCGCCATCGAGATCACCAGCGGCAACGTCCAGACCGTGGCCGGCGCCACCGAGGAATTGGAAGCCTCGTCGCGGGAGATCACGGCGCGCATCCAGAGCAGTTCGGAACACAGCGAGGCCGCAAGACACAGGGTGGACGAGGCCAGCAGCAGCGTCGGCACGCTCACCGAGGCCACCGCCCGCATCGGCGACGTGGTCAGCCTGATTCAGGCCATCGCCGGCCAGACCCGCATGCTGGCGCTCAACGCCACCATCGAGGCGGCGCGGGCGGGCGATGCCGGCAAGGGCTTCGCCGTGGTCGCCTCCGAGGTCAAGGGGCTGGCCGAGCAGACCGAGGACGCCATAGGCCGGGTCAATGCCCAGGCCCGCGACATCGAGAGCACCACGCAGAAGGCCGTGGCCACCGTCGAGGCCGTGGCCGACACCATCCGCGACATGGAGCAGATCGCCGGCCAGATCGCCGCCTCGGCCGACGAACAGCGCGCCGCCACCGGCGAGATCATGAGCAGCGCCGTCCAGGCCGCCGATCACACCCGCGACGTGGCCGACGCCGCCGCCGACGTGCTGAAGGCCTCCGAGCAGACCGGCGTGACCGCCCGCAAGGTCAGTGAACTGTCCATGCTGGTCAACCACGACATCGGCGCACTGCAGCGACGCCTCAACGTCATCTTGCGCACCTCCTATGGCGGCAATCGCCGCGCCGTCGAACGCATTCCCGCCTCGCTGGAATTCACCGCCACCTTTGCCGGCCGAACCTTCAGCGGCCACACCGGCGACATCTCGCTGATGGGCGCCCTTCTGGTGGTGGGCGACGCCCCCAAGCTGGAAGGCGAAATCGGCTCCATCACCTTCCCCGGCGTGGGCGAGATCCCCACCAAGGCCATCCTGGGCAGCCGGCTGGGGATTCAGTGCCAGTACCTGAAGGTGGGCCAGGACATCAAACAGCGGCTCAGCGCCGCCATTCAGGCGGCCCAGGCCAACGATGCCCCCTTCATCGCCACCGCCCAGAAGGCCGCCGCCGACGTCGCCCGGGCCTTCGAGCAGGCGGTCAACGCGGGCAGGATCAGTCTGGCCGAGCTGTTCGAGTGCGAATACACCCCTGTCCTCGACACCGATCCGCAACAGATGCTGGCCCATCACACCCAGGTGGCCGACCAAGTGATCCCCGCCATCATCGAACCGGCCCTGGCCTCCGATTCCCGGGCCGTGTTCTGCTGCGTGGCCGACCGCAACGGCTACATCGCCACCCACAACAAGATCTATTCCCAGCCGCAGCGCCCCAATGACCCCGTATGGAACACAGCCAACTGCCGCAACCGCCGCATGTTCGATGACCGCACCGGCATCCTGGCCGCCCGCAACACCAAGGAATATCTGGCGCAAACCTATGCCCGCGACATGGGCGGCGGCAATTTCGTGGTGCTCAAGGAGATCGATTGCCCCATCAATGTGGGCAACCGCCACTGGGGCTCCGTCCGATATGGCATCAAGCTGTAGAAGGCCATCCCTCGGGGCGTTGCCCGATTGACAGCCCTTGGCGCCCCCAGATTATATTGCCATGGTTCTAAATCATTCGAGGGGGTATCCATGGGAAGGTTTTTCGCCGCGCTGCTGCTGTCTGGAATCGCCAGTTCGGCCCTGGCCGCCGAGGCCAAGCAGGACTTCACCCTGGTCAACAAGACCGGCTACGAGCTGAACGCCGTTTTTGTCTCGCCCGGCCACGCCGACGCCTGGGGTGAGGATGTCATGGGCCGCGATACCCTGGGCGACGGCGAGTCCGTCCACATCACCTTCAAGCGTGCTGAAAAGACCTGCGAATGGGATCTGAAGGTGGTCTATACCGTCGATGATTCCAAGGCCGTCTGGCACGACATCGATCTCTGCTCGGTCAGCAAGATCACCATCCGCTACAACAAGAATACCGACAAGACCACTGCCAGCTACGACTGATCCCGGCCGTCTTCAAAGGCAAGCAACGAAAAAGGGCCCGGAGATCCTCCGGGCCCTTGATCTTTTCGGCTGTCGCCAAACCCAGTTTAACGCTTGGAGAACTGGGTCGAACGACGGGCCTTGTGCTTGCCGTACTTCTTGCGCTCGACCACGCGGGGGTCGCGGGTGAGGAAGCCGCCGGCCTTCAGCGCCGGGCGGTGGCCCGGGTCGAAATAGGTCAGCGCACGGCTGATGCCGTGACGGAGCGCACCGGCCTGGCCCGACAGACCACCACCGGTGACGGTGCAGTTCACGTCGAACTGACCCTCGACCCGCGCAGCCTCGAACGGCTGGTTGATGATCATGCGCAGCACCGGACGGGCGAAGTAGACCGGCAGTTCACGACCGTTGACGATGATCTTGCCGGAACCGGGCTTGATCCACACACGGGCAACGGCGTTCTTGCGCTTGCCGGTGGCGTAGGCACGGCCCTGGGCGTCAACCTTGCGCACGTGCACAGGCTGGGCCTGGACCGGCGAGGCGGCCTGCAGGTCGGCCAAGCTGGAGAGATCGGCCATGGGACTACCTCTTATTCTTCGGGTTCATGGACCCAACGTCCACCACCTCGGGCGCCTGGGCCTCGTGCGGGTGGGCGGGGCCGGCGTAGACGCGCAGGTTCTTCATCTGCTGACGGCCGAGCGGACCACGGGTGATCATGCGCTCGACGGCCTTCTCGATGACCCGCTCGGGGAAGCGGCCGGACAGCAGCTGACCCATGGTACGGTCCTTGATGCCGCCGGGATGGCCGGTGTGCCAGTAGAAGCGCTTGTCGGCGAGCTTGTTGCCGGTCAGCTTGACCTTCTCGGCATTGACGATAATCACGTTATCGCCCATGTCCACATGCGGGGTGTAGGTCGGCAGATGCTTGCCGCGCAGGCGCATCGAAACGATGCTGGCCAGGCGGCCGAGCACGACGCCGTCCGCGTCGATCACGACCCACTTCTTCTCAACTTCGGACGGTTTGGCGTTAAAGGTCTTCATGGCACCCACGGCAAAACCAGTTGGCGACCCCCCGAAAAGCCGGGGCGTCGAGGGCGCGGAGTATGCCACAGCGCACCACCAAGTCAACACCATTTAAATCGTTTAAAATCAATATGTTAGAGATGCGGTATCATAATACCTCTCGCAGACCCCGCACTAAGCCTTGGAAACAACCACTCCGAAACACGAGCCTTTTCCCGGAATCGAGCGCAGCTCCAGGGCGTGGCCCAAGAGGGCGGCCATGCGCCGCACCACGCCGAGGCCGAGGCCAAGGCCCCGGCTGCCGCCCCGCTCCGCCGGGGTATCGAGACGGACGAAATCCTCGAACACCGCCTCGGCCTTGTCGGCAGGAATGCCGATGCCGCTGTCGAGCACCTGGATCACCACCTGCCCACCCCGCCGGCGACAGCCCACCAGCACCCGACCACTCGTCGTATAACGGATGGCGTTGACCAGCAGGTTGCGCAGCAGCCGTTCGAGCAGCACCGGATCGCTGCGCACCGTCAAGGAGGTGGGGATCACGCCGATGGCTAGGCCCTTGGCGCTGGCCTCCGGTTCGATCTGGTCCACCAGACCCGCCAGCAGCGGCATTACGCGGAAGTCGCTGACATTAGGCTTGATCTTGCCGGCCTCCAGGGCCGAGACGTCCAGCAGGGTGGCCAGCAGGGAGTTGGTGGCCTCGATGCTCTGACGCAGGCGGTCGACGACCTTGACCTTGCGCGGATCGTCCTCCACCTGCCCGGCCAGCACCTCGACGAACATGCCGGCGGCCTGCAGCGGCTGGCGCAGGTCGTGGGAAGCGGCGGCAAGGAAGCGGGTCTTGCTCTCGTTGGCCAGGCGGGCCTCGGTGGCGCGCTGCTCCGCCTCGGCGGTCCGCGCCACCACCGTCTCCTCCAGCGAGGCCATGGCCTGCTCCTCGCGGGAGATGACCTTGAAGGTGGTCCCCGCCATCCACCCCAGCCCAAGCAGAACCACCGCCAGGGCGCCACAGATGACCAGGGCGGTTCGCCGCCAGGGCGCGACGATGTCGTCCACCGCCATGCCGGCGCTGACCAGTACGTCGAACTGGGCCAGCTTGCGGTACGACACCACCCGTTCCACCTTGTCGATGGGCGAGTCGATGCGGATGGTTCCCACGGGCTGGGTGGCGGCGGCGGCCATGACCGGATTGTTGGGCGGCAGGCGCCCCACGTATTTCTCGGGATTGGGCTGGCGCAGCATGATCCGGCCGGCGGTATTGGCGCCGATATAGCTGGATTCGCCCAGCCCCAGGGTATTGTAGAAATCGGTGAAGAAGCGGGCATTGACCCCCACCACCACCAGACCGCCAAAGCCGCCGTCGGGGGCGTTGACCCGCCGGCTGATCGTGAAGACCGGCGCCTGACTGTAGACCCCCAGGACCATGGGACCGATGAAACGCTCGGCGCCGTCGCGATGGGCGCTGAAATAGTCCCGGTGGGCGTAATTCACGGCCCCGCCGGCCTTGGGCGGCCTGACGGCGGCGACCACGTCGCCCTTGGCGTCCACCACCAGCATGTTGCCGCGCTGGGTCAGGCCGGCTTCCAGGCTGGCCAGTTCCCGCAGCAGCTCCGCGCGGCCGATTCGCCCGGCCTGATTCTCCTGCACCACCACAACCATGCGGGCAATGATGGCGTCGGTGGTGACGAGGGTGCGGCTGAGATTGTCCTCGAGCAGACGAGCCGCTCCGGCCGTGGCGGATTCCGCCTTCTCGAATGCGGCATCACGCAGTTCGACCAGCAGGCCGGCGGCTCCTCCCAGCAGCAGCACGACCATGGCGACCATCAGCAAGCGCAGACGCGTCCGCAACCCCCCAGGGGTGCGGCGGAAGCATTGCTGACCTTTGGTTGCAAAAGACTCGGTGGGCACCGAGGCGATTCCCTGGTGGAAAAGGTGATGGTCAGCTTATACCGAAAGGCCGGTGGCCGGAAGCGGCATAATGCCTATGCCTGCGCCGCTTCCAGTTCCTCCTGGGCGGCCAGCCAGGCCAGTTCCGCCTCTTCCACCCGGCGGGCGAGATCGGCTTCCTGGCGCCGCAGTTCGGTGACCTTGGCGGGCGGCCCCTGGTAGAGCTTGGGGTCGGCCAATTGCCCGCTCAGGACCTTTTGGGCCTTGACCAAATCCTCCAGGGCCTTTTCCGCCGCCAGAGCCGCCTTGCGCAGCGGCGCCAACTGGGCGCGGGCGCCGGCCGCCGCCTTGCGATCGGCCTTGCGCTGGGCGGCGTCGCCGACCCGTTCCGGCTTGGCCCCCCGGCGGTCCTCGCGGGCCCGGTCGAGCAACAGCTTGCGATAGGCGGCCAGATCGCCATCGAAGGGCTTGACCGCGCCATCGCCCACCAGCCACAGGCTGTCGGCGGCCAGCTCGATCAGATGGGGGTCGTGGCTGATCAGGATCACCGCGCCGTCATAGGCGTTGAGCGCCGCCACCAGGGCTTCGCGGGCGTCGATGTCCAGGTGATTGGTGGGCTCGTCCAGGATCATCAGGTGAGGCGCCTCGCGGCTCATCAGGGCGAAGAGCAGGCGCGACTTCTCGCCGCCCGACAGGCTGGCGACCTTGACGTTGGCGCGGTCCTGCTCGAAGCCGAAGCGGCCAAGCTGGGCGCGGACCTTGGCCTCGGGCAGGCCCTTCATCAGCAGGGCCATATGCTCGTAGGGCGTCTCGTCCAGCCGCAATTCCTCGGTCTGATGCTGGGCGAAATAGCCGATCTTCAGCTTGGGCGGCTTGCGGAACTGGCCGCTCAGCAGGTCGAGGCGTCCGGAAAAGATCTTGGCCAGGGTCGACTTGCCGTTGCCGTTGGCGCCCAGAAGGGCGATGCGGTCGTCCATGTCGATGCGGATGTCGAGCCCCTTCAGCACCACCTTGTCGCCATACCCGGCCACGCCGTGGTCGATGGCGATGATGGGCGGGCTGAGCGGTTCGGGATCGGGGAAGTCGAAGGACATGGCGCGGTCCTCGACCACGGGGACCACCATCTCCATGCGCTCGAGCATCTTGACCCGGCTTTGGGCCTGGGCGGCCTTGGTGGCCTTGGCCTTGAAGCGGTCGATGAAGGACTGGATCTTCTTGCGCTGTTCCTGCTGCTTGGTGAAGGCCTTGGCCTGCAATTCCATGCGGGCCCGGCGGGTCGCCTCGAAGCGGTCGTAATTGCCGCCATAGGCGTTCAGCTTGCCGTTCTCCAGGTGGATGATGCGGTTGGCCACCTCGTTGAGCATCTCGCGGTCGTGGCTGATCACCACCAGGGTGCCGGGATAGGCGGCCAGGTGGCTTTGCAGCCACAAGGTGGCTTCCAGATCCAGGTGATTGGTGGGCTCGTCCAGCAGCAGCAGGTCGGGAACGGTGAACAGCGACGCCGCCAGGGCGACGCGCATGCGCCAGCCGCCCGAGAAGTCCGAGACCGGCTGCAATTGCGCCTCGGCGTCGAAGCCCAGCCCCGACAGGATGGCGGCGGCCCGCGACGGTGCAGAATGGGCGTCGATGGCCATCAGCCGCTCGTGGATCTCGGCGATGCGGTGGCCGTCGGTGGAGGTCTCCGCCTCCTCGAACAGGGCGGTGCGCTCGGTGTCGGCGGCCAGCACGCAATCGATCAACGAGATGTCGCCCTCGGGCGCCTCCTGGGCCAGCCGGCCCAGCCGGGCGCGGGGGCGCAGGTTGATCTCGCCGCCATCGGGGTGCAGTTCGCCCAGGATCAGCTTGAACAGGGTGGTCTTGCCGGTGCCATTGCGCCCGACCAGGCCGACACGCGCCCCGGCCGGGATGTGAACGGTCGCCTGCTCGAAGATGGCCCGGCCGCCATAGCGGAAAGTGAGGTCGTTGATATGCAGCATGGCCGCGTCAATAGCACGGCGGCGCCCTCTCGGCAAAGGCGGGCTTGTAGAGACCGTTGCTCTCCTCATTCAATGAGGTTATAACCCGCCGTCCCCGGATGCGCCCGGCCGCGCCGGGGGTCGTACGCGGCCGCCCACTTCCGACCCCAGGCGCGGCGCGAGCAACCGCCGAAAGGAATTCACCAATGGCCATCGAACGTACCCTGTCGATCATCAAGCCCGACGCCACCCGCCGCAACCTGACCGGCAAGATCAACGCCCGTTTCGAGGAAGCCGGCCTGCGCTTCGTGGCGCAGAAGCGCGTCCAGCTGACCAAGGCCCAGGCCCAGCAGTTCTACTCGGTCCATGCCGAGCGCTCGTTCTTCGGCGAACTGGTCGACTTCATGATCTCCGGCCCCGTGGTCGTCCAGGTCCTCGAAGGTGAAGGCGCCGTCGCCCGCAACCGCGAGATCATGGGCGCCACCAACCCGGCCAATGCCGCTCCCGGCACGATCCGCGCCGACTTCGCCGAATCGGTGGAGGCCAATTCGGTGCACGGTTCCGACTCGGCCGAAAACGCCGCCATCGAAATCGCCTACTTCTTCTCGGGCTGCGAGATCGTCGGCTAAACCGACCGATCCCAACCGACCGACGCCCCCCGGGAGGAAGCTCCCGGGGGGTATTTTTTCTTCGAATAGACGCCGTATTGCATACAAATGCGGGAATAACTTTTTCAACGAGTCACATTGCGATTCTTTTGTTGAAAATTGCGACTTGCGCGGCTTGTATGCACAGTCCCAAATAGGGGCCGTTACAACCTCAGCGGAGGCGCGCAATGGATACCACACGTCAATCAAGCCGGGGAAGGACGCCGGGCGGCCGCCCCAATCCCATCGATGTGCATGTGGGCAGCCGGCTTCGCCTGCGGCGAACCCTGATGGGTCTCAGCCAGGAAGCCTTGGGAGAGGCGCTGGGTCTCACGTTTCAGCAGATCCAGAAATATGAGCGCGGTGCCAACCGGATCGGAGCCTCGCGGCTGTTCGATCTGTCCCGAGCCCTTGAAGTGCCGGTGGAATATTTCTACGACGAAATGTCACCCGACGTCATGGCGGCCAGCCCGCGCCATATGGTACGCGCCACCCAGGAGCCGGTTCCGCAGCAGATCGACCCCATGAGCAAGCGCGAAACCCTCGATCTGGTCCGCACCTACTACAAGATCGGCGACCCCAACGTGCGCAAGCGCGTCTACGAACTGGCCCGCGCCCTGGCGCTCCATACCGGAGGACGGCGGGAGGGCGGCTGACCGCCCTCGGCCGCATGGCGGCCGGGATCCTGCCGACAGGGCGGGATCCCTTACGCCGTTGTCCCAGCCCCCGCCTCGAAGAAGCGACAGCATCGCCCGCCTCGCTCCTTGGCCTGGTACATGGCGGAATCCGCGTGGCGCAGCAGCAGCGAGGCGGTCTCCCCATGCTCGGGATAACAGGCGATACCGATGCTGGCCGACAGATTCTGGGGCGGATCAGTGATGGAGTAGGGCACCCCCAGAGCCGCCTGAATCTTTTCAGCCACCTGGCGGACGTCGCTGGCCTGCGGTTGATCGAAAAGCAGCACGATGAACTCGTCGCCCCCCTGGCGGATGACCACATCGGCTTCGCGGACCGTCTGCTGCAGACGGCGCGCCGCGTCCTTCAGCACCAGATCGCCCACCTCGTGGCCCAGGGTATCGTTGACATCCTTGAATTGATCCAAATCGATGAAGAGCACGGCCATCCCACGCCCCGTCCGCTTCGCCCTGGCGATGCCGTGTCCGATGAACTGGTCGAGAACGATGCGGCTGAACAGACCTGTCAGGACATCGTGAGTGGCCAGATATTCCACCTGCTGGCGGCTGGCCCGATTGCGCCGGCTGCGTTCGCGATCGACCCAGTGATGGGTGGCGAAGCCGGCCAGGATGATCACCAGCGTCCCCATGGCGCCCGCCAGGCTGAACTGCCACAGCCGGTCCTCGTCCATGGTGGCCAAGCGGTCCACCGGCGCCAAGACGGTCAGGGCGAGATCATCGTCGGGCAGGATGGTTGAAAGGCGGATGTAAGGCACACCATCTGCCCCCCAGCGATACAGGTTGGGGTGGTCGGGCGCCCCCCACGGCACGATGGGCAACTCGACGAACTCGGACCGCTTGTAGCGGGCGATCCTCTCCTGCGGGGACAGCCCCACCACGCCCGCGCCCGGCAGCGTGGACATCTCCAGCCCCTTGTCCTGGGCCAGGATCACCACGCCGTAATTGTCGCTGACGAAGGCGTTGGCCTGGTTGACCCAGGACGCCAGATAGGGAATGTCGACCTTCAGGGCCATCACGCCAAGAATGCGGTTGCCGTCGCGAACCGGGGCGGAGAAGAACAGGCCCGGAATGTTGGTATTGCGCCCCAGCGCGAACTGGTGCCCGAACCGCCCGGCCATGGCCTCGGAGAAATAGGTCCTGTCCCGATAATTGGTCCCGACGAAGCTCTCGGGGCGGTCGTGATTGCTGGCGGCCACGGCATCGCCGGCGGGATTGATCAGCCAGATGACGCTGATCCCGGCAATGTCGCCCACCGATGCTGCAAGCGAACGGTTCAGCCGGTCAAGCTGCGGGTCGGACGACAGACCGCTCCGGCGCCGGTCTTGGGACAGCGGGCGCGGTTCGAGAGGATCACCGTACCGGCGCAGGGCGTCCACCACCTCCCGATCGCGGCCCAGAGCCGATGGAATGCCGTGGAAGACCGCCAGTGTCCGCTGAAGACCCTGGGTCATGTCGTCGATGCTCAGGTGGACGTCGTGGTCCACTTGGGCCAGTGATTCCCTGGCCCGCCAGACCACATACTCGCCCGACACCAGCCAGCAGGCCACCAGCCACAGGGCCACGGCCGAACAGGTCAGCATCAGGAAACGGCGACCCAGCCCGGGCTCGGCGCGAAACTCCAGCACCACTCCCGCCGGACCACCCCGGCCGTCTCCGGGATTGCGGGAAATGGCAATGGGAAGCTCGGTTTCCATGCCCCGTCCCCCCTCCTTCCGCCTTGGAAAATAGTCTGCGGAGAGGCCACGAATCTACGCATTCCGGAGAGAGGTGGAAATGAAAAAGCGAGACGGCGCGCAATACCCGCGCCGGATCGGGAATTGGTTTGCCTAGGCCAGCCACAAACCCTGGGGTATAGTTTCGCGGTAACTATCCTGGGGTCCGAATGCCTTCCGGCCACAAATCCTCGCCACTCGCCGGATTACGCCCTCGGGGAATTTGGGGGTTGTCCGTCAGCCTGACCCTGCTGCTGATCATTCTGACCGGAATACAGCTCCAGACCGGCTATCGGCGAACCATCCAGACGGCCAGCGCCAATCTCGCCGACACCGCCCGGGTCACCGAGGAGCAGGTGCGCGGCAGCCTGCGGGTGGTGCGCCTGATGCTGCGCGCCATCGCCGAGGCGCCACGCGACGACACCAACGCGCTCAGACGCTTCATGGCCACCCGAACCAGAATCGTCCCCGAAATCCGCCAGGCCTTCATCGTCAATGCCGATGGCATCGTCACCATCGCCACCCTTCCCCAGGTGGAGGGACGGGACACAAGCGAAAGATCGTTCTTCCGGAATGCGCGGGAGTTGCCGCCGGCCCGCGATCTTTTCGTCTCAGAGCCCCTGCCCATCGGCCAGAACAACAGCCTGGTGATCATGGTCTCCATGCCGCTTTCCGGCCCCGACGGCCAGTTCGACGGCATCGTAGCGGTCTCACTCGAGCTGGGCTATTTCCAGACCCTGTTGCAATCGGTGCACAGTGGCGAGGAGGGGGCGGGCGCATTGCTGGTTACCCCGGAAGGCGACATCATCGACCGCGACCCCGAGCCCGAGCTCTATGTGGGCAAGAACATCGCCAAGGGCGGCGCCTTCTCCATGCACCGCAAGGCCGGCGGAACGGCGAACACCTTCGTGCACGTCACCGCCACCGATGGGAAAGAGAAGGTGTCGGCCGTCCGCTCCCTGTCCGAGCCGGCCCTGCCGCCCCTGGTGGTGATCGTCGGCCGCCCGTTGGACGGCGTGCTGGCGCCGTGGCGCGCCGAGGCACTGACCATGGCTGCGGTGGTGGGAACCTTGGTTATCGCCATTCTCGGCCTCACCGCCCTGCTCAACCGGCACCTTGTCGCCCTCCGGGCCAGCGAGGAGCGCTATCGCGGACTGATCGAGACCCAGAACGATCTGGTGGTCCGGCTTACCCCCGATGACCGCCTGGTATTCGTCAACGAGGCCTTTGCCCGCAGCCATGGCCTGGACGCCGCCCAGGCTGTCGGCCGGTCGTGGCGGACCTTCGTCCACGAGGAGGATCAGCCGGCCACCGCCCAGGCTCTCGCCACCGCCCTGTCGCCGCCGGCCTTCCGCGCAACGGTGGAATGCCGCATGACGATGACCTGCGGCTTGCGCTGGGTTTCGTGGGAAGGGGCGGCTATCCGCGACATGTCGGGGAACATCGTGGAAATCCAGGCGGCTGGCCGCGACATCACCGAATGGGTGGAACACCGCGACCGCCAGGCGGAACTGCTGCGCAACCTGGACAAGTCCAACCGGGAACTGGAGCAGTTCGCCTACGTGGCCAGCCACGACCTGCGCGAGCCGCTGCGCATGATCTCCAGCTATCTCGGCCTGCTGGGGCGGCGCTACACCGCCCTGCTGGACGAGGATGGCCGCCAGTTCATGGAATTCGCCCGCGACGGGGCCAAGCGCATGGACCAGATGGTCCTCGATCTGCTGGAGTTCTCCCGGGTCGGCCGCCTGCGGGACGGCCTCGGCACCGTGTCTCTCGGCGAGGCGGCATCCATCGCCATTCTGAATCTCGCCCTTCCCATCAAGGAAAGCGGCGGCACCGTTACCGTTGCTCCGGACCTGCCGGAGATCACGGGGGCCAGGGGTGAGATGATCCGCCTGATGCAGAACCTGATCGGCAATGCGGTGAAATATCGCCAGCCCGGGCGCCCGCTGACGGTAACCGTCTCGGCGGAACGCAATCATGACGGCTGGACCCTGACCGTCGCCGATAACGGCATCGGCATCCCTCCCGACGGCTTCGAGCGGATCTTCGACATCTTCCAGCGCCTGCACTCCCGCGCCGATTACGAGGGCACCGGCATCGGGCTGGCGGTCTGCCGCAAGATCGTCGAGCATCACGGCGGCCGAATCTGGGTGGAATCAGTGCCCGGAGAGGGATCGAGGTTCCGCTTCACCTTGCCCGGGGGCCAGGCCTGATCATCCCTGGCGCTCGGCCAGGGTGTCCTCGATCTCGCGGTCGTAGAAGCGCTCGACCAGCAGCTTCAGCCCCAGGGTCACCAGGGCCAGCAGGGTCAGCACCGACGCCGCGGCGAAGGCCCCCGAACTGTCATAGTCGTGATACAGCAGATCGATCTGCAGCGGCAGGGTCATGGTCTCGCCCCGCACCTGGCCCGACACCACCGAGACGGCGCCGAATTCGCCCAGCGAACGGGCGGCGCAAAGGATGATGCCGTAAAACAGCGCCCATTTGACGTTGGGCAGCGTCACCCGCAGGAAGATGGACAGCCCCCCCGCCCCCAGGGTCAGGGCGGCTTCCTCGTCATCGGTGCCCTGCAGCTGCATCAGCGGCAAAAGCTCGCGGGCGATGAACGGGCTGGTGACGAACAGGGTGGCGATGACGATGCCCGGCAGCGCGAACATCACCTTGATGTCGTGCTCCTCCAGCCAGGGTCCCAGCAGGCCGGAGCCGCCATAGACCATCAGGGCGGCGACGCCGGCGACGATGGGCGACACCGAGAACGGCGCCTCCACCAGGGCCACCAGCCATTTCTTGCCCTTGAAGCGGAACTTGGTCACTGCCCAGGCCACCGCCAGCCCGTAGACGGCGTTGACGGGCACCACCACCGCCACCACCACCAGGGACAGGCCGATGGCGTGCAGGGTCTCGGGATGGCTGACCGCCGCCCACCACGCCGCCCAGCCCTTGGACAGGGCCTGGGCGAAGATCACCGCCATGGGCACCATCAGGAAGCCCAGGGCCAGCAGCCCGGCCAGCCCGATCAGCAGGGCGCGCCGGGCACCGCCGGGACGACGGCGGGGAACGTGGTGAACGGCCATGGCGGGAATCATCGTCTCACCCCTTTGCCAGGTAGCGCTGCTGCCAGGCCTGGATGCCGTTGGTCAGCAGCATGGTGACGAAGGCGAAGGCCAGCACCACGGTGGCGATGGCGGTGGCCGAGCCGAATTCGTATTCCTCCAGCTTGATGAAGATCAGCAGGGCGGCGATCTCGGTCTCGAACGGGCGGTTGCCGGCGATGAAGATGATGGCGCCGAACTCGCCCAGGCAGCGGGCGAAGGCCAGGGGACATGCCGGCCAGCAGCGATGGCGCCAGGGTGGGCAGGATCACCTTCAGGAAAATCTGCATCTCGGAAGCGCCCAGGGTGCGGGCCGCCTCCTCGGTCTCGGTCTCCAGTTCCTCGATCACCGGCTGCACGCTTCGCACCACGAAGGGCAGGCTGGTGAAGGCCATGGCGATGGCGATACCCGGCTGGGCATGGACCACCTTGAAGCCCAGGGGCTCCAGATGCTGACCCACCCAGCCGTTGGGAGCGAAGGCGGCGGCCAGGGCCAGGCCCGCCACGGCGGTGGGCATGGCGAAGGGCAGGTCAATCAGGGCGTCCAGCAGGTTGCGCCCGGCGAACTGATAGCGGGCCAGCACCCAGGCGAACAGCAGCCCGGCCAGACCGTTGAAGATCACCGCCTCGGCCGCCGACACCAGGGTGACCTGATAGGCGGCCAGGGCGCGCGGCCCGGTGGTGGCGGCGATGAAACCCTCCAGGCTCATGCCCGCCGCCTTGACCAGCATGGCGCCCAGGGGCAGCAGGACGATCAGGCCGAGATAGGCCAGCGTCATACCCATGGTCAACGAGAAGCCGGGCAAAAGCCTGCGGGCGCGCATCATGCAAACTCCGGTGGGACCTGTCTGGCCATCACCCGGCGGAGCACCGCCGGGTGAGAGACCTTTTAGCCGGATCGCGCCGGAGACGCATCACTTCTTACCGAAGACCTGATCGAAGATTCCGCCCTCGGCGAAGTGGATCTTCTGGATGTTGTCCCAGCCGCCGAACAGCTCGGTGGTGTACAGGCGCACCTTGGGGAAGGCGGCCGCATGCCGGGCCGCCACCTTCTCCGAGCGCACCCGGTAGAAGTTTTTGGCCAGGATCTCCTGTCCGTCATCGGAATACAGGAAGTCGAGATAGGCCTTGGCGGTCTTGGCCGAGCCCTTCTTGGCCGCCACCTTGTCCACCACCGCCACCGGGAATTCGGCCAGGATGCTGACCGGCGGGATCACGCCTTCCACCTTGTCGGCGCCGAATTCCTTGATCACGCCGCCCACCTCGGCCTCGAAGGTGACCAGCACGTCGCCGGTGGCCCGCTCGACGAAGGTGGTGGTGGCGCCACGGCCGCCGGTGTCGAACACCGGCACGTTGGCCACCAGCTTGCGGATGAATTCCTTGGCCTGGACCTGATCGCCCTTGGCCGCCTCCAGCGCGAAGGCATAGGCCGCCAGATAGGTGTAGCGGCCGTTGCCCGAGGTCTTGGGGTTGGGGAACACCACCTTCACATCCGGGCGGACCAGATCGTCCCAGTTCCTGATGTTCTTGGGGTTGCCCTTTCGCACCACGAAGGCCGGCAGCGAGTAATAGGGCGAGGCGCCACTGGGAAAGGCGGTCTGCCAGTCCTTGCGCACGAAGCCCTTGTCGGCCAGGACCTGGACGTCGGTCACCTGGTTGAAGGTCACCACGTCGGCGGGCAGGCCTTCGAGGATGGCGCGGGCCTGCTTGGACGAGCCGGCGTGGCTCTGCTTGATCTCGATGGCTTTGCCGTCGGCGAGCTTGCCCGCCGGGGTGGCCTGGAAGGCGGGGTTGATCTGCTGGAACAGTTCGCGGGCGATGTCGTAGGACACGTTCAGCAACTCGCCCGGCACCTTGTCCTCGGCCGAGGCCCCGGCCGGAACCAGGGCCAAGGCCGCCAGGACGGCGAGAGTGGGAAAGCGCAAAGCCATGGGAAACTCCATTCGGTGATCCTTGGGTTAAAACACGAATATCATGTGTCGTTTATTTTAAAAATACATTTTTTATGAGTTATTTCGGCGAGGATACGCATCTTCACCTAAAGGTGATAGAGCGCCCCGTCACCAGACGCTCATTGACTCCGCACGTATCCTTGGGAATAAGCTTGTGGGGAATACTTTTGGAGAAGGCCCTTCACGTGTCGATCACGCCGGAATCGATTCTATCATCTGTTGTGCTGCTGACCGAGCAGCGCAGCCAGAAGCACCTGGAAGACTGCCTGACCGCGACCCTGGCGGAGTTGGCCGCCCTGCCGTTCTGCGGCATCTGCACCCCCATGCCCACCGCCAACGGCATCTTCATCGACTGGGCCGCCAGCCGCAGCAGCGGCGGCAGCGCGCCCTCGGATGAATTGCAGGAAATCGGCACCGACCCCCTGCTGCTGGACTGCATGGCCCTGGGGACCGAACGCAGCGAGACCATGGCCGACGACAGCATCCGCCGCGCCCACCCGGTGGTCGACGACCGCGGCAAGGTCTGCGCCTTCCTGGTAACCCGCACCAATCCCGGCCAGACCGAGCCCGAGGCGCTGATCAAGGGCTTCGTCGCCATCTACCGCAACTACCTGACCGTCCTGTGGGACGCAGCGCGCGACACCCTGACGGGGCTGAAGAACCGCAAGACCTTCGACGAGAACTTCAGCTCCATCGTCCTCGAAAGCCGCCACATCGATGTGTCGTTCAACGGCAACCGGCGCGAAGCCCATCTGGATGGCCAGCACCACTGGCTGGGCATCATCGACATCGATCGCTTCAAGGCCATCAACGACACCCACGGCCATGTGTTCGGCGACGAGGTGCTGCTGTTGCTGTCGGCCCTGATGCGCAAGGCCTTCCGCAGCGAGGATAAGCTCTTTCGCTTCGGGGGCGAGGAATTCGTCGTCCTGCTGGCTCCCACCACCTTCTCGGCCGCCCAGGCGGTGTTCGAGCGCTTCCGCGCCACGGTGGCGGCTTTCGCCTTCCCGGAAGTGGAGCGCATCACGGTCAGCGCCGGCTTCGTGCGCATCGACTGCGACGACCTGCCCTCGGTGGTGATCGGCAACGCCGATCGCGCCCTGTACTACGCCAAAGCCCACGGCCGCGACCAGGTCCGCTCGTTCGAGCAACTGGTGGCGGAGGGGGAATTGCCCTTCGAATGCCCCTCGCTTGCCAAGACCAAGCTATTCTGACTTGACTCTGCTGTCGGGATCAGTATGGTGCGCGCCTCAAGTTTTCATCACCAACGCTGTTCGGGATTTTCGCCATGGCCAAGCCTGCCACCATTCTCATCAAGCTGTTGAGCACCGCGGGGACGGGCTTCTTCTACGTGGCGAAGAAGAATCCCCGCAAGACGACCGAGAAGCTTGAATTCCGCAAGTACGATCCGGTCGTGCGCAAGCACGTCCAGTTCAAGGAAGCCAAGATCAAGTAGTCGGGCGCCGGTCGCAGGACCGGCAGCGACAGCAAGGATCAAAGGGCGCCTTCGGGCGCCCTTTTCTTTGTCCGCGACCGGGTGTCATCCCGGACGCATGCGAAGGACCTCCCCCTCCCGAGGGTTGCCGGGATGACGGACTCCGCCGCTCATTTTTTCGGGAAAAAGCGAGCCCTATTCCAGGAAGCGCGCCACGGTCTGCAGGAAATTGGCCACCGAGATGGGCTTGGCGATATAGCCCTCGCAGCCCCCCTCGCGGATCTTTTCCTCGTCACCCTTCATGGCGAAGGCGGTGACGGCGACCACCGGAATGGATTTCAGTTCGGCATCGCTTTTCAGCATCTTGGTGATTTCCAGGCCGGAAATCTCGGGCAGCTGGATATCCATCAGGATCAGGTCGGGATGATGCTTGCGGGCGATATCCATGGCCTCGCGGCCGTCCTTGGTCTGGATGGTCTCGTAGCCGTTGGCCTGCAGCAAATCGTTGAACAGCTTCATGTTCAAGTCATTGTCTTCCACGATCAGCACAGACTTAGCCATGACCATCCTATTTTGCCGACGGCCCCCACTGACCCCAATGCCATAGGCCGCCCATCACGTTGGCATCATGGGCAATTCCCGCCCCCAAGTCAAATCCGAGCATGATCACCGGCTAACCAACCGCCCACACCCAGCAACAGCCAGGACGTCATCAAACTTATTCCACCAAAGGGTGTTACCATCGGGACCGGCAGGCCGACCCCTAAAGCCTTCAGATAGAGGGAGCCGCAAAACAGCGCAATGCCGGCCACCATCAGGCATGCGGCGGGACGGAACAGCCGCCGTCCCTCGGCGCAATGGCGGGCCAGGGCCAGCAGTGCCGCCGCGTGCAGCAACTGGAACTGACTGCCCAGCGCCACCCAGCGGGCGGCATCGCCCTCCACCCCATGCGAGCCCCAGGCCGCGAAGCCGATGGCCATGGCGCCATTGATCCCGGCCAGCATCAACCAGACACCCATGCTTTTACCCTCCTTGACCGCCCCTCGGCGCAGTACGAAATAACGAAGCGAGTTTGCCCGGCAAAGGGGGGAGTTGGGAATGCCTGTTCCACAAGCGCTGGCCGCCGTGATCCTGGGAATCATCCTGCTGGCCTCCGGTGCCCTGGCGACGGAACCGGCGGGCAAGGTCATCGGCCTGCAGGGCAGCGCAGAGGCCCGCGATGGCACCCACCGCCGCCCCCTGGCGGCGGGAGACCCCATCCGGAACGGCGAGTCCCTGCACACCGGCCCCGGCGCCCGGCTGCAGGTCCAGCTCCACAACGGCATGGAGCTGACCTTGACCGACGAAGCCCCGGCGGCGGAACCGGCAGGCAGGGTTATCCGCCTGCAAGGCAGCGCCGAGGCCCGCATCGGCGTCCAAAGCCGTCCCCTGGCGGTGGGAGACCCCATCCGGAGCGGCGAGTCCCTGCGCACCGGCTCCGGCGCCCGGCTGCTGGTTCAGTTCAGCGATGGCATGGAACTGATCTTGAGCGACGGCGCCGAGATGAAAGTGGCCACCTATGAGTGGAATGCCGCCCAGGCGGCTGGCGCGGCGGAACTGGCCCTGGCCCAGGGCTCGTTCCTGCTGCGCACCGGCGCGGTGGGCAAGCTGCCCGACCACCCCCTGACGGTGAAAACGCCCCTGGCCTCGGTCGGCGTGCGCGGCACCCAGTTCTGGGGCGGCCCGCTGGATGCGCCGCTGGCCGTGCTGTTGATCGACGGACGGGTGGTGGTGACCAGCCCGGCGGGCAGCGTCGAACTGGGAACGCCCGGTGAAGGCACCTCGGTGAGCGGGCCGGGCAAGGCGCCCATGCCGCCCTCCTATTGGGGGGCGGAGCGCATCGGGCGCGCCTTCGCCACGGTCGGCTTCAAAGACTGACTACCGGAACACCACCGTCTTCGAGCCGTTGAGCAGCACCCGATGCTCGGTGTGCCAGCGCACGGCCCCGTCGGCCTTGCCGACGGATCGTCACGACTCGCGCCGGGCGCTGGCGTCAGCGGAACACCACCGTCTTCGAGCCGTTGAGCAGCACCCGATGCTCGGTGTGCCAGCGCACGGCGCGGGCCAGCACCACGTTCTCGATGTCGCGGCCGATGGCCACCAGATCGTCGGGGGTGTGGGTGTGGTCGACGCGCTCGACGCCCTGCTCGATGATGGGACCCTCGTCCAGGTCGGGGGTGACGTAATGGGCGGTGGCGCCGATGATCTTCACGCCGCGGGAATGGGCCTGGTGATAGGGCTTGGCGCCCTTGAAGCTGGGCAGGAACGAGTGGTGGATGTTGATGGCCTTGCCCTGCAGCCGCACGCACATGTCGGTCGACAGGATTTGCATGTAGCGGGCCAGCACCACCAGGTCGGCGTCGGCGCGTTCGATCACCTCCATCACCCGGTTTTCCTGGGTCAGCTTGTCGTGCTTGTCCACCGCCAGGTAGTGATAGGGGATGCCGTGCCACTCGACGATGGAGCGCATCTCCTGGTGGTTGGAGATCACCGCCGGAATCTCGATGGGCAGCGAACCGGTGTGATAGCGGTGCAGCAGGTCGTTCAGGCAGTGCCCGAACTTGGAGACCAGAATCACCACCCGGGCCTTCTGCCGGCCGTCGTGCAGCTTCCAGATCATCTGAAACTGGGCGGCCACCCCGGTGAACAGCTTTTCCAGCTCGGCCATGGGCGGCGTCATGGCGCCCGCCCCGAATACGATGCGCATGAAGAAGCGCGACGACAGCGGATCGCCGAACTGGGCCGCCTCGGTAATGAAGCAGTCATGGGTGCTGAGAAAGCCCGATACGGCGGCCACGATCCCGACAGTATCGGGACAAGTGATGGTCAGCACCCAGGCGGGCTTGTCGGCCATGATCAGGCTCCTTGTTGCAATGACCCCATGGGTTTATCCGACCCCGCCCCAATGGGCAATCCCGCCCTTGCCTTTTGGCCGCAAATGCCCGAAGGTCCGGTGCGAACCATAAGGCCACGGAGCAGGCTTGATGATCACCGTTTACTACAAGTCGGGCAATGCCCAGTGGAAGTACGAGCTGGAAGATTCCGAGCACGACTACATCATCAAGAGCGTCCTCGAGGACAAGCCCGACATCAACGAGATGTTCGAGGACTCGCTGGAGATCCTGCGTGACATATCGGCCATGGACGAGTCCGAGATGGAAGAGGACGACGAGATCGACCAGACCATCGCCGTGTCCTTCCTGTGGCACTACTTCAACAATCTGGTTGAAGGCGGCGACCGCATCGAGGGCGACATCGTCCTGATCGAGGACGAGGACGGCACCGGCGTCACCGTGCTGCCCGCCGCCGGCATCGACGAGGAATAATCCCCGGAACAAGAAAGGCCCCCCGGTCACCGCCGGGGGGCCTTTAGCGTGTCCGGGGCGCCTCAGCCCACTTCGGCGCGGTAGATGTTGGCCAGTTCCTCGTCGGTCTCGGGATCGACCAGGGAGGAAATGGCGGCCAGCAGGCCCATCTCTTCCTTCTGGATGTGGAAGATCTCGCGCTCGACCAGCTCGGCGCCGGCGTCCTTGAACTCGGTCCAGGTGGCATCGGTGAAGCCGGCCTCGGCGGCGGCGACGGCAAGATCGGCCACCTGCAGCGCCAGCGGCAGGATCGAGCGGTGCTCGTGGGTCAGCATGGTGACGATGCCGGTCTCGCCCTGCTCGACGAACACCTTGAACAGGTGATTTTCCTCGAAGCCGAAATGGCTCTCCACCTCCGATTTGAGGATGCGGGCCAGCTGCTTGAGCTGGCGGGCCAGCAGGTCGTCCTTGGCCGGAGCCTTCTTGTTGGAGCCGAGCATCTCGTCCAGCGACTGCAGGGCCTCGATGGTGGTCATGTGGGCCTGATGCAGCAGGGCGCCGGTCTGGGTGTTCATGGGACGCTTATCCTTGTTGATGGGCCGCGGCGGCGGCGGCCATGTGGGAACGATACCGGCGCAGCACCTCCACGGTGTAGACACCGAAGGCGACCGCGCCGACCAGACCGGCGATCAGGCCCAGCCGCAGCGGCCAGACCCAGCCGCCGATCAGGGCGACGCAAACCAGAACCAGGGCCGCCGCGTGGCAGCCCAGATGAATATCCACCGGCAGTTTGGGCGACAGGTGCGACAGCAATGCCGGCTTGCCGCCCAGGGCCGAGGAATGCATGGAGGCCAGAAATGGCATGATCCGCTGGAGGATCGCCGTGACGAAGGACAAGAGCCAGCCGAAAACCAGCAAAAATCCCCACAGGCTCGCCCAGGGGTCGAGCGGCGCCCCCAGGGCCGGGGCCAGCCCGGCCAGCAGGCTGACGGGCAGCAGCGCCCAGGCGACCCATACCACGCGGAAGAACGGCTCCAGGCGCTTCTTCATGCGGCTCTTCAAGCTGGCCCGCATGCCGTGCAGGTAGACGCCGCAGGCCGCCAGCCCCAGAAGGATGCCCAGCGCCGCCACCAGCCCCTGGCCGGTCAGCGCGCCACCGGCGCCCAG
This sequence comes from Paramagnetospirillum magneticum AMB-1, assembly GCF_000009985.1. GTDB lineage: Bacteria > Pseudomonadota > Alphaproteobacteria > Rhodospirillales > Magnetospirillaceae > Phaeospirillum > Phaeospirillum magneticum. The sequence goes on from NC_007626.1 coordinate 3,928,570, forward strand.
CGCCAGTCCAAGCCCCGACAGCAGCGCCGTCCGCTTGCCCACCACGTCGGGAACCGCCGAGCCCAGCACGAACATGGGGATCAGCACATAGGAAAAGCCCAGCGCCAGCATGCCCATGAAGCCGTAGCCGGCCAGCACGGCGTGGGCCGCCGCCACCGAGGCGTGGTCGGGCAGGAAGCCCTTGGTGAAATCCACCACCAGAACCAGCCCGAGGACGGCCAGACCGATCAGCGACGCCACCGCCAGCCAGGCATGACGGGTGACGCCGGGCAGATCGTCGACCTTGCGCAGATTGGCCCCCACCAGCCCGCCGAACAGGGCCAGGCCGGCGACACAGAGCGTCGCGCCGCCATGCTGGGCCCAGGGGATGGAATGGGCGAGGCCGCCGGCGAACAGCGCCACGCCGGGGGCATAAAGGATGAACATCAGCTTGATGGCCCAGATGGGACCCAGCGGCCGGCGCGTCGCCACCGGCAGCAATTGGATGGCGGCGCCCATGGCGGTCATGGCCAGGGTGCCCAGGGTGATCAGATGCAGCGCCGCCAGGGTCATGCCCTGGCCGCCGACGAAGCCGATCACGCCCTCGTTGCCGACCAGCAGCAGCACCCAGGCCAGCAGGTGGAAGAACACCGCCGCCACGAAGAAGCGGTAGGGGATGGACGGAGGCAGGAGGCGATCCTTCGCCCCCATCATGAAGCTGCCGGGAAACATCAGCTTTCCCGCTCCAGCCACAGCCTGACATTGACGACCTCGGTCGAGACCCGGGCGATGCGCCAGCCGCGCTCGGCCAGTTCCGGAGCGAGGAAATGGGGCTCGCGCTCGTGATGCACCACCACAATCTCGCCGGGACCGGCGCCTTCGATCAGCCGCAGGATGGCCAGCATGGGATTGGGCGGAGTGAGCTTGCGCACGTCGATGTGCAGGCCGTCCTCCTCGCGCCAGGTCATGGCGCCCTCTGGCCCCACTTCGACCTCGGCGCCGCTTTCCCAGTCCTCGCCGCCGTCCAGGTGGAAGAACACCCGCCAGTGGCCTTCGTTCAGCTTGCGGCCATAGGAGGAAAAGCCCCGCGCCGCCAGGATGCGCCGCAGCGGCGACGGATTGAAGGGCGCGTCGATCACCAGCACGCCGCCGAACTCGATCCCGGCCACGGCCTCCATGACGGCGGCGAAGGGATCGACGCCCTGGACCAGCAGCGGCCGGACGTCCATGGGCGGAGATTCGAGCGCCAGGGACAGCCATTCCGGCGGCCCACCAGCCTCCTTCCCTTCTCCACTCACCCCTTCAACGGCCATGTCACATACCTTCCGCAAGGATGGTGCAAAGCTGCCCGTCCGCCCGGAGTGCCGCCTTGACGTTTGTTAAGCCGACAACTTCTGTGCGGATTGGATGCATTTAAGACGGTGACGGAACGCCCCGCTACTCCCCGCTTCCCTCGCGGACCATGCGGCGGAGTGCCTCCACATCGGTGATCTCCACCTCGCGGCCATGGGTATCGACGCCATAGGCCTTGAGGCGGTTGAGGGCGCGCGACAGGCTTTCCGGCGCGATGCCGATCCGGCTGGCCAGCACCGCCTTGGTCAGCGGCAGGCGCACGCGGCCGGCGGCGTCGGCCCCCGCCTTGGCGGCCAGGGCCAGCAGGAAGGTGGCCAGACGCTGGCCGGGCGACTTGCTTTTCAGTTCGCTGATCTCGTGGATCAGACGGAATTGCCACTGGGACAGGCCGCCCAGCAGCATCGGCCCCAGCGAGCGGTTGTCGGCCAGACGCTTGAGGAATTGCGCAGCCGGCACGTGCACCAGCCGCGAGCCGGCCATCACCTCGCCGTTCAGCGGAAAGATGCCCGACGAGAAGATGGCGGCCTCGGCGAAGGAGACGATGGGGTCGAACACCTCGATGATGGACTGGTCGCCGGTCTCGGTCAGGGCGAAGATGTTGACCCGGCCTTCCAGCAGGATGAAAAAGCGGTCGGCCTTGTCTCCCTGGCTGAACAGCAGTTCCGTCTCGGGATAGGCGGCGGAATGGGCGCCATCCATCAACAGGGCGAGGTCGGCCGAGGACAGCCCCGCCAGCAGCGGAGCCTGGGCCACGAGTTCCAGTTCGGCGGCGTTGAGTGCCATGGGCCTTATCCCACCTCTTCTTCGGCGCAGAATTCGCGCAAGGTGGCCACCTCGGCGATGACCACCAGATTGTCGGGCAGGGATTCGACGCCCAGCCGCCCCAGCTTGCCGAGCGCCCGCGACAGGCTTTCCGGCTTCATGCCCAACTGGTCGGCCACCAGCTTCTTGTCATAGGGAAAGCGCAGCTCGGCACGGCCTTCCTCGGCCTCGGTCATGGTCAGCAGGAAGGAGCCCAGGCGCTGGGCCGTGGTCTTCAGCTTCAGCTCGGCGATCTGGCGGACCAGCATGCGCAGGCGGAAGCTCATGGTGGTCAGCATGTGCAGCGTGATGTCCAGGCGCTCTTCCAGGCGGGCGCGGAAGGACTGGGCCGGAATGGACAGCAGGGTGGCGCCGGTCAACACGCGGGCGGTCATGATGTAACGCCCGGGCCCGAACATGGCGGCGTCGCCCAGCACGGTGGAGCGCCGCGCCACTTCGACCACGCTCTTCTTGCCGTCCACGTCCAGCGACAGCTCCACGTGGCCGTCCAGAACCACGTAGAAGCGATCCACCGCCTCTCCCTCGCGGTAGAGAAGGTGCTCGTGGCCCAGGACCAGCAGTTCGGCGCCCTCGAGCAATTGGCGGACATCCCTCTCCGCCAGCCCGGTAAACAGCGGCGCGAATTGCAATTGCAGCAGCACCTCGCGGTCCAGCGCCTGCGTCATAAGCGGTTCCTTATGTGACTCCGGTCAACCGGCAGGCACCGTACGACGAAGCGCGGGCCTGTTCCAGCCCCTAAATGCCGCCCCTTGCCGGAGGTCGGATGGAGGTCTAAGTATGCATCTGGCCTAATTTTCCGATCCGGACATCATGAGCGGCAACCCCACCCTTCCCATCGGTATTTTCGATTCCGGCGTCGGCGGGCTGACCGTGCTGAAGGCGGTGCGCGAGCGCCTGCCCGGCGAGTCGCTGATCTATCTGGGCGACACCGCCCGCCTGCCCTATGGCACCAAGAGCGCCCAGACCGTGGCCGCCTACGCCCTGGAAGCCACCCGGCGGCTGGTGTCCTACGGCATCAAGGCCCTGCTGGTAGCCGACAACACCTCGTCGGCCCATGCCCTGGAGGGCTTGCGCGCCGCCTTTCCCGGCCTGCCGGTGATCGGCGTAGTCGAGCCCGGAGCTACCGCCGCCGCCGCGGCCTCGGCCCGCGGCCGCATCGCGGTCATCGCCACGGAAAGCGCCGTCCAGGCCGGCACCTATCCCCGCGCCATTCTGCATTCCCGGCCCAATGCCCAGGTGACGCAATTGCCCTGCCCGCTGTTCGTCTCCATGGTCGAGGAAGGCCTGGTGGACGGCCCCATCGCCGAACAGATTGCCCGTCACTACCTGGACCCGCTGTTTTCCGGCCCCGACGCCGCCGATTGCCTGCTTTTGGGCTGCACCCACTTTCCCGCCCTGGCGCCGCTGTTCCGCCGGCTGCTGGGCCGGGACGTGGCCGTGGTGGATTCCGCCTCGACCACCGCCATGGTGCTGGAGGATCTGCTGAGCCTGAGGGGCCTGCGCGCCCCAGGCGGCACGGCGCGGGTGCGCTATCTCGCCACCGATGCGCCCGAGCGCTTCGCCCGGGTGTCGCGGGTCTTCGTTCCCTGGATCATCGGGGAAGCCGAGGTCGAGTCCATCGATCTGGGGTAAACGATTGTCATCCAGAGAGAGCGGAAGCGACCGAGGGATCTCATCCTGATCCGGTGGGTTCGATTCGGCACCGTCGGTCCAGGCGGAGATCCCTCACTGCGTTCGGGATGACAAGAAAACCGCGCTCAGCCCCCCGCCGCCTTCAGCGCGGCGCGGGCCTGGGTCAGGCGGGCATAGAGATCGTGGCAGGACGCCGCCACGTCCGGGATCTTCTCCCAGCCGATGGGCAGTTCCTCGGACAGGTCGTGCAGGTCCATCTTGGCCTGGGTCGCCTGGGCGTTCAGCTTCTTGACCTCGGCCTTGAGGGCGTCGACGTCGCTCATGGGGGGAATACTCCGGTCTTGAGGGGCGTGGCGGCAGGCCGAGTGTAGCCTTGCCCCACCCGCCCCATCAACCGGCGAGACGGTAGGTCTGGCCTGCGTCCACGCCCAGCGCCGGCAGCGAGCCCGCCACCGGGGTGCCCTCGACGGCCTCGACCCGGGTGCGGAAGCACGACAGGCACCACAGGACCGGGGCGAGCACCCTCTCCCTGACCACGGAATGCCGGGTGCGGCGACCGCAATGGGGGCAGTGGCAATATTCGTCCAAAGTCGGGATCATGATGCTACGGTCGTCCTGGTTTCGCTACGTCTTACCTAGTGCCACCGAACCTCGCCAACAAGCGAAGGTTCCGTGACATCCGGGACTACACCAGCCGATTGTGGCAACCGTATGACATCATTTTGCCCAGCCCCTCAGTCGCCGGGCCATTATTGCGGCGGCATCCGCACCGCGCCGTCCAGGCGGATGGCGCTGCCGTTGAGCATGGGATTGTCGCAGATGGCCAGGACCATCTTGGCGAATTCCTCGGGCCGCCCCAGGCGATGGGGGAACAGGGTCGAGGCCACCAGATTGTCCATGACCTCGTCGGGCATGCCGGCCAGCATGGGAGTCTCCATATAGCCCGGCGCCACCGCCATGACTCGGATGCCCAGCGGGGCGAATTCGCGGGCGGCGGGCAGCGACAGGGCGGCGACCCCGCCCTTGGACGAGGCGTAGGCGCACTGCCCCACCTGCCCGTCCCAGGCGGCGATGGAGGCGGTGTTGACGATCACGCCGCGCTCGCCATCCGCCAGGGGCTCCAGCCCCGCCATGTCGGCGGCGGCCAGGCGCATGACGTTGAAGGTGCCGACCAGATTGACCTGAATGACTCGGGCGAAGGTCTCCAGCGGCATGGGGCCCTTGCGCCCCACCACCTTGCCCGGCGTCACCACGCCGGCGCAGCTCACCGCGATGCGGGCCGGGCCGTGGGCGTCGCGGGCCTGGGCCAGGGCGGCCAGGGTCGAAGCCTCGTCGGTGACGTCGCAGGCGGCGAAGACTCCGCCGATTTCCTTGGCCGTCGCCTCGGCGGCGGCGGCATTGATGTCGAACACCGCGACCTTGGCCCCCGCCTTGGCCAGGGCGCGCGCCGTGGCCTGCCCCAGTCCCGAGCCGCCGCCGGTGACGATGGCGGCCAATCCGTTGACGTTCATTGTCGAACTCCCCTCGCGATTATCGTTGTTTCGGGGCTTCCGCCCCGCCCCCGATTGGAGGAGACCTCCAAACCACCCTTTGATTCAAAAAGGGGGTTTGGGGCATCGCCCCAAGCCGGTTCGGGCGGCAGCCGGATTAAAAGGTCAAATCCCCACAGCCCGGCACCGCGTCGAAATGGGCCAGCACCTGGCCTTCCGTCCCCGCCGGGTTCCAGGCGGGCTTGTTGTCACGGTCGATGAGCAGGGCGCGCACGCCTTCGACGAAGTCATGGGCGGGCGCCAGCGCCATGGCCAGGCGGAACTCCATCTTCATGCAATCGTCGAAGGACAGGGTGGCGCCGCGGCGGATCATCTCGAAGCTGACCGCCACCAGATGGGGCGACTTGGCGCGGATGGTGGCCAGGGTCTCGGCGGCGAAGGGATCGCTTTCGCCTTCGAGCGCCGCAAAGACCTCGGCCAGACTGGCCTTGCCGAAACAGCGGTCGATCAACTCTCGCCGGGCGTCGATGGCCGCCGGGCCGGGGTCGGAAGCAAAGCCGTCCAGGCTGGCCTTGACCTCGGCGGCGTCGCGGGCCTCGGACAGCGCCTCGATCAGGGCGGGAAGCTGGGCGCTTTCCACGAAATGGGTGGCGACGCCAACATGCAGGGTATCGGCCGCCTTCAGCCGCGCTCCCGTCAGGCCGAGATACATGCCGATGGAGCCCGGCAGCCGGGGCAGGAAGTACGATCCGCCCACATCGGGGAAGAAGCCGATGCCGGTCTCGGGCATGGCGAACAGGGTGCGCTCGGTGGCGACCCGGTACAGGCCGTGCACCGACACCCCCACGCCGCCGCCCATGACGATGCCGTCGATAAGCGCCACATAGGGCTTGGGGCTGGTGTGAATGCGGCGGTTGAGGCGGTATTCGTCGCGGTAGAAGGCGGCGGCGAATTCCAGGTCTCCGGCCTTGCAGGCCTCGTAAAGCTGCTTGATGTCGCCGCCGGCGCAGAACGCCTTCTCGCCCGCGCCCTCGATGGTGATGCAGGCCACGTCGGCATCAGCCGCCCACTGGTCGAGGCGGGGATGCATGGCGTGCACCTGATCCAGCGTCAGGGCATTCAGCGCCTTGGGCCGGTCCAGGGTGATGCGGCCCAGATGGCCGGTGCGGTCGAAATGGATTTCAGCAGACATCAAATACTCTCCGGCAAATACCCATTGTCATCCCGAGGAAGCAACGCGACCGAGGGATCTCAGTCTGTGACGGCTTGTCCGAATTGGCACCGACGCGCCGGACGGGAGATCCCTCGCATGCGCTCGGGATGACACGGCACCTCACAGATTGGCCTTCCACATCGCGGCATAGCTATCGCGCAGCACGTTCTTTTGCACCTTGCCCATAGCGTTGCGCGGCAGTTCGGTCACCACCACCGCCAGCTTGGGCACCTTGTAATTGGCAAGGCGGCCCTTCAGGGAGTCGATAACGCCCTCGGCGGTCAGGGATGCCCCCTTCTCGGCCACCACGATGGCCAGCCCGGCCTCGCCGAAATCGGGGTGGGGCATGCCGACCACGGCGGATTCCACCACGCCGGCCAGGCGGTCGATGAAGTCCTCCACCTCCTTGGGGTAGACGTTGTAGCCGCCGGAAATGATCAGGTCCTTGGCCCGGCCGACGATGGAGACATAGCCCCGCGCGTCCACCACGCCCACGTCGCCCGACTTGAAGAAGCCGTCCTCGGTGAAGTCGGACTTGGTCTTCTCGGGCATGTTCCAGTAGCCCTTGAAGATGTTGGGTCCCTTGACCTCGATGATGCCCACCTCGCCCTGGGGCAGCACCTGACCTTCCTCGCCGGTGATGCGAAGCTGAACGTCGGGCAGGGGAAAGCCCACCGTCCCCGCCCGGCGGTCGCCAACCAGCGGGTTGGAGGTGAACATGCCGCCCTCGGTCATGCCGTAGCGCTCCAGGATGGTGAAGCCGGTCTTGTCCTTGAAGGCGTTGAAGGTCTCTTCCAGCAGCGGCGCCGAGCCCGAGATGAACAGCCGCATGTGGGAACACGCCTCGGGCGTGAGATTGGGGCTGGTCAGGAAGCGGGTGTAGAAGGTGGGCACCCCCATGAACACCGTGGCGCGTTTCAGCAAGCCGATGGCCTGCTCGGCGTCGAATTTGGGGCAGAAGATCATGGGGCTGCCGTTCAGCAGCACGCAATTGATGGCCACGAACAGCCCGTGGGTGTGGAAGATGGGCAGGCAGTGCAGCAGCACGTCGTCGGGCCGGAACCCCCACAGGTCGTGCAGGGTCTGAGCGTTGGAGCCGAGATTGGTGTGGCTCATCATGGCGCCCTTGGGCCGCCCGGTGGTGCCGGAGGAATACAGGATGGCCGCCATGTCGTCGCCGCCGCGCGGCACGGTGGCGAAGGTCTCGGACAGGCCCTTGGCCCGCTCGGGCAGGGTGCCGTCGCCGTGGCTCCCCAGGGTCATGACGCAGGTCCCGATGCCGGCGGCGACGGCCAGCCCCTCCAGCTCGGCCAGGCGGCTGGGCTGGCACACCACGGCGGAAGGCGCCGCGTCGAACAGGAAGTATTCCAGTTCGCCCGCCTGATAGGCGGTGTTGAGCGGCAGCAGCACCGCGCCGGAGCGCAGGCAGGCGAGATAGAGCACCACCGCCTCGGCCGACTTGTCCACCTGCACCGCCACCCGGTCGCCGGGCTTGACCCCGGCCGCCACCAGGGCATGGGCGTAGCGGGCGCTCATGGCCTCCATATCGCCGTAGCTGACGGTGATCCCGCCGGGCACCTCGATGAAAGGGCGGGACCGGTCGGCGGGAAAGCGCGAGCGGAACAGCTCGAACAGGTTGTCGGTCATCTGGGCGCGCCCCTTTGTCATCAAAGCCTGATTACGGCGATACCATATGGGCATGCCCCGCGCCACCATTTTGTATCCAAGAAATGCCTTTCTCGGATACAACACTAGCTCATGATGGACACGAATTCCGAAAAGATGTCGGCCTGGATGGTGACATGCTTGCGCATCACCGCCTGGGCGCGGTCGGGATCGGCCGATTCGATGGCCGCCACCACCTCGGCATGCTCGGCCAGCGAGCCGTCGATGCGGCCGGGATGGTTGAGCTGATAACGGCGATAGGGGGCGAGGCGGGCATAGAGGGACCGCGCCATCTCCTTCAACACCTCGTTATGGCTGCCGTCGTAAACCGCGTCGTGGAAAGCGCGGTTCAGGGCGTAATAGCCGTCCAGGTCGCGGGCCTCGCACAGGGTTCCGGCCTCGGCCACCATGGCGGAAAGCCTGGACTTTTCCTCCGGCGACATGCGGCGCGCGGCATAGCGGGCGCACAGCCCCTCGATGTCGCTCATCACCTCGAACATCTGCACCATGCGGTGCAGATCCAGGGGCGCCACCACGGCGCCTTGACGCGGCTTCTTCACCACCAGGCCGGAATAGACCAGTTGCAGGATGGCTTCGCGCACCGGAGTGCGCGACAGGCCGAAGCGGGTGGCCAGGCTCTCCTCGTCCAGGCGGGTGCCGGGGCGCAAAAGACCCTGGAAGATCTCCCGTTCGATCACCTGACGGATCTCGTCGGCCCGGGTCGCCGGCTTTTTTTGCTCGTTCATCGGGCCTCCAAACCCCTGATGTGGCGGTGCCGAGTATACATCTCCCGCCGACACTGTCTAAGGGCAATCCGCTCTTCGGACACAAAATCTGTGTATCACGTATACAAGAGATGGACCCGGCGCATCCCTTGTGATAATTCCATACCCATCGGGGCCATTGATGGGTACCCTCGTCTGCAACAACCGGGGCGTTAGACTCCGGATCAGGGATACGAAGCGCATGGATTTCGGACTGACCCCGGACCAGGAGGCTTTTCGTCAGGCCGCCCACGATTTCGCCGTGGGCGAGATGGCGCCCCATGCCGCCCATTGGGACGAAGAGGGCATCTTCCCCGAGGACACCCTTCGCAAGGCCGCCGAGCTGGGCTTCGCCGGCATCTATGTGGGCGAGGATGTGGGCGGCTCGGCGCTGTCGCGTCTCGACGCCGCCCTGATCTTCGAGGAACTGGCCGCCGCCTGCCCGTCCACCGCCGCCTATATCTCCATCCACAACATGGCGGCGTGGATGATCGACAGCTTTGGCGATCAGGAGCAGCGCCGCCGCTTCCTGCCCGACCTGTGTTCCATGCGCAAATTCGCCTCCTACTGCCTGACCGAGCCCAATGCCGGGTCCGACGCCGCGTCCTTGCGCACCAAGGCGGAGCGCGACGGCGATCATTATGTGCTGAACGGCACCAAGGCCTTCATCTCGGGCGGCGGGCGCTCGGACGTCTATGTGGTGATGGTGCGCACCGGCGCCCCCGGCCCCAAGGGCATCTCCTGCCTGGTGGTGGAGGCCGGCACCCCCGGCCTGTCCTTCGGCAAGCAGGAAAAGAAGCTGGGCTGGAAGACCCAGCCCACCGCCAGCGTGATCTTCGAGGATTGCCGCGTGCCCGTGGCCAACCGCATCGGCGCCGAGGGCGACGGCTTCAAGATCGCCATGAAGGGCCTGGACGGCGGCCGCATCAATATCGGCGCCTGCTCGCTGGGCGGCGCCCGGGCCTGCCTGGAGCACGCCATCGAGTACACCGGCCAGCGACAACAATTCGGCCAGGCCATCAGCGCCTTCCAGGCCACCCAGTTCAAGCTGGCCGACATGGCCACCGAACTGGAGGCGGCGCGGCTGATGATCCATCGCGCCGCCCATTCGCTGGATTCCAAGTCGCCCCAGGCCACGGTGCACTGCGCCATGGCCAAGCGCATGGCCACCGATGTGGGCTTCGCCGTCACCGACGCGGCGCTGCAACTGCACGGCGGCTACGGCTACATCAAGGAATACCCCATCGAGCGCTATTTCCGGGATCTGCGGGTTCACCAGATCCTGGAAGGCAGCAACGAGATCATGCGGGTGATCATCGGCCGGGCGCTGACCACCTAACACACTCTATTCAGACAGGGAGGCTTCACATGGCGAGCATCGGGTTCATCGGTCTGGGCAACATGGGCGCGCCGATGATGCGCAACCTGATCAAGGCCGGGCACAAGGTGGCTGCCTTCGATCTGTCCGAAGCCGCCCTGGCCGCCGCCGCCGAGGCCGGCGCCACCGCCTGCACCAAGGCCACCGATGCCGCCCGGGGCGCCGAGGTGGTGGTCTCCATGCTGCCGGCAGGAGCCCATGTGAAGTCGGTGATGCTGGGCGAAGGCGGCCTGTTCGCCGCAGCAAGCAAGGGCACCCTCTTCATTGATTCCTCGACCATCGACGTGGCCACCGCTCGACTGTTGTCCGACGAGGCTTCCCGGGCCGGTCACGCCCTGATCGACGCCCCGGTATCCGGCGGCGTGGGCGGGGCCGAGGCCGGAACCCTGACCTTCATGGTGGGCGGCGCCGACGATTCCTTCGCCCGCGCCGAGCCCATCCTGGCGGTGATGGGCAAGACCATCGTCCATGCCGGCGGCCCCGGCAACGGCCAGGCGGCCAAGATCTGCAACAACATGCTGCTGGGCATCTCGATGATCGGCACCTGCGAGGCCTTCGCCCTGGCCGAGAAGCTGGGCCTGGACGCCCAGAAGCTGTTCGACATCTCGTCCAAGTCGTCGGGTCAGAACTGGTCCATGACCAGCTATTGCCCGGTGCCCGGCCCGGTGCCCGCCTCGCCAGCCAACCGCGATTACAAGGCGGGGTTCGCCGCCGCCATGATGCTGAAGGACCTGAAGCTGGCCGTGGAGGCCGCGCAGACCGCCGGCGCCTCCATTCCGCTGGGCGCCGAAGCCGCCCAGCTCTACGCCATGATGGCGGGAATGGGCCAGGGCGGCCTGGATTTCTCGGGAATCATCCACATGCTGCGCGGCAAGGCCTGATGGGAGCGCCCCTCCCCCCGTCATCCCGAGCGACGCCGAGGGATCTCGTCCTGGCATGGCGGCTCCGTCCCGGCACCATCGCCCCAGACGGAGATTCCTCGCCCGCGGCTCGGAATGACAGGGACGGAAGGGCGGTCAATCAAGGCTTGCACGGCAATTAAAAAAACGTATGCTCGTTTTCACTGATGAGACCCTCGCCAAGAAGGGTCCGGGTACAGGGTGGTTCGGAGGCCGCGCCGCACAGGCGCCTCCTCCGGTTCGGGAGCGATAGACGATGTCCGTGACGGATAATCCGGTTCTGGAAGTACGCGACGTATCGCTGGCCTTTGGCGGCGTGCGCGCGCTGACCGAGGTCAGTTTCCAGGTCAACAAGGGAGAGCTGTTCTCCATCATCGGCCCCAACGGCGCCGGCAAGACCTCCATGCTCAACTGCGTGTCGGGCCGCTACAAGCCGACCTCGGGCCGGGTGTTCATGGATGGCCGCGACGTGACGGGACTGTCGCCCAATGTGCGCGCCACGCTGGGCCTGGGCCGCACCTTCCAGAATCTGGCGCTGTTCGGCCATATGAGCGTTCTCGACAACATCATGGTTGGCCGCCACCACCTGCTGGGCAACAACGCCGCCACCGGCGCGCTGTACTGGCTGAGCGGGGCGCGCAAGGAAGAGCTGGCCCACCGCCGCAAGGTGGAAGACATCATCGACTTCCTGGAGATCGCCCATATCCGCAAGGCGGTGGCGGGCACCCTGCCCTACGGCCTGCGGAAACGGGTGGAGCTGGCCCGCGCCATGGCCGTCGAGCCCAAGGTCATCCTGCTGGACGAGCCCATGGCCGGCATGAACCTCGAAGAGAAAGAGGACATGGCCCGCTACATCGTCGACCTCAACGAGGAATGGGGCATGACGGTGATCATGATCGAGCACGACATGGGCGTGGTCATGGACATTTCCCACCGGGTCATGGTGCTGGAATTCGGCCGCAAGATCGCCGAGGGCCTGCCCGACGAGGTGATGAACAACGAACGGGTCAAGGTCGCCTATCTGGGCATCGACGAAGACGAGGACGTGGCGTGATGAGCGAGTACCTCGACACCTCCATTCACGACACCTTTCCCAAGGCCCTGGTGCACAACGCCCAGCGCTGGCCCGGCGAAATCGCCATGCGGGAAAAGGAATTCGGCATCTGGAACGCCTTCACCTGGTCCGACTACCTGAACCGGGTCAAGGACCTGGCGCTGGGCATGCTGGCCCTGGGCGTAAGCCGCGGCGACGTGGTGGCCATCCTGGGCAAGAACCGCCCTGAAAGCCTGTGGGGCGAGGTGGCCGCCCATGCGGTGGGCGCCATGAGTCTCGGCATCTACCATGATTCCATGAACGCCGAGGTGGCCTACCTGCTGTCCTATACCGGGGCGGCGGTGGTGCTGGCCGAGGACGAGGAGCAGGTGGACAAGCTGCTGGAGATTTCCGCGGAAGTCCCCACCATCCGCCACATTGTCTATTTCGATCCGCGCGGCATGCGCAAGCACCAGGACCCGCGCCTGATCTCGGCCGAGGAGCTGAAGGCCAAGGCCCAGCAGATCGCGGCTTCCAATCCGTCGCGCTTCGACGAGGAAGTGGGCAAGGGCAAGGGCGACGACGTGGCCATTCTGTGCACCACGTCCGGAACCACGTCGAACCCCAAGCTGGCCATGCTGCAGGCCGGGCCGTTCCTGCGCCACTCCACCGCGTACCTGCGCGCCGACCCCAAGGCGGCGGGCGATGACTATGTCTCGGTGCTGCCGCTGCCGTGGATCATGGAGCAGATCTATGCCGTGGCCCAGCCGCTGATCTGCCGCAACATCGTCAACTTCGTCGAGGAGCCCGAGACGATGATGGCCGATATGCGGGAAATCGGCCCCAATTTCGTGCTGCTGGCGCCGCGCATGTGGGAAGGCATCGCCGCCGACGTGCGCGCCCGCATGATGGATTCCACCCGCTTCAAGCAATGGATGTTCGATCTGGGCATGAAGCTGGGCATGAAGGCGCTGGACGCCGGCAAGCGCTCCAAGCTGGCCGACTGGATCCTGTTCGACGCGCTGAAGGACCGCATCGGCTTCTCGTTCCTGAAGTCGGCGGCCACCGGCGGCGCGGCGCTGGGGCCGGACACCTTCCGCTTCTTCCTGGCCATGGGCGTGCCGCTGCGCCAGATCTACGGCCAGACCGAGCTGGCCGGCGCCTATACCGTGCACCGGGAAGGCGACATCGATTTCGACTCGGTGGGCATTCCCTTCGACGACGCCCAGTTGCGCATCGACAATCCCGACGCCAACGGGGTGGGCGAGATCGTGGCGACCACCGACGGCATGTTCACCGGCTACTTCCGCAATCCGGAAGCCTCCGGCGCCGACATCGTCGACGGCAATTGGCTGAAGACCGGCGATGCCGGCTACATCAAGCCCGCCAACGGCCATCTGGTGGTGATCGACCGCATCAAGGACCTGGCCACCACGTCACACGGCGTGCGCTTCTCGCCTCAGTTCATCGAGAACAAGCTGAAGTTCTCGCCCTTCATCGCCGAGGCGGTGATCCTGGGCGACACCAAGCCCTATCTCTCGGCGCTGATCTGCATCCGTTTTTCCATCGTGTCCAAATGGGCGGAATCCAAGGGGATCTCGTTCACCAACTACACCAATCTGTCGGCTCAAGGACAGGTCTACGAGCTGCTGCAGGCCGAGGTGGAGAAGGTCAATTCCACCCTTCCCGAGCCCCAGCGCATCCGCAAGTTCCTGCTGCTCTACAAGGAACTGGACGCCGATGACGGCGAGCTGACCCGTACCCGCAAGGTGCGGCGCGGCGTCATCAACGACAAGTACGGCGACATCATCGATTCCATGTACGCCGACCGTGCCATGGTCCCCGTGGACGCGGTGATCACCTTCCAGGACGGCACCACCACACGGGTCAAGACCGAGTTGAAGGTCGTCACCCTGCTGCCGCCCCCCGCCCAACAACTGGCCGCGGAATAGGAGAACACGACATGGGTTCCTCTCTGCTTCTCCAACTCCTGGTCAACGGGCTGATCGTCGGCACGCTGTACGGCGTGGTCGCCATGTGCTTCGTGCTGATCTACAAATCGACCCAGGTGGTGAACTTCGCCCAGGGCGAGTTCCTGCTGATCGGCGCCTGGACCTGCTGGTGGCTGGTCACCAGCATGGCCCTGCCGTTCTACGTCGCCTTCCCCATGACCTTCCTGTTCATGATGGTGTTCGGCATCGCGCTGCAGATGATCGTGCTGCGCCCGCTGATCGGCGAGCCGGTGATTTCGGTGATCATGGTCACCATCGGCCTGTCCATCTTCTTCCAGGCGGTGATGAAGTCCATCTTCGGCGTGTGGGCCCAGCCCTTCCCCGAGATCTTCCCGGTCAAGTCGGTGGACATCCTGGGCCTGTCGGTGCAGCCCGCCTATCTGATGAGCCTGGTGGTTTCCATTGTCATCATGGGCCTGTTCGCGTGGTTCTTTAAGTACTCGCGCATGGGTCTGGCCATGCGGGCCACCGCCTTCAACCAGCAAGTGGCGCAAAGCCTGGGCATCTCGGTCAAGGCGGTGTTCGCCACCGCCTGGGCCATCTCGGCCATGGTCTCGGCCCTGGCCGGCGTGGTGGTGGGCATGGTCAACGGCGTGTCCTCGGCCCTGTCGTTCTTCGGCATCAAGGTCTTCCCGGCGGTGATCGTCGGCGGCCTGGATTCCATCATCGGCGCGGTGCTGGGCGGCCTGATCATCGGCGTGCTGGAGAATCTGGCGGAATACGCCGACGGCCAGTACCTGCACCTGGGCAATCTCTACACCGTGGCGCCGTTCTACGTCCTGGTCATCATCCTGATGATCAAGCCCTACGGCCTATTCGGCACCAAGACCATCGAGAGGGTGTGATGCGCAATAGCCTGTCACTCAAAATTCGTGCCTGTCATCCCGAGGGAGCCTTGGCGACAGAGGGATCTCAGTCTGGCACGACATGTCCGAATCGGCGCCATGAGTCCGGGCGGAGATCCCTCGCTTCGCTCGGGATGACGGTTCCCGGGGAGAATGACATGAAGGGGAAATGGCAATGATTTCCAGCAGCCTCATTCCCTGCGGCCAGTTCAAGACCACCTACGCGGCCGACACCACCATGTTCCTGACGCCCGCGTCCAGGAACTGGTGCATCGCCGGCATCCTGCTGGCCGCCGCGTCGCCCCTGGTTCTCAGCAACTACCTGCTGGCGCTGCTGATCCAGATCGGCTTTTACGGCATCGCCGCCCTGGGCCTGAACATCCTGGTGGGCTGCACCGGCCAGATTTCGCTCGGTCACGCCGCCTTCTTCGGCTTCGGCGCCTTCGCCTCGGCCTGGCTGAACAACACGTTCGGGGTGCCGGTGCTGCTGGCCATTCCGCTGGCCGGCGTGATGACCACCCTGCTGGGCCTCTTGTTCGGCATTCCGGCGGGGCGGCTGAAGGGCCTGTACCTGGCCATCGCCACCTTCGCCTCCCAGTTCATCCTGGAAGACTTCTTCGCGCGGGCCAACTGGTTCACCGGCGGGTCCTCGGGCGCCATGGCCAATCCCATCAGCCTGTTCGGCTATGAGGTGGGCGGCGACAAGGGCTTCTTCTACGTGGTTCTGGTCTTCGTGGTGGTGATGTACGTGCTGGGCACCAACCTGCTGCGCACCCGCGACGGCCGGGCCTTCGTGGCGGTGCGCGACCACTACCTCTCGGCCGAGGTGATGGGCATCAACCTCACCAAGTACCGCATCCTGTCCTTCGGCATCTCGTCGTTCTATGCCGGGGTGGGCGGCGCGCTGTACGGCCACTATCTCGGCTATGTCTCGGCCGAGGGTTTCACCATCCTGCTGTCCATCCAGTTCCTCGGCATGATCATCATCGGCGGCATGGGCTCGGTGATGGGCACCCTGATGGGCACCGCCTTCATGGTGCTGCTGCCCGAAGCCACCGAGGCCGCCGTCAGCACGGTCAAGCACTTCACCGGCGACATTCCGGCCCTGACCAGCGCCCTGGCCTATATCAAGGAGGCCACCATCGGCCTGGCCATCGTGCTGTTCCTGATCTTCGAGCCCGATGGGCTGGTTCACCGCTGGCGCCTGATCAAGTCTTATTGGAAGCTGTATCCGTTCTCGTACTGACCAACAAAACCAAGAACAAGACGCTGAACTCGAACCAACGATTCATGGGAGGAATCACACGATGAAGCATACTCTGTTCGCCGGAACGGCCGCGTTGGCCCTGTTGTCCGCCGGGGCCGCCCTGGCCGCCGACGGCATCCTGGTCGGCCACATCGCCGACATCACCGGAGCCACCTCGGCGG
The DNA here is from genome assembly GCF_000009985.1 of Paramagnetospirillum magneticum AMB-1. Taxonomy (GTDB): domain Bacteria; phylum Pseudomonadota; class Alphaproteobacteria; order Rhodospirillales; family Magnetospirillaceae; genus Phaeospirillum; species Phaeospirillum magneticum. The sequence continues at coordinate 3,945,083 of NC_007626.1, forward strand.
TGGGCAAGCCCTATGGCCAGGGCATCGCCGACGCCATGAACTACATCAACGCCCATGGCGGCGTGGCCGGCAAGAAGATCATCTTCGAGACCGTCGACTACGCCTATGAGGTGCCGCGCGCCATGGCCGCCTACAAGAAGCTGACCGGCTCGGAGAAGGCCACGGCCATCCAGGGCTGGGGCACCGGCGATACCGAAGCGCTGGTCAGCAGCGTGGCCAAGGACGAGATCCCCTATTTCTCGGCGTCTTATTCCGGCCACCTGACCGACCCGCAGGGCAAGACCTCGGTCAAGGGCGCGCCGTATAACTTCTTCTACGGCCCGTCGTATTCCGACGCCTGCCGCGGCCTGGTCCAGTGGGCGCACGAGGACTGGAAGAAGAAGGGCGGCACCGGCAAGCCGAAATTCGTCCACATGGGCGACAACCACCCCTATCCCAACGCCCCCAAGATGGCCTGCGGCGCCTATGCCAAGGAGCTGGGCTTCGAGGTCGGCAACGAGATCCAGTACTCGCTGAAGCCCGGCGACTTCAAGGCCCAGTGCCTGTCGCTCAAGGAATCCGGCGCCCATTACGCCTATCTGGGCAACACCTCGGGCTCGACCATCTCGCTGCTGAAGTCGTGCGAGACCGTGGGCGTCACCACCCAGTTCCTGGCCAATATCTGGGGCACCGACGAGGGCTCGCTCAAGGCCACCGGCGACGCCGCCGACAAGCTGGTCTGGGTGGTGGGCGCCTCCACCTGGAGCGACGACACCCCCGGCATGAAGCTGGTGCGCGAGATTTCCAAGGTCTCGGACGCCAGCGGCAATGAACCCCGCCCGGTGCACTACATCCGTGCCATCTGCTCGGTCTATTACATGAAGGAAGCCATGGAGATGGCGGCCCAAAGCGGCCCCATCACCGGCCCCGCCATCAAGAAGGCCATGGAAACCCATGCCAAGGACTGGGTCCCGGCCGGGCTTGAAGGCGTCTGCCTGCCGTCCACCTGGACCGCCGACGACCATCGCGGCACCACCACGGTCAAGGTCTATCAGGCCTCGACCAAGGGCGGCACCATCGGCATGAAGCAGGTCTATACCGCCGACATTCCGCGCCGCAAGGAATGGCTGGGCTGGTAAATCGCTTGAAGCGGGGGCGGTCACGCCGCCCCCCGTCATTACTCTTTACGGAAAATGGATACGGCCATGGGTGAACCCGCTGTCAAGCTTGCCCCGGAAGAAATCCTCCTCTCGGTGAACAACATCGAGGTGGTCTACGACGACGTCATCCTGGTGCTGCGCGGCGTCAGCCTGGACGTGCCCAAGGGCAAGATCGTTACCCTGCTGGGCCCCAACGGCGCCGGCAAGTCCACCACGCTGAAAGCCATCTCGGGCCTGCTGGGCACCGAGGACGGCGAGGTGACCCGCGGCAACATCACCTTCATGGGCGAGGAGATCGCCAACCGCGCCCCGGAAGACATCGTCCGGCGCGGCATCTTTCAGGTGATGGAGGGCCGGCGCATCATCGAGGACATGACGGTCATCGAGAATCTGCGCCTGGGCGCCTTCACCCGCAAGGACGGCGGCGCCGCCGTGCGCGACGACATCGAGAAGGTCTTCCACTACTTCCCCCGCCTGAAGGAGCGCACCGGCCTGGCCGGCTATCTCTCGGGCGGCGAGCAGCAGATGCTGGCCATCGGCCGCGCCATGATGGCCCGGCCCAAGATGATCCTGCTGGACGAGCCCTCCATGGGCCTGTCGCCCCTGCTGGTGAAAGAGGTCTTCGCCATCATCGAGACGCTCTGCGCCGAGACCGGCATCACCATGTTGCTGGTGGAGCAGAACGCCCGCATGGCGCTGAAGATCGCCCAGTTCGGCTACATCATGGAATCGGGCAAGATCGTCCTGGACGGGGCCAAGGAAGACCTGGTCAACAACGAAGACGTCAAGGAATTCTACCTGGGCGGCGACAAGGAACGAAAGTCGTTCAAGAACCTGAAGTCCTACAAGCGCCGGAAGCGCTGGCTGTAGGTCGGAAGGCCTGCCATCCCGAGCGCAAGCGAGGGGTCTCCGCTGGGACGGAGCTGGCCGATATCCCTCCACCCCGCCAGGACGAGAGCCTTCGCTTCGCTCAGGATGACAAGCCGGAATGGACCGACACATGACCGAATTTTACGATTCCCTGGAAACCCGCTCGACCGACGAGCGCGAGGCCGCGCAGTTCGAAGCCCTGCCCGAGCAGATCGCCCTGGCCAAGGCCGATTCCCCGGCCTTCGCCCGCGTGCTGGCCGAGGTGGACCCGGCCTCGGTCACCGGCCGCGCCGCCCTGGCCCGGCTGCCCGTCACCCGCAAGTCCGAGTTGATCGACGCCCAGCAGGCCGATCCGCCCTTCGCCTCGTTGATTGCCACGCCCAAGAGCGAGCTGCGCCGCGTCTTCGCCTCGCCCGGCCCCATCTACGACCCCGAAGGCTGGGACAATGACTGGTGGCGCATCGCCCGGGCGCTGTATGCCGCCGGCTTCCGCCGCGGCGACCTGATGCACAATTGCTTCTCGTACCACTTCACGCCGGGCGGCGTGATGTTCGAGACCGGCGCCCATGCGCTCGGCTGCCCGGTGTTCCCGGCCGGTATCGGCAATACCGACCAGCAGGCCAAGGCGGTCGCCGATCTGAAGCCGGCCGGCTATGGCGGCACGCCCTCCTTTCTCAAGATCATCCTGGAACGCGCCGAGGAGATGGGTCTCGACCACTCGTCGCTGACCAAGGCCTGTGTCTCCGGCGAGGCGCTGCTGCCGCCGCTGCGCCAATCCCTGAAGGACCTGGGCGTCGACGTCACCCAGTGCTACGCCACCGCCGATCTCGGCCTGATCGCCTACGAGACCAAGGCCCGCGAGGGACTGATCGTCGATGAGGGCGTCATCGTCGAGATCGTCCGCCCCGGCACCGGCGACCCGGTGCCCGAGGGCGAGGTCGGTGAAGTGGTGGTCACCAGCTTCAACCAGGATTACCCGCTGATCCGCTTCGCCACCGGCGACCTGTCGGCCATTCTGACCGGTCGGTCGCCCTGCGGCCGCACCAATATGCGCCTCAAGGGCTGGATGGGCCGCGCCGACCAGACCACCAAGATCAAGGGCATGTTCGTCCACCCCCGCCAGATCGCCGAAGTGGCCAAGCGCCACCCCGAGGTGATCCGCGCCCGCCTGGTGGTGGAAAAGGACGGCGAGAACGACCGCCTGACCCTCAACGTCGAGACCAGCGCCACCGGCCTGGAAGCGGCACTGAAGGATTCCTTCCAGTCGCTGTGCAAGCTGAAGACCGAGGTGGCCTTCGTCACCCCCGGCGGCCTGCCCAACGACGGCATCGTCATCCAAGACAAGCGAGCCTGATCATGACCCTGACGCCTGAACTCGATCCCTTCAAGCTGGCCAAGGCCCTTTCGGGCAAGCATCTGATCGGCGGCAAGCTCGTGCCCGCCGGCTGCGGCGAGGTCTTCGAGGTGGATAATCCCGCCACCGGCGAGATCATCGGCACCGCCGCCTTCGGCACCAAGGAAGACGTGGACATCGCCGTCATCTCGGCCAAGGCCGCCCAGAAGGACTGGGCCAAGCAATCGGCCCGGGCGCGCGGCAAGCTGGTGGCCGAATGCGGCCGGGTGCTGTCGGCCCATGTGGAGGAACTGGGCCGTCTGGTGGCCCTGGAGACCGGCAAGGCGCTGCGCACCGAAAGCCGGGTCGAGGCCGGCGTTCTGGCCGACATGTTCACCTTCTTTGGCGGCCTGGGCAGCGAACTGAAGGGCGAGACCATCCCCTTCAACCCCGACATGCTGACCGTCACCGTGCGCGAGCCGGTGGGCGTGGTGGGCTGCATCATTCCCTGGAACGTGCCCCTGCTGCTGATGGCCATGAAGGCCGCCGCTGCCCTGGTGGCCGGCAATTCCGTGGTGGTGAAGTCGGCGGAAGAGGCGCCGCTGACCGTGCTGCGCGTCGCCGAGATCATGAACACCGTGCTGCCGCCCGGCCTGTTCAACATGCTGTCGGGCTTCGGCCCCGAATGCGGCGCGCCGCTGGTGGAACACCCCGATGTCAAGAAGGTGACCTTCACCGGGTCCGTCGAGACCGGCCGCATCGTCTACAAGGCGGCGGCCGAGAAGCTGATCCCCGTGACGCTGGAACTGGGCGGCAAGAGCCCGATGATCGTCTGCGCCGATGCCGACATGGATCAGGCGGTGGCCGGGGCGCTGGCCGGCATGCGCTTCACCCGCCAGGGCCAGAGCTGCACCGCCTCATCGCGCCTGTTCGTGCATGAAAGCATCCATGACGAATTCGTCGCCAAGGTGAAGGCCAAGGTCGACGCCATGGTCATGGGCGACCCGCTCGACGAGAAGACCGATATCGGCACCATCGTCTCCGACGGCCAGTTGGAGCGGGTGAGGAGCTACATCAAGATCGGCGAGGAGACCAAGGGCGCCACCAAGCATGTCTGCTCGGCCCTGCCCACCGATCCCAAGCTGGCCAAGGGCCGCTTCGTCCAGCCGGTGATCTTCACCGGCATGAAGAACAGCGATCGCCTGTGCCAGGAAGAGATCTTCGGCCCCGTCTGCGCCGTCATCAAGTGGAGCGACTACGAGGACGTCCTGGCCCAGGCCAACGATTCCGAATACGGCCTCGCCGCCTCCATCTGGACGCGGGACTTCAAGCTGGCCATGGACGCCACCAAGCGCCTGGAGGCCGGCTTCGTCCAGGTCAACCAGAACCTGGTGGTCCAGCCCGGCCTGTCCTATGGCGGCGTCAAGACGTCGGGCATCGGCAAGGAAGCCTCGCTGGAATCCATGCTGGAGCACTTCACCCACAAGAAGACCATCATCTTCAACATGAAGTGAGGAAATCGCGTTCCTTGAGAAGAGCGGCGCGCAAGGGAGCAAGATCGTTGGTGGCAATCCGCCAGACCAGCCGGGGATTGATGGTCCCGTATTCATGCACGATCCGATCGCGCATGGAGCGGACATCCCGCCACGGGATATCCGGGCATCGATCCTCGATGCCCGGAGCCAGATGCTTGGCCGCCTCGCCGATGATCATGATCAGGTGGGTGACCGCCAGGACGGACTTACGGTCGGCGACGAAGGCGCCTTCCTCCAGGCCGGAGAGGAAGCCTTCGATCTCGGAGATGGAATCCAGAATGTCCTTCGCCCGTTGCAGCGCCCGCTCCACGGCGTCAGAAGACATGGGCAGCCTCTTGCCTCACCCGCTCATCGAGCCTGGGCTTGAGGCCGTCCCAGGTCAGCATGTCGACCTTGCAACCCAGCCAGTCGGCGGTGCTGTTCTGCACTCCGCACAGGGTCAGCAGGCTGAATTTGGACTGGGGGTCGTAGTCGATCACCAAATCCACGTCGCTGTCCGGGCCGGCATCGCCCCGGGCGACCGAGCCGAACACCGCCATGTGGATCACGCCCTTGGCGCGATAGAACGCCTCATGCGCCCTCAGGATGGCGATGACGTCTTCCAGTTTCGGGACTTGCCCCATGGCGTTTCTCCGTGGCCGTCCCAAAATTCTACCAAAAACACCCGTCTTCCACAAAGGACCAAGCCATGACCACCGACCCCATCGTCATCGTCGGCGCCGCCCGTACTCCCATGGGCGGCTTCCAGGGAGACTTCGCCTCGCTGGCCGCGCCGCAGCTGGGTGCCGCCGCCATCCGGGCGGCGGTCGAGCGTTCGGGCCTGGCCCCCGATCAGGTGGACGAGGTGTTCATGGGCTGCGTCCTGCCCGCCGGCGTCGGCCAGGCGCCCGCCCGGCAAGCCTCCCTGGGCGCCGGGCTGCCCCGCTCCGCCGGCTGCACCACCATTTCCAAGGTCTGCGGCTCGGGCATGAAGGCCGCCATGCTGGCCCATGACCTGCTGGTCGCCGGCACCGCCAAGGTGATGGTGGCGGGCGGCATGGAAAGCATGTCCAACGCGCCCTATCTGCTGGACAAGGCGCGGGGCGGCTACCGCCTGGGCCACGGCAAGGTGCTGGACCACATGTTCCTGGACGGACTCGAGGACGCCTATGACCGGGGCCGCCTGATGGGCACCTTCGCCGAGGAATGCGCCGGCAGCTACAAGTTCACCCGCGAGGCCCAGGACGGCTTCGCCCTGGCGTCCTTGAGCCGGGCCAAGAAGGCCATCGCCGACGGCTTGTTCGCCGCCGAGATCACCCCGGTGGCCGTGGCGGGCCGCAAGGGCGAGACCCTGATCACCATCGACGAGCAGCCGGGCAAGGCTCTGCCCGACAAGATCCCGACCCTGAAGCCCGCCTTCGCCAAGGACGGCACGGTGACGGCGGCCAATTCCTCGTCCATCTCGGACGGCGCCGCCGCCCTGGTGATGATGCGCCGTTCCGAGGCCGAGAAGCGCGGCCTCAAGCCCTTGGCCACCGTCCTGGGCCATACCAACTTCGCCCAGGAGCCCGCCCTGTTCACCACCGCCCCGGTGGGGGCCATCAAGACCCTGCTGGACAAGGTGGGCTGCAAGGCCGGCGACATCGATTTGTGGGAGATCAACGAGGCCTTCGCCGTGGTCACCATGGCGGCCATGCACGACCTCAAGCTCGAGCACGAGCGGGTCAACGTCCATGGCGGCGCCTGCGCGCTGGGCCATCCCATCGGCGCCTCGGGGGCGCGCATCATCGTCACCCTGCTGTCGGCCCTGAAGACCTACGGCATGAAGCGCGGCGTCGCCAGCCTGTGCATCGGCGGCGGCGAGGCTACCGCCTTGATGGTGGAGCTGACCTAGCATGATCGCCACCGAGGAACAGCAGCTGATCCGCGACATGGCGCGGTCCTTCGCCCGGGAGAAGCTGGCCCCCAACGCCGCCCGTTGGGACCGCGAGCACCTGTTCCCCACCGACGCCATCGCGGAAATGGGGGAACTGGGCTTCCTCGGCATGGTGGTGCCGTCCGAATGGGATGGCGCGGGGACCGATTACGTCTCCTACGCCATGGCGGTGATGGAGATCGCCGCGGGCTGCGGCCCGCTGTCCACCATCATGAGCGTGCACAATTCGGTGGGCTGCATGCCCATCCTGACCTATGGCACCGAGGCGCAGAAGGACGAGTTCCTGCGCCCCATGGCCCGGGGCGAGAAGCTGGGCTGCTTCTGCCTGACCGAGCCCGAGGCCGGCTCCGACGCCGCCTCCATCCGCACCCGGGCGCGCCGCGACGGCGACCATTACGTCCTGTCGGGCGCCAAGCAGTTCATCAGCACGGCCAAGAACGGCCAGGTGGCCATCGTCTTCGCCGTCACCGACCCGCAGGCGGGCAAGCGCGGCATCTCGGCCTTCGTGGTGCCCACCGACACCCCTGGCTTTACCGTGGTGCGCGTCGAGGACAAGCTGGGCCAGCACCTGTCCGACACCTGCCAGTTGGCCTTCGAGGACATGCGCGTCCCCGCCTCGCGCCGCCTGGGCGAAGAGGGCGACGGCCTGAAGATCGCCCTGGCCAACCTGGAGGGCGGGCGCCTGGGCATCGCGGCGCAAAGCGTCGGCATGGCGCGTTCGGCCCTGGACCATGCCCTGGCCTACGCCAAGGAGCGCAAGCAGTTCGGCAAGCCCATCTTCGAGCATCAGGCCGTGGCCTTTCGTCTGGCCGACATGGCCACCCGCGTCGAGGTGGCCGAGCAGATGGTCCTGCACGCCGCAAGCTTGCGCGATGCCGGACTGCCTTGCCTCAAGGAGGCCTCCATGGCCAAACTGTTCGCATCGGAAATGGCGGAACGAGTGTGCTCGGACGCCATCCAGATTCACGGCGGCTACGGCTATCTGGCGGATTTTCCGGTGGAACGGATCTACCGTGATGTTAGGGTTTGTCAAATCTACGAAGGAACCAGCGACATTCAACGGCTGGTCATTTCGCGGGCTTTGGCGACGCAATAGGGGAACAGGACCATGAAAGACATCCTCGTCCACATCGACGACAGCGAACGCTGCACCGCCCGTCTGGACATCGCCATCGGGCTGGCCAAGACCCATGGCGCCCGGCTGACCGGCCTGTTCGCCCGGACCGAAAGCCATCGCCCCAGCGCCGTCGCCCACAAGGCCAGCGACCAACTGACCCAGGCCCGCGACGCCGCCAAGGAAAAGTTCAACGCCGCCTGCGCCGCCGCCGGCGTCAAGTCCCGCTGGTGGCAGTTGGCCCATGGCGAGCCCGGCCACGTGGTCAGCGAGACCATGTTCTGCGCCCGCTATGCCGATCTGGTGGTGATGGGCCAGACCGAGCCCAAGAGCAAGATCGTGCCCGAGGAAATGATCGAGCACGTCATTCTCCACTGCGGCCGCCCGGTGCTGGTCATCCCCCATACCGGCAACTTCCCCACCGTGGGTGAGCGCATCGCCCTGGCCTGGAATGCCGGCAAGGAGGCGGTGCGCGCCCTCAACGACGCCAAGCCGCTGATGCTGGGTGCCAAGGCGGTGACCGTGCTCAGCTTGCGCGGCCCCTCGGACGACGGCTCCAGCGCCATGGGCGAGGTGCCCCAGGTGGATATCCTCGACCACCTGGCCGCCTGCGGCATCACCGCCCAGGCCGAGCGTCTGGCCGGCGAGCATATCGGCAAGATGGACATGCTGCTGTCGCGCCTGTGCGATCTGGGCGCCGATCTGGTGGTCATGGGAGCCCACGGCCATTACGGCCTGTCCCTGAAGCGCGGCACCGGCACCCGCTACGTCCTGGGCCACATGACCGTCCCGGTGCTGATGAGCAACTGATGACGATGACCACAGCCTGTCATTCCAACGACCATCGGGAGGAGGAATCTCCGCCTGGAACGCCGATTCCGACATGGCGCCACCATGCCAGGACGAGATCCCTCGCCCGCGCTCGGGATGACAGGACGTGACGGCGCTGACGCCCAAGGACCCCGATTACCGCGCCAAGGTGGAGGCCAGTTTCGCCCGGCAGGCGTTCCTGGCCACCATCGGCGCGCACATGACGGCGCTGGAGCCGGGGCGCTGTACCCTGGAACTGCCCACCCGGGCCGATCTGTGCCAGCAGCACGGCTTCGTCCATGCCGGGGCCACCACCACCCTGGCCGACACCGCCGCCGGCTATGCCGCCTTTTCCCTGATGCCCGCCGGGTCGGCGGTGCTGACCACCGAGTTCAAGGTCAACCTGCTGAGCCCCGCCAAGGGCGACAAGCTGGTGGCCCGCGCCGAGGTCTTAAAGCCCGGCCGCACCCTGATCGTGGTGCGCTCGGACGTCTATGGCGTCGAAGGCGGCAAGGAGACCCTGGTGGCGACCATGCTGGCCACCATGATCTGTCTGGCGGGCGCCTCGGATCCGGCCTGAGGGGCTTGATCCGTCCTTCCTCGAAGTTCAAGGCTTTCACCCGGGCATACAATAGGATTACTCTTCCTCAAAGATGAGGGTGCCCTGGGGCCGCCCGCTGTCCGAGGTGGCCGGTCCATGGTGCTTGAGCGAATTGCGAGACTTTTCCAGGCGGCCCAACTCCTGGCCATATCCCTGGCTCCAAGTTTCGCCATCTGGTACCTGACGACGTTTTCGTCGTCTCCGCTGCCGCGGTTCGAAAGCCACCTGTTCCACGAATTCGCCATCACCATCGCCACGCTGATCGGTGGGTTCGTGTCCTATGTCTCGTGGCGCAGCTACCGGGAATCCGGCGAAGTCTTCCTGCGCTGGCTGACCGTCGGCTTCCTGGCCTTCACCTTGATCTACGCCCCCCATGGCCTCCTGACCCGCACCGCCCATCACAATATCTGGCTGTTCCTGCTGTTCGGCCCGGTGTCGCGCCTGGTGATGCTGAGCTGTATGGCCTATGGCCTGGCCCAGTACGGCAAGGCGGCGGAAGACGTCAAGGCGGTCTCGGCCAGCGGCTTCTGGCGCAAGGTGCTGATCGTGTGCGGCGTGGCCGTGGCGGCGGTGGCGATCCTGGCCAATTCCCCCCTGGCGCCCAGCCCCTGGGTGCGCATGCCCATGGAGACGGCGGCGGCCCTGCTCTGCCTCGGCGGACTGGCGGTCATGGTCCGCCGGCGGATCACCTCGCCCCTGATGAAGTATTACGGCGTGGCCCTGCTGCTGTTCGCCCAGGCGGCCCTGGGCTTCATGCTGGCCAAGCCCTGGGACCACCTGTGGTGGCTGGCCCACGCCATCTTCGCCGTCGGCTTTTCGGTGGTCGGATGGGGCGTGATCAGCGCCCTGCTCACCACCAAATCCTTCGCCTCGGCCTTCAGCCAGGAACAGCTCATGCGAGCCCTGGAGCAGGAAAAGGAACTGCTCGACTCCCTCAATCGGGAGTTATGGGCGGAGCGGCAATTGGCCCGCACCACCTTGGACGCGCTGCCCGACCATGTCTGCGTCATCGACGAGAGCGGCACCATTCTGGCCGTCAACGGAAGCTGGCGGGAATTCCATGAGGCCAATAACGGCGATCTGGCCTTTTGCGGCGTCGGAGCCAATTACCTGGAGGTCTGCGAACAGGCCGAAGGAGCCCAAAGCGAGGGAGCCCGGGCCGTCGCCGCGGGCATCCGCGCCGTGCTGGACGGAAGCCAGGACGGCTTCTCCATGGAATATACCTGCGACGCCCCGGGCGAGGCCCGGTGGTTCCTGATGAATGTGCGGCGCGCTGAATCGGCGGGCGGAGTCAGGGTGGTGATCGCCCACCAGAACATTTCCCAGCGCAAGGAGGCGGAACTCCGCCTGCGCCATCTGGCCATGAACGATGGCCTGACCGGGATCGCCAACCGCCGGGCCTTCGACGAAACCCTGGGCCAGGAATGGCGGCGCGCCAGCCGGGCGGGAACGCCGCTGTCGCTGCTGATGATCGATGTGGACCACTTCAAGGCCTATAACGACCATTATGGCCATCAGGCCGGAGACGAATGCCTGAAGGCGGTGGCGGCGACACTGGCGGCGACCGCCAAGCGCCCGGCCGATCTGGTGGCCCGCTATGGCGGCGAGGAATTCGGGGTCATCCTGCCCAGCAGCACCCTGGCCGACGCCCAGGCCCTGGCCGAGAAGATGCGTCTGGCTATCGCCCGGCTCGAGCTTCCGCACGAGGCCTCGCAGACCGAGAAGACCGTGACCATCTCCATCGGCGTTTCCTGTCTGAATCTGGCTGAAAGCCCCGGCGCGCTGCCACGCAACGGCCTCGACACCCAAATCCTGATCGCCCATGCCGACAACGCCCTGTACCGGGCCAAGACCACCGGGCGCAACCGCGTCACGGCCCAGGCCGCCGCCTGATTCTTTCCGCAACCCTTCCAGGTGATATTCCATGCCCCAGCCCGATCACGTGGTCCGCATCGACCTGCCCGAGGCGAAAGACTATCCCGAGGACATCGCCGCCTATTTCGCCAAATGCGACGAAAAGCTGGGCATGCGGCCCAACGTGCTGCTGGCCTACACGGCGCGGCCCGAGAAGTTCCGCACCTTCTCGCGCTTCTACAACCAGCTGATGCTGGCCGAGGATTCCGGCCTGTCCAAGCTGGAGCGCGAGATGATCGCCGTGGTCGTGTCCTCGGCCAACCGCTGCTACTACTGCCTGGTGGCCCATGGCCAGGCGCTGCGCCAGTTGTCGGGCGATCCGCAGCTGGGCGAGATGCTGGTGATGAATTACCGGGTGGCCGAATTGCCGCCGCGCCAGCGGGCCATGCTGGATTACGCCTGGAAACTGACCAAGACCCCCCACGACATCGCCGAGACCGATCGCGCCGCCCTGCGCGCGGCGGGGTTCAGCGATGCCGACATCTTCGACATCACCGACACGACGGGCTTCTTCAACTACACCAACCGCATGGCCCACGGACTGGACATGATGCCCAATCCTGAATACCACGCCATGGATCGTCACGATTTAAACCAAAAATAGGCACTATCGCGGGTTGACGCCCGCATTGGCACTGCCACACTCTGATACATCCCGCGCCGCGTTAGGCGAAATACCAGCCTGGGAGGTCGGCAGTGCGCATATTGTCCCGGTCCATACTGGCCTTGCTGGCCCTGCTGGCCGTTCAGTTCGGGCCGGCGCCCGCCCTGGCGGCCGATTCCGCCCCGCCTCCGCAGGCGGAGCAGAGCGCCGTCCAGCCGCGCACCAATGCCGAGATCCGGCAATGGTACAATGATCAGGTGGCGGCGATTCCCGCGCTGGATGCCCAGTGGCGCCAGCAGGGAGTGAGCGCCGAGAACAGGGCGCGGCGCGCCCATGCCATCCGCCACCATGCCCGCGTCAAGGCCCGCGAGTTCATGCCCGACAAGGCCGAGGTCCAGATGCTGCGCGCCCGCGACCAGAAGAAATACGGCAATCCCGACGGCCCCGGCTTCGAGGATCTGGTGGCCCGCAATCGCGAGAAAGGATTGACGGGCGACGCGGTCTACGACGACATCGTCGGCAGTTCCAACCGCACGGACCGCGCCACCAACGAGAAGTTCGGCGTCACCCCGCAGGCCAGGGCACCATGACCTCTCAGACTCCGTTCCTGCGTCCCATCCAGTGGCTGGCCTCCGGCGGGGCGGAATATCCCTATTTCGCCACCGTGGACGGCCAGCGCTGGCGGGTCCGGGTCAACGACTTCCCGGCCGAGGCGCTTTACACCCTTCTGGTGGACGCCCGGGAGGTGGAGGATTTCGACGACTGGCCGACCGCCTGGGTGCGGCCGGGCTGATGCGGGCTGGACATGATGGCCGATCCCGAATACCACGGAAGGCACCACAGAGCCGTCCCGGGGGCACCATGATGTTGCGGATGATCGTCGTCACCTTGTCGCTGCTGATCCTGGCCCCCCAGGTCATGGCCGAGCAGGTTCGCCTGACCTTCCTGCACGTCAACGACATCTACGAATACCGGCCGGTGGAGGGCAAGGGCGGCCTGGCCGAGCTGCTGACCGTGCTGGAGCGCGAGCGCGGCCGCAATCCCAATGCGGTCTTCACCTTCGGCGGCGACCTGCTCAGCCCCTCGCTGGCCTCCAACGCCACCAAGGGCGCCCATATGGTGGAGTTCTTCAACGCCCTGGCGCCCACTGCCGCCGTGCCCGGCAACCATGAGTTCGACTTCGGCACCGCCAATTTCGTCACGCAGATCAAGGCCTCGACCTTTCCCTGGGTGGGCTCCAACATCTCCGGCGTCGAAGGGGTCAAGCCCTCGCTGCTGACCGAGATCGGCGGCGTCAAGGTGGGCTTTGCCGGCGTGCTGACCCGCCAGACCACCCGCTCGTCCCATGCCGACGGCGCCACCTTCGCCGACGAGGCCGCCACCCTGGACGCCACCGCCCGCCAGTTGCGCGCCGCTGGGGCGGAACTGGTGGTGGCCCTGACCCATCAGGATCTGGACGACGACCGCAAGCAGGCCAATGGGGTCAAGGGCATCGACCTGATGCTGGGCGGCCATGATCACGATCCCATCAGTTTCCTGGAGAACGGCCCGCTGGTGCTGAAGGCCGGTCACGACGCCCATTGGGTCGGCGTGGTCGATCTGGTGGTCGACCGCCCCGATCCCGGCAACAGCGGCCCGACCACGGTGCGCACCGCCGGCTGGCGCTTCCTGCCGGTGGCCGATGTCGCCCCCGCTGCCGCCCTGGCGTCGCTGGTGTCCCGGACGGATTCCCTGATGGGCGAAGCCCTGGACCAGAAGCTGGCCAGCCTCGCCACCCCCATGGACAGCCGCACCACCACGGTGCGTGGTGAAGAGGCGGCCATCGGCAATCTGGTGGCCGACGGCCTGCGCGCCCATTTCGGCGCCGACCTGGCCCTGATCAACGGCGGCGGCCTGCGCGGCAACCGCCAGTACCAGCCCGGCACCAGCCTGACCCGCCGCGACCTGCTGTCCGAGATGCCGTTCGGCAACACGGTGATGCTGCTGGAGGTCACCGGCGCCCAACTGCTGGCCGCGCTGGAATTCAGCCTGTCGGCGGTGGAATCCAAGGCCGGTCGCTTCCCCCAGGTCTCGGGCCTGACCGTCGCCTATGATTCCACCAAGCCGGCCGGCAAGCGCGTCGTCACGGCCCAGGCCGGCGGCAAGGCGGTCGACCCCAAGCGTACCTACCGGCTGGCCACCATCGACTATCTGGCGGGGGGCGGTGACGGCTTCGTCGCCCTGAAGGACGCCAAGGTGCTGGTCAACGCCGAGGCCGCCCCGCTGCTGGTCAACGCGGTCAGCGACTACATCGCCGCCAAGGGCACCGTTTCCCCCAAGGTCGAGGGCCGGGTGACGGCGGTGCGGTAGGACGCCTTCACCCTATTCGGGAGCCGTTCCGCTGAAAAAGCCGTAAGCGGTCTCCGGCACGTCGCTGCGCAATCTCTCGCGCCCGTCGACCGTCACGAAGAAGCAGCCGTCCATGCTGCAATAGGCGATTTCCTTCACCGCGCCGGAATTGGACTTGCATGCGGCAATGGCGATGGTTCCATCATGTCCGCGGCTGCCGACCGCGGCGGCAATGCTTTCATGGTCGATCATGACGGCATCCCTTTTCCAGGCGAATTCGGGGCCACAAGGAGTACGCCACCCCGGTGGGATCTTGGGGTGAAAAGGCTGTGACAATCCGGTGACCGACAGCACGGCTTGTGCACCAATCGTTCTCACTGTAGTCTCCGGCCATGTCCGCGCCGTCCCGCATCCTGTTGCCCCATGTTCCGGTGCTGGTCGCCGGGATTCGGGGCGCGGTGGCGCTGGAGCCCGACGGCGAGTTCCGCCGCCTGAGCCGATCCGAGGCGGCGCGCTATGCCCGCAATGAAAGCCCGCTGGTCTGTCACGGCCCGGCTGTGGCGGCGCGGCTGGGGCTGGACGATTTCCTGCGCCTCGACATTCTCGAACTCTTCGCCTTCGTGCGCCCGGCCCGCTTTTGCCTGCCGACGCCGCGCGGGCTGGCCGATGCCATGGGCCTGCCCCACCCCGCCGATCTGGAGGACGAGGCCGAGGCGCTGATGAACGCCGTGCGCCGCCTGCTGGAGGAACTGAGCAGCCGCACCAATGCCGACACCGCCGCCAAGGCCGTGGACACCCGCGGTCTCGCCTGGATGATGGCCCGGGGTGGCTGGGGCTGGGGCAACGCGGTGCTGGCGGCGCTGGGCGTGCAGGGGGATTCAGGACGGGGCGGCGGCGCGCTTCGCGTCTGGGACCGCCTGCCCGAATGGAGCGAATACGCCCCCGAGCCGCCCCCCGGCAACATTCCCGTCGACCCGACCGAGACCCGTCAGCGCCTAGCCCAGATGCTGGGCGAAGGGGCCGAGCAACGCCCCACCCAGGCCGATTACGCCTCGGCCGTCAGCCGCGCCTTTCTGCCGCGCGAAGCCGAGGGCCAACCGCATCTCGTCCTGGCCGAGGCGGGCACCGGCACCGGCAAGACCCTGGGCTACATCGCCCCCGCCGGGCTGTGGGCCGAGAAGAACGGGGCGCCGGTGTGGATCTCCACCCACACCCGCAACCTGCAGCGCCAGCTGGACGGGGAACTGGACCGGCTGTTCCCCAACGCCGGCGACAAGGCGCGCAAGGTGGTGATCCGCAAGGGGCGCGAGAACTACGCCTGCCTGCTGAACTACGAGGAGATGGTCAGCCGCAATCGCAACCAGGACGCCCCCGCCGTGGGCCTGATGGCCCGCTGGCTGCTGGCCACCCGCGATGGCGACATGGTGGGGGGCGACTTTCCCGGCTGGCTGACCGAAGTGCTGGGCCGCGCCCGCACCTTAGGGATCGCCGACCGGCGGGGCGAGTGCATCTTCTCGGCCTGCCCCCATTACCGCAAATGCTTCATCGAACGCGCCGTACGCCGGGCGCGCCGTGCCGACATCGTGGTGGCCAACCACGCTTTGGTGATGATCCAGGCGGCGCTGGGCGGCCTCGACGACGGCGCCCAGCCCACCCGGCTGGTGTTCGACGAGGGTCATCACGTCTTCGACGCCGCCGACGCGGCCTTTTCCGCCCATCTCACCGGCCTGGAAGCCGCCGAGGTGCGGCGCTGGATTCTGGGGCCGGAGGGCGAGGCGGTCAGCCGCTCGCGCGCCCGGGGGCTGCACCGCCGCGCCGAGGATCTGGTGGGCGGCTCGGAAGAGGCCATCGCCGCCCTGGATGGCGCCCTGGCCGCCGCCCGCGCCCTGCCCGGCCCCGGTTGGATGGTGCGCATCAGCGAGGGCGAGCCCCAGGGACCGGCCGAAGCCTTTCTGGGCCTGTTGCGCCGGCAGGTCTATGCCCGCGCCGCCCATCCCGATTCCCCCTACAGCCTGGAGACCGAGACCACGGCGCCGCTGGAGGGACTGCCGGAGGCGGCGGGCGCCCTGGCCGCCGCCCTGGGGCGCATCGCCCTGCCGCTGCAGGTGCTGAGCAAGTCGCTCTCCGCCCTACTGGACGACGAGGCCGCCGAGTTGGAAAGCGCCACCCGTTCCCGCATCGAAGGCATCTGCCGCTCCATCGAGCGCCGGGTGCTGATGCCTTTGGCGGGGTGGAAGGGGATGCTGGACGGAGTCGTCCAGGGGGGTGGCGTGGTCGAGCGCCAATATATCGACTGGTTCTCGGTGGACCGGATCGACGGCCGCGACTACGACGCCGGCATGCACCGCCACTGGATCGACCCGACGCGCCCCTTCGCCAAGGCGGTGGTCGAGCCCGCCCACGGCGTGGTCATCACCTCGGCGACCCTTAAGGACGGGTCGGGCGACGTGGAGACCGACTGGCGGGCCGCAGAGCGGCGCACCGGCGCCCTTCATCTGGACAGCGACCCGCTGCGCGCCGAGGTGGCCTCGCCCTTCGACTACCCGACCCGCACCAAGGTGCTGATCGTCACCGATGTGCGCAAGGACGACATGGATCAGGTGGGGGCGGCCTATCGGGAGCTGTTCCTGGCGGCGAATGGCGGCGCCCTGGGCCTGTTCACCGCCATTTCGCGCCTCAAGGCCGTGCATAAGCGCATCAGCGCCCCCCTGGAAGATGCCGGCCTGCCGCTGCTGGCCCAGCATCTGGACAACATGGACACCTCGACCCTGGTGGATATCTTCCGCGCCGAGGAGCATTCGTGCCTGCTGGGCACCGACGCGGTCCGGGATGGAGTCGACGTGCCCGGCCGCTCGCTGCACCTGATCGTCTTCGACCGGGTGCCCTGGCCGCGCCCAGACATCCTGCACAAGGCCCGGCGCGCCGAGTTCGGCGGGCGGGCCTATGACGACATGATCACCCGGCTGCGCCTGAAGCAGGCCTTCGGCCGTCTGGTCCGCCGCGCCGACGACCGGGGCGTCTTCGTCCTGCTGGACCCCATGATGCCGTCTCGGCTGTTCGGCGCCTTCCCCCCCGGCGTCGAGCCGGTCAAGGTCGGACTGGCCGAGGCGGTGCGGCAATGCCGCCAGCTCCTGGCCGCCACGGCCGATGCATAAAATTTTAAATAAAGTTCCGGCACTTTTTGCCAAATTCGTAAGTACTATTTCGCCACCTCGATAGGATAGGTGTTTATTTTTGATGTAACCTTAGGTATAGTTTTCTCGTGAGCAGAGTCTCAAGAAGTTTGACTCTGCGTGTTGCCAGAAGAGGCGGCGATGACGCTGCTAACCCAAGACTGCCATTTCCGATTGGTCTCGGACACAGGACAGGAACTGATCGACGCCGATGATTCCGATGCGTTGATCTGCTTCACACGTCAGATTCTGGCTTGCCCCCGCTTACGGGACTGCGAGTTCGGAGATTACTGCACCATCCTTGCCGCCTCGCTGCTGTCGGAACACGGCCGCGCCCCGCACGAGACCGGCCGAACCGCCACAACCGTTCAGGCATCTATGCGGGAGCCCTCATTCCAGGAATAGGCTATCTCCCGACTTTTGCCATATGCCCGTTGACAAGCATGCCTAAAGTCACATCTGATTGAGGATGGGATTTGCCTTTGGCATGTGCGTTGGGCGGGGGCTGGAATGATCGTTTGGCGTGACGCCATGTCGGTGGGTGCACCGGCACTGGATGCCGACCACAAGAGGCTGATCGACCTGATCAACCTGACCGAACAGTGGATCGGCCAGGACAACTGGCGTCAGGTCGCCACCATCACCGAAGAACTGCTCCGCTACGTCGACGAGCATTTCCGGCGCGAAGAGGCGGTGATGGCCGCCATCAAATACTCAGAGTTGGAACAGCACAAGAAGGCGCACGAGACCCTGGCCCACAAGGCCAAGCTGCTGCACGACAAATTCAAGGCCGCCACCTTGGAGGAGGATCTGAAGACCTGCTCCCAGGTGCTGATCCGGGTGCTGACCGACTGGCTGGTCACCCATATCCTCAAGGAGGATATGAAGTACAAGGGTTCCGTCCCCAAGAAGGCCCCGCCCCCGCCCCCGGTTGCGCCGGTGGTCGAGATGTTCAACGGCATGCCGTCCAAGGAGGACGAGGCCGAGCGCAAGGCCCGCTGGGAAGCCCGCCACAAGGACATCGAATACGAACTGCCGCCCAACCTCGCCCATCTGCTGAAGCGGCTGGACTACGTGGTGCCGGAACTGCCCCCGCCGGCCGGCAAGTTCGAGAGCTTCGAGAAGCTGTGCGAGGCGGCCATCGGCCGGCGCATTGACAAGGTGCTGGTGTTCTTCCACCGCCACAACCCGGCCTTAAAGCGCGAGTTGCCACCCTTCTTCCTGGCCTCGCCCGAATTCGCCGAGAAGTTCAAGCTGGCGGTGACCAGGTTCATCTTCCCCACCATCTGGGAAAGCCGCAACATCCGCATGCTGGCCACCAGCTACGAATGGGCCGAGGACGACACCGACAGCTTCTGGGACCACGTCACCAAGCCGCTGGAAGACAGCATCCTCCAGGGCTGGAACAGCGGCTGGGACGAGTTGAAGCTGCTGGAAACCAAGAAGCCCGACGGCACAAGGGTCTTCCAGGTCAAGGACAACACCAAGGCCCTGCGCGAGATGCTGGCGCCCTCCTCGCCCGAGGCCTACGACATCCCCAAGATCGGCAACCGCGAGATCGAGACCCTGCGCTCGCTGCTCGATCCCCGGAACGACTGGTGGAAGCGCCTCAACCATGCATGGCGCATCTGCCACGACCTCTACGAGCAGGAAAAGGACCCGCGCATCTTTCAGCAGAAGGCCCGCGACGGCGCGCTGCGCGACAATCTGCTGGGCGCCTTCGCCAAGTTCCCGCCGGAATGGGGCGACTTCCTGGTGCTGGCCT
Source organism: Paramagnetospirillum magneticum AMB-1 (assembly GCF_000009985.1). GTDB lineage: Bacteria > Pseudomonadota > Alphaproteobacteria > Rhodospirillales > Magnetospirillaceae > Phaeospirillum > Phaeospirillum magneticum. Next base: position 3,964,184 of record NC_007626.1, read on the forward strand.
GCCACCGGGTGTTCCCACGCATCTCATCGGCCTTCCTGGAAAGCTTCGTCAGTAATTTCGGCACCACCGAGGCCCAGCGGGAATCCCATGTGCCCTATACGGTCCGCTATCTGCGCCAGGTGAAGGAAGACCCCGACATCTGGCTGCGCGAACGCAATGCCGAGCAGGAATGGCAGGCCCAGATGAGGGAATTGTCCAACTACCTCGCCAACCGCGAGGCGGACGAGGTGGAAAAAAGACGCTGAGGCGCCATGCGCCCCGCCACGATTGACGCGCCCCCCTGCCGGGGACTAGCTTTCCGCTCTTCATCTGTTGAATGGAAAGCATAGACCCATGTCCTCCGATTCCCGCGACCTTGCCCGCTCCGCCACCGCCTGGCCATTTCAAGAGGCCCGTGCTCTGCTGGATGAGCGTCTGAAAGGCAAAGCGCCGGACAAGGGCTATGTGCTGTTCGAGACCGGCTATGGCCCGTCGGGCCTGCCCCACATCGGCACCTTCGGCGAAGTGGCGCGCACCACCATGGTGCGCCGCGCCTTCTCGCTGCTGGCGCCTGAGATTCCCACCCGTCTGTTCGCCTTCTCCGACGACATGGACGGGCTGCGCAAGGTGCCCGACAACATCCCCAACAAGGAGATGGTGGCGAAGCATCTGGGCAAGCCGCTGACCCGCATTCCCGATCCCTTCGGCACCCACGAAAGCTTCGGGCATCACAACAATGCCCGCCTGCGCAGCTTCCTCGACACCTTCGGCTTCGAATACGAGTTCCAGTCGGCCACCGACTGGTACACCTCGGGCCGCTTCGACGCCGCCCTGCTGGGTGTGCTCCGGCACTATGACGACGTCATCAACGTGGTGCTGCCGACCCTGGGCGACGAGCGCCGCGCCACCTATTCCCCCTTCCTGCCCGTCTGCCCGGAAACCGGCATCGTGCTGCAGGTCCCGGTGGTGGAGCGCAACGTGGATGCCGGCACCATCGTCTACAAGCGCGAGGACGGCAAGCTGATCGAGACCCCGGTCACCGGCGGCGCCTGCAAGCTGCAGTGGAAGGCCGATTGGGGCATGCGCTGGGTGGCCCTGGGCGTCGATTACGAGATGAGCGGCAAGGACCTGATCCCCTCGGTCCAGCTGTCGACCCGCATCGCCGCCATCCTGGGCGGCCGCGCCCCCATGAACCTGACCTACGAGCTGTTCCTGGACGACCAGGGCCAGAAGATCTCCAAGTCCAAGGGCAACGGCCTGGCCGTGGAGGACTGGCTGAAATACGCGCCGCAGGAAAGCCTGGCGCTGTTCATGTACCAGAAGCCCAAGACCGCCAAGCGCCTGTATTTCGACGTCATCCCGCGGGCCGTGGACGAGTATCTGGCCTATCTGGGCAAGTTCCCCTCGGAAGAGCCGGGCAAGAAGCTGGACAATCCGGTGTGGCACATCCACGGCGGCAAGCCGCCGGCCGAGGACGCCCATCTGTCGTTCAACATCCTGCTGAATCTGGTCAGCGTCTGCCACTCGGACGATCCGGCGGTGATCTGGGGCTTCATCAAGCGCTACGCCCCGGGCGCGGCGCCGGAAACCGCGCCGATCCTGAGCGGGCTGGTGGGCTATGCCATCGCCTATTACCGCGACTTCGTCCTGCCCAACAAGACCTACCGCAAGGCCACGCCCGACGAGGTCGAGGCCTTCGCCGCGCTGAAAGCCGGTCTGGAGGCCCTGTCCGCCGAGGCCAGTGTCGAGGACATCCAGAATCTGGTCTATGAGATCGGCAAGCGCCCCTGCTTCGCCGACCTCAAGGCCTGGTTCAAGGCCTGCTACGAGGTGCTGCTGGGCAACGACCAGGGCCCGCGCATGGGCAGCTTCATCAAGCTGTTCGGCGTGGCCGAAACCATCGCCCTGCTGGACAAGGCGATTGCCGGCCAGGACATGTAAATCAACGCCCCTATTCCATCCGGGGCCGATATGCCCCGGCCCCCTTTTACTTACAAATGAAAGGGAGGCTTGGAGGCATCGCCTCCAGGCGGGGCCGGGGCGGCAGCCCCGCAATGGATCAGGGGTCCCGGTGCAGGGCCAGCCACACGGTGGGCTGGTCCGGCGCCGTCCACTCCACCCGATGGCGGCAATGGGCGGGCAGCAGCAGCCAGTCGCCGGGGGTCAGGGCGCGGGGATGTTCCTCCCCCTCCAGGCGGACCATGGCGGCGCCCCTGACCACCACCACCCACTCGTCGTCGTCCTGATCGAGCCACTGGCCCTCGGGCGTGGTCTGGCCGTTGGAGACGATGCGCAGCAGGCGGAACCGCCCGCCGTCCAGCAAGGGATCAAACCGCTCCGCCTCGAAGTCGTCGTTCGGCAGATTGTCGAACAGGCTTCCGGCGGCGGGCGGCTGGTTCATCCCTCGCTCTCCGTCTTCTTCTTGCCGCCGATCCGGGGTTCCTCGCCCCGGATCAGGCGGATGATGTTGGCCTTGTGGCGGTAAAAGCCCATCACCGCCAGCCCGGCGGCCATCAGGGCGTATTGCGGCCCGGCGAAATACAGGGCGAAGCCGGGCGAGGCCGCCAGGGCGATCAGTGCCGACAGGGACGAGATGCGGAAGATGGCCGCGCTCACCAGCCAGGTGCCGATGCAGGCCAGCCCCACCGGCCACGCCGCCGCCAGCAAGGTGCCGATGGTGGTGGCGACGCCCTTGCCGCCCTTGAAGCCCAGCCAGACCGGGAAATTGTGCCCAAGCACGGCGGCGAAGCCGGCAACCGGCACCATCTCACGGCCCAGCAGGACCCACACCAGCCCCACGGCGATGGCGCCCTTGCCGCCGTCCAGCAGCAGGGTGGCCAGGGCCAGCCCCTTGCGCCCGGTGCGCAGCACGTTGGTGGCGCCGATATTGCCCGAGCCGATCTGGCGGATGTCCCCCAGCCCGGCGAGGCGGGTCAGCACCAGCCCGAAGGGCACCGAGCCCAGCAGATAGCCGCCCAAGGTAGCTGCGACCAGCTCAAGCATCGTGCGTATACACCGTCCGCCCGTCGACGATGGTGCGCATCACCATGCCCTGCACCGGGCGGTCGTCGAAGGGGGAGTTCTTGGACTTGGAATGGAAGCTCTTGGCGTTGACCTTCCAGCCGCGATCGGGATCAAACAGCACCAGGTCGGCCGCCGCCCCCACCTTCAGGCGGCCGGCCGCCAGATTGAGGATGGCGGAGGGAGCACAGGTGATCAGCCTCAGCGCCTCGATCAGGCTCATATGGCCGTTATGGGCGAGGTCCAGGGTGACCGGCAGCAGGGTCTCGAGACCCACGCCGCCGAACTCGGCCACGGCGAAGGGCACCCGCTTGGAATCCTGGTCCTGGGGGGAATGGTCCGAGGCCACGGCGTCGATGGTGCCGTCCTTCAGCCCCTCGACCACCGCCTGGCGATCGGTTTCGGAGCGGAGCGGCGGCGACAGCTTGGCGAAGGTGCGATAGTCCTTCACCGCCAGTTCGTTCAGGGCGAAATAGGGCGGCGCGGTATCGCAGGTGACCGGCAGGCCCTTGGCCTTGGCCTTGCGGATGATCTCGACGCCGGCGGCAGTGGCCACATGGGCGGCGTGGTAGCGCCCATTGGTGATCTCCACCAGCCGCATGTCGCGTTCCAGCATGATGGCCTCGGCGGCCACCGGAATGCCGGACAGGCCCATGCGGGTGGCCAGTTCGCCCTCGTTCATCATGCCGCCCTCGGCCAGGGAGGGCTCCTCCGGGTGCTGGACGATCAGCAGGCCGAAGGTGGCGGCATAGGTCAGCGCCCGGCGCATGACCTGGGCGTTGCGGATGGCCTTGAGGCCATCGGTGAAGCCCAGGGCGCCGGCCTCGGCCAGCATGCCCATCTCGGCCAGTTCCTTGCCCTCCACCCGCTTGGTGGCGGCGGCATAGGGATAGACCTTGGCCAGACCGATCTTGCGGGCGCGGCGCGCCACGAATTCCACGGTGGCGACCTCGTCGATCACCGGATTGGTGTTGGGCAGGCAGACCATGGAGGTGACGCCGCCGGCCACTGCCGCCTCACCCGCCGATTTCAGGGTCTCCTTGTGCTCCTCGCCCGGCTCGCGCAGCTGGACGCGCATGTCCACCAGACCGGGGGCAAGGCACAGGCCCTTGCAGTCCACCACCTCCATGCCCGAGGGCACGCCGCCCTGGAACAGGCCGGGGCCCACATCGGCGATGGTCTCGCCATTGGTCAGCAGGGCGCCCCGGGTATCCAGCCCGGTGGCCGGGTCCAGCAGGCGGGCGTTGACATAGGCCACCAGGCCCGAGGAATTGCGGGCGGCCATCAGACGGCTCCTTCCGAGCGGGTCAGGTCGCGGGTCAGCATGTCCAGGCAGGCCATGCGCACCGCCACGCCCATCTCCACCTGCGAACGGATCAGCGAGCGTTCCACGTCGTCGGCCACGTCGGAATCGATCTCGACGCCGCGGTTCATGGGACCGGGATGCATGATCACCGCATCGGGCTTGGCGATGCCCAGCTTCTCGCGGTCCAGGCCGAAGAAGTGGAAGTACTCGCGGATGCTGGGGATGAAATTGCCGCTCATGCGCTCGTTCTGGATGCGCAGCATCATGATGACGTCCACGTCGGCCAGACCCTTGCGCATGTCGTGGAAGACCTCGACGCCCATGCGGTCGAGGCCCGAGGGCAACAGGGTGCGCGGGCCGATCAGGCGCACATGGGCGCCCATGGCGTTGAGCAGGTAGATGTTGGAGCGGGCCACGCGGGAATGGCGCACGTCGCCGCAGATGGCGACGTTGAGGCCCGACAGTTTGCCCTTGCGGCGCCGGATGGTCAGGGCGTCGAGCAAGGCCTGGGTGGGGTGCTCGTGGCTGCCGTCGCCGCCGTTGATCACGGCGCAATTAACCTTTTCGCTCAGCAGCTTGACCGCGCCCGAATCCGGGTGGCGCACCACCAGCACGTCCAGATGCATGGCGTTGAGCGTCATGGCGGTGTCGATCAGGGTCTCGCCCTTCTGCACCGACGAGCCCGCCGACTGCATGTTGATCACATCGGCGCCCAGACGCTTGCCCGCCAGCTCGAAGCTGGTGCGCGTGCGCGTCGAGTTCTCGTAGAACAGGTTGATGACCGTGCGGCCGCGCAGGAGATTCTTGCGCTTGTCGCTGGAACGATTCTGTTCGACATAGCCTTCGGCCAGGTCGAGCAGGCTGGTGATCTCGCTCGGGGCCAGGCCCTGGATGCCGAGGAGATGACGGTGCGGAAAGGCGGCGTCTGTCATGGTTCGGGAACTATAGGGCCAGCCGGCCCGCCGGGCAAGACGGCGAGAGCGCTCCTTGCGCCGCAACGATACACGTGTCTTGCGCCCGGGTCGAAAGTACACCCACAATGCGGCAACGAAACCCGCCGAAAACTGGGTCGATGAAAACAGGAGAGGGACGCCTGGGGCTCCGTGTCCGTATCGCCGTGGCGATCGCGGTCACCTGCCTTGTCTCGGTGGTCGTCGTGGTGGGCTTTCTTCGCCACGCCCTGGAACGCCAGGCGGCGGCCCAGTGGAGCCGCGAGCGCGGCCAGGTCGCCTCGGCCCTGGCCATCGGGCTCGACGCCGCCATCAAGTCCATGACCGAGGACCTCCGCTTTGCCGCCTCCCTGCCCGAAATGGCCGCATTGCCCGCCATCAATCAGGTGGAGCGCGCCATCAACGGCATTCCCGCCGATGCCGACCCGCAAAAGCGGCAGATCCTGAACAGCCTGATGAAGGGCGGACACTTCTCTGTCCTGTTCGTGCTGCAGCCCAACGGCGACCACTACATCAGCCACCCCTTCCACGTGCAACAGCGCCTGAAGCGCTTCAATCTGGCCGACCGCCCGTATTTCCAGGAAGCCTCCCGCACCAGCGGCCCCGCCCTGTCCGACGCCTTCGTGGGGGCCGACGGCATTCCCGCCGTGGCCATCGACGTGCCGCGCCTCGACGGGCGGGGGGAGGTCATCCTGCATCTGGGCGGCGTCATCCATCTGCCCCGGCTGACGGAAATCTTCGCCGGCTCCATCCTGCCGCCCTTCGATATGGGCGTCCTGATGGACCGCCAGGGCACGGTGATCGCCGCCACCGGGCGCGGCCAGACGGTGGAGGCCCCCGACGGGGCGCTGACCGCCGCCGCCAGGGCGTTCCAGAGCACCTCCCCCGCTCCCGGCAAGGCAGCGGTCAAAGCCTATCCCAGCCCCACCGGCAAGGAGGAGATGATCGCCGCCTTCGTGCTGCTGAACAACGGCTGGACCGTGTCCCTGGCCCGCCCCCGGTCCAGCTTCGTCGACGAGATCGCCCCGGAGGTGACCCGCATCTCGGTCATTGTCGGCGGCTTGCTGCTGCTGGTGTCCTCCCTGGGTTTCGCGATCGCCCATCATGTGGCCGGGCGCTGGGACGCGGCGCGCAAGGCCCTGGCCGCCGCCCATGACGAGCTTGAGACCCGGGTGCATGAGCGGACCGCCGCCCTGGACACCAGCCGCCGCGAGCTGTCCACCAAGTCGCGAACGCTGGAAACCATTCTGGACAACATCGCCCAGGGCATCAGCGTCTATGACGACGATCTGCGCCTGGTGGCCTGCAATCACCGGTTCGGAGAGTTGCTGCGCCTGCCCCCGGACATGACCCGGCCGGGAACGGCGCTGGAGGACTACCTGCGCTTCAACGCGAGGCGGGGCGAATACGGTCCCGGCGACCCCGAGGCCCATGTGGCCGAGCGCATGGATCTGGCCCGCAACTTCCAGCCGCACCGCTTCCAGCGCCAGAGGGCCGACGGCACCGCGCTCGAGGTCATCGGCAACCCCTTGCCCGGCGGCGGCTTCGTCGCCACCCACACCGACATCACCGAGGCCCGGCGGGCCGAGGAAGCCCTGCGCACCCTGTCGCGGGCCGTGGAGCAAAGTCCGGTCTCGGTGATCATCACCGACCCCCGCGGCAACATCGATTACGTGAACCCCAAATTCATGGAGGTCTGCGGCTACACTTTGGAAGAAGTGCGCGGCCTCAATCCTCGCTTGCTGAAATCCGGCCTGACCCAGGATGCGGTCTACGCCGACCTATGGCGGACCATTACCGCCGGCGGCACCTGGGAAGGCGAGTTGCAGAACCGCCGGAAGAACGGCGAACTGTATTGGGAGAGGGCCTCCATCTCCCCGATCCGCTCTCCCGACGGCGCCATCTTGCACTATCTGGCGGTCAAGGAGGACATCACCGCCCGCAAGGCCGCCGAGGACGCCCTGGTCGCCGCCATGCAGGCCGCCGAGGACGCCAACCGCGCCAAGACCGTCTTCCTGTCGCATATGAGCCACGAGTTGCGCACGCCGCTGACCGCCGTGCTGGGCTATACCGAGATGCTGGAAAGCGGCATGGCCGGGCCGCTGCCGTCCCAGCACGCCGATTTCGTCGCCGCCATTTCGGACAGCGGCCGGCACCTGCTGTCCATCATCGACGAAGTGCTCGACATCAGCCGCATCGAACTGGGCAGCTACCGCATCGCGACCGGCCCCACCGATTTGAGGTCCATCGCCCAGGAATGCGTCGGGATGCTGCGGCCGCAATGCGTCGCCAAGGACATCCAGCTCGATCTGGAGGAGGGCGGGGCCATGCCGCTGGTCACCGATTCCCGCGCCGTGCGCCAGGTGTTGATCAACCTGCTGGGCAATGCCGTCAAGTACACCGAGGCGGGCGGCCGCATCTCGGTCGGCCTGACGCGGGCCGGCCAGACCCTGCGCGTCGTCGTCGCCGATACCGGCTGCGGCATCGCCACCGACAAGCTGGCTCATGTCTTCGAGCCCTTCCAGCGGGTGGACCCGCTGCGCGCCGACCCGGCCCGCGGCGTCGGCCTGGGGCTGGCCATCTGCCGCCGCATCGTCGAGCTGCTGCACGGCGACATCGCTATCCAGTCGGAACCGGGCCGAGGCACTGCCGTCACCTTGACTCTGCCGCTCTCCGCCGCGGACAACTCTCCCATTCCATAGGGTCTGGACCCGATCCCCGTCGTGACACTTCGTCATTTTCCGGTTAGATTTGACGAAACTGCCAGTCACCTGAGATTCAGATCGCATGTCCCTCCCTGCTGAAATTACGGATTTCCTGGGCATTCTGGACGAAAGCCCGGTCGGGGTTTCCGTGTCGCGTCGTCGCGACGGCCTGGTGCTGTTCGTCAACCGCCGCTTCTGCCAGATCACCGGCATGACGCCCGAGCAATGCATCGGCCATTCGGCGCGGCGCCACTTCGCTGATGACGACCAGCGCCTGGAAGTGGTGCGGCAGTTGAAGGAGGCCGGCGAGATCGCCGACGCCGACGTGAAGTTCTTCCGCGTCGACGGCTCGTCCTTCTGGTCGGTGCTGACCATCCGCTCCGCCACCCTGAACGGTGAGGCGGTCAATCTCGCCTGGCTCTACGACGTCAGCAAGCGCAAGCAGGCGGAACAGGCCATTCTCGACGGCAAGACCCTGATCCGGGCCATGCTGGATTCCTCCACCGATGGCATCGTCCTGGTCAATGCCGAGGGCACCATTCTGGCCGTCAACGCCGCCGCCTCGGCCATTTTCGAGAAGAACAGCGACGACCTTCCGGGCAAGGCCATCTGGGATCATCTTCCCGATTCCGTCGTAGCCCCCATGCGCCGGGGAATTGACCGCGTGCTGGACCGCCGCGAGACCGTCGAGAGCCACCACGCCATCGGCGCCAAGCTGTTCGACGTGCACATGCATCTGGTGGCGGATTCGGTGGGACAGCGCGACCGGGTGGCGATTTTCTCCCGCGACGTGACCCAAAGCCACCAGCGCCGCCAGCAGTTGCGCAAGCTGGAAACGGCATTGGAGCAGGCGCCGGTTTCGGTAATGATCACCGATTCCCATGGCGCCATCGAATATGTCAACCGCGCCTTCGTCCTGGTCTCGGGCTATTCCGAGGACGAGGTGCTGGGCCGCAACCCGCGCCTGCTGAAATCGGGCGAGACGGTGGCCTCCCTTTACCGCGACATGTGGCATTGCCTGGCGTCCGGCGCCACCTGGCAGGGCGAGCTGTGCAACCGGGCCAAGGACGGCAGCCTGTTCTGGGAATACGCCACCATCTCTCCCATCCGCGACGATGATGGCGTGGTGACCCACTTCATGGCGGTCAAGGAGAACATCACCCAGCGCAAGGAGACCGAGCAGCAACTGGTCCATCAGGCCACCCACGACACGCTGACCGGACTGCCCAACCGCCTGCTGCTGGAAGACCGCGTCCACCACGCCATCGAGGTGGCCAAGCGCGAGGGACGGCGCATCGGCCTGATGTTCCTCGACCTTGACCGTTTCAAGATCGTCAACGACAGCCTGGGCCACGTGGCCGGCGACGAATTGCTGAAGGTGGTGTCGGACCGCCTGCGCCATACCCTGCGCCGCTCCGATACCGTGGCGCGCCTGGGCGGCGACGAATTCGTGGTGGTGCTGACCCATTTTCAAAGCACCACCGAACTGGCCGAGGTGGCGGAAAAGATCTCCGCCGCCCTGGACGAGCCGGTGGAACTGTCTGGCCACAAGGTGCATGTGGGCGCCAGTATCGGCATCGCCATCTACCCCGACGACGGCGATAATTTCAATGCCCTGATGAAAGACGCCGACACCGCCATGTACCGGGCCAAGCAAAAGGGGCGCAACACCTTCTGCTTCTACGATTCCAACATGAACGACGAGGCCCTGGACCGCCTCAAGCTGGAGGAGGCGCTGCGCCGCGCCCTGGTGCGGGGCGAGTTCCAGCTGTTCTACCAGCCCCAGGTCGACCTGCAGACCGGTCGGACATCGGGGGTCGAGGCCCTGATCCGCTGGAACAGCCCCGAGCGCGGCCAGGTCTCGCCGGCCCTGTTCATCCCCGTGGCCGAGGAAAGCAACCTGATTTCCATGATCGGCTGGTGGGTACTGGAGGAATCGTGCCGCCAGATCGCCGCCTGGCGCGAAGCCGGACTGACCGGCATCAAGGTGGCCGTCAATGTTTCCGGCCGCCAGTTCCTCAACCACGCCCTGGTGGAGTGCATCTCCGACCTGATGGCCCAATACGCCGTCCTGCCTTCTCAGCTGGAAATCGAACTGACGGAAAGCACCGTCATGGCCGAACCCGACCGGGCCATCGAACAGCTGACCCGGCTGCGCGAGATCGGCATCCAGGTCTCGGTGGACGACTTCGGCACCGGCTATTCCAGCCTGTCCTACCTGAAGCGGCTGCCGCTCAGCACCATCAAGGTGGACCGCTCCTTCGTGCGCGACGTCAACAACCAGAGCGACAATGCCGCCATCGTCTCGGCAATCCTGGGTCTGGCCGACGCTCTCGACATGTCCATCGTCGCCGAGGGCGTCGAGACCGAGGGCGAGGAGCAGCACCTCAAGGATGCCGGGTGCATCAAGGTCCAGGGCTTCCGTTACGCCAAGCCCATGCCCGCCGATCAGCTCGCCGCCTGGATGCTGCGGCAAGGTCGCGGAATCTGACCTCTTCTACTGGTCTTACCCGATGACGCGCCCCACCTAGTGAGGTAGCATTGTCACAACTTGTTTAATTTGCCGGTGACCCAACGCAAATGAATTCGATGCCGCCCGTGCCCGAGACTCCGTCCGGCGCGCCTCCCAATGGCGCGTCGGCCGGTGACGCGCGGGATCGGCGGCGCAAGAAGCGCGGCAAGGGCCTGACGTTGAGGGTCAACATCCTGGGCGCCTTCGCCGCCCTGCTGACCGTCACCGTCATCACCCTGGTCGCCTTCGCCTACCATAAGAACTCCGCCTCGGTCCTGGAATTGATGGGCCGCTTCGTGGAGCGGGTGTCGGCCTCGGGCATTTCCAGCTCCATGGCCCTGCTCGACCCGGTGGAGACCAGCGTCCAGGCCACGGCCCGACTGGCCGCCATCGACGAGGCCAAGGCCCGCGACGGCTCGCTCTTCCCCTACATGACCAGCATTCTGGCGACCCAGCCGCAATTGCAGAGCATTTATCTGGCCTTCGACGCGGATGGGCGCTTCCTCCAGGCCTTCCCCATACCGCCGGGAACCAGGAAATTCGGCGCCCACGACACCCAGCCGCCGGAGAACGCCCGCTTCGCGCTGCGGGTGGTCGATCGCAAGGGTGGCAAATATACCGACGTCTGGACCTATGTCACCGCGGCCGGGGCCGTGGTGGGGGAGGAGACCTCCAACGAGCTGAACTACGACCCCAGGCCCCGCCCCTGGTACAAGGACGCCATCGCCACCAAGGGCCTGATCTGGAGCGACCTGCTGGTCTATACCAGCAACCGTCAGCCCGGCATCACCGCCGCCTATCCCATCTTCGCCGCCGACGGGCGGGTGATCGGCGCCGCCGCCGCCAACGTCGCCACCAAGCAGATGTCCGACTTCCTGGCCAGCCTGGATCTGGGCGGGTCGGGCATGGCCTTCATCGTCGACGAGAAGGAGCAGCTGATCGCCCATCCCGACGCCGCCCGCACGGTGCGCCAGGACGGACTGAAATACTCCCTGGTCAAGGCCGACCAGCTGGGCGAGCAGGTCATCGCAGACGCCTTCGCCGCCTACCGCTCCGCCAAGACGCGCACGGTCAGCTTCGATTCCGGCGGCAAGCGGCACCTGGGGTCGTTCAACCCCTTCCCCACCGATCTGGGCAAGAACTGGCTGATGGTCATCATCGTGCTGGAAGACGACTTCGTCGGCACACTGAAGGAAAACAGCCGCGACCTGGTGGCTGTGGGCTTCGCCGTCATGGTGATCGGCCTGCTGCTGGTGGCCCTGCTGTCCAGTTGGATCACGCGGCCGCTGACCCTGCTCATCCACGAGATTCAGAAGATCCAGAAATTCGACCTGGCCGGTCCCATCGCGCTGCACGCCATCGTCGCCGAGGTCAACGAACTCATCCACTCGATGAACATGATGAAGCGGGCGCTTCGGACTTTCGGCATGTTCGTGCCCCGCGATCTGGTGCGCGAGCTGGTGGCCAGCGGCCGGGCCATCGAACTGGGCGGCCAGGACCGGACGCTGACCGTGATGTTCACCGACGTGGCCGACTTCACCGGCCTGTCCGAGCGCATGGCGGCCGGCGACCTGCTGGTCCACATCTCGCGCCATCTGGCCGCCATCTCGGAATGCGTGGCGGAAGAAGACGGAACCGTCGACAAATACGTGGGCGATGCTGTGATGGCCTTCTGGGGCGCCCCGGTCTGGCGCGACGACCACGCCCTGCGCGGCTGCATCGCCGCATTGAAGGCCCGGGAGACCCAGGCCCGGATGAACGCCGAGTGGGCCGCCCAGGGCCTGCCCACCATGTTCGTGCGCATCGGGCTGCATACGGCGCCGGTGATCGTCGGCAATATCGGCTCGGCCTGGCGCATGAGCTATACCGCCATGGGCGACGGCGTCAACGTCGCCTCGCGGCTGGAAGGCGTCAACAAGGCCTATGGCACCCAGATCTGCGTCAGTCAGGCGGTGCTGGACGCCGCAGGGCCGGGGGTCCTGGCCCGGCCGCTGGATCTGGTGGCGGTCAAGGGCCGCAAGGCCGGCGCCCTGGTCTATGAATTGATGGCGTTGCGCGACGGCGTCCCTGAGCTTGCCCCCACGGCGGAGCAACTGGAAATCTGCCGCATGACCGAGGAAGCCTTCACCGCCTATCAGGACCGGCGCTGGTCCGATTCCATCGCCGCCTATGAGCGGCTGGCCGCTCTCGCCCCCTCGGACAAGCTGCCCGCCATCTTCATCGAGCGCTGCCGCCACTTCCTGGCCGAGCCGCCGCCCCCCGAATGGATCGGCGTCTATGAGATGAAGACCAAATAATCAACTACAGCCACAGCACATCACAAAACCCAAAAAAGCAGCCATTTGCCACACACACCACGAAGACAGCAACAGTTACGGGTGGTCGCCGACAGAATGAAGGCACATTCAAAACACATGAATGAAAGTCTTTCCCCCCATCAAAAGCGGGAAAGTCTTAAGGACGGAGCCCTTATCTGACTATTTACGACGCCCCTGACATAAGTCATACGTATATCCACCTCCAAGACAGAACTTTCCACCCCCACAATCGCGGTCTAGCCCTAGTTGAATTGCTAGGTCTTGATATCTGGCTTGATTGCCCCAATCACAGGCAACTATTCTGCAGCCTACAGAGGTTTTGACACTATACGGTGCAGAAGTGGACGGTTCCAGCGTTGAGAGTAATCTGACTGAGCGGGAACGTGACGTCTTACAACTTATTGCCTCGGGCAAGAGCAGCAAAGAAATAGCCCGCCACCTGGGAATATCCATTGGCGGGGTGAACTTTCATATTCTCAATGCCATGAAGAAAATGGGTGCCGCGACAAGGGCACACGCCGTTGCGCGCGCGATTTTCCTTGGACTTTTGCTACCAGAGGTCGGACGCAACTGATCGACCGGCTTATCTTGGATACAGGGGAGCAAGGACGTGCCGAAGCCCATGGACACCATGGAACACGACAATGAGGGCTGCGTCGACAGGCAGGTCCTGTTCGAGGGGGCGGTGCTCGCCGTCCTGGCTCGCGTCGTGGAAAGCGGGATGCGCACCGACCTGGCCGCCTCCGAATACCTGACCCGATTTCCCATCGGCTCGGACGAGCACCACATCCTGGCGGATATGATCATCTGTGTCTCCGACGGCCTTCGCCTGATACTGACGGCGGCCGAGAGCGAGGCAAACACCCGCATCATCCTCGATGACGTCACCAGGGCCTGGCGCGACACCCCGTCTCGCCGCCGCCTGTCGGTGAGAAGCGGAGCAACCCGCATTCAGGCCTGCATCGGCAACCTTCGCCGGGCCATCGCAGCTATTTCCTGAGCCCGGCCATCACGGCGAAGCTGACGTTCTTGTAGCGGCACTCCACCTGCTCCAGTCCCGCCCGGCGCAACCAGTCCAGTTGCGGCGCCAGCGGCGTGCGGCGATCCAGGGTCTGGCGCTCGATGGCGGCGGCGATCTCGTCAACCGGGAGTCCGGCCCGCTGGATCGCCTCGTGCCAGTGGCTCCAGTAGCGAGCCTCCATCTCCGCCGTATCCCCGGCCACCTGATCGGCGTTGACCACCGCGCCGCCCGGCCGGACGGCGCGGGCCATGGCGGCATAGACCGCCCGCTTGCCCTCGTCCTCCAGGTGGTGGATGGACAGCGCCGACATCACCACGTCGTAAGCCCCCTCCTCGGCCAGATCGAGATGATTCATCACCCGGAACTCCACGGGCACCGGATGGGCGGCGAAGCGCTCGCGTGCGCGCTCCAGCATGTCCTCGGCCAGATCGGTCAGCACCAGCCGGACATCGGGCCGGCGTTCGGCCACCAGGGCGGACAGCAGCCCCGTCCCCGCCCCCAGGTCGAGGATACGGGCGCCCGGCGGCGCGAACTCGGTCACCAGATCCAGGGCGGCGCCATAGAAATCGTCGAAGCAGGGGATCAACTGTCGCCGCAAGCCGTCATAGGAGCGGGCGGCGCGGTTGAAGGCGGCTTCGATGGTCAGCGTCATATTAACCTTCCCTGACATAAGGAGCTTTCCAAGATCGGGGCATATTGGACTATCATCCCTGACCGACGCCAGCCGTGGAAGGATCGCCCGTGAGCCAGGAACACCCCTTTGCCCAATACGTCCGCATTCTCGGCAAGGGGCCGCGCCTGTCCCGCCCCCTGACCTTCGAGGAGGCCCGCGACGCCTTCGCCATGGTCCTGGGCGGCAAGGTGGAGCCGGTGCAACTGGGCGCCTTCCTCTGCCTGCTGCGGGTCAAGACCGAGACGCCGGAAGAGGCCGCCGGACTGGCCGCCGCCATCCGCGCCACCATCACTCCGCCCCAGGGCGGGCCTCGGGTGGATCTGGACTGGTCCAGCTATGCCGGCAAGACCCGGCAATTGCCCTATTACCTGCTGGCCGCCCTGGCCCTGGCCGGGCACGGCATCCGGGTGTTCATGCACGGCTCGGAAGGCCATACCGCCGGGCGGGTGTGGACCTCGGAGGCGCTGGCCGCCCTGGGCCTGGGGCAAAGCACCTCCATGGCCGAGGCCGCCCAGCGGCTGGAGCACGGCAATTTCGCCTATATGACGCTGGAACATCTGTCGCCGCCCCTGCACGCCATCATGGAGCTGCGCCACAAGCTGGGCCTGCGCTCGCCGGTTCATACCGTGGCGCGGCTGGCCAATCCCTTCGGGGCCGCCTGCTCCCTGTCCAGCGTCTCGCACCCGCCCTACGCCCCGGTGCACCAGGAGGCGCTGCGCCTGTTGGGCGACCAGCGCATGTCGGTGTTCAAGGGCGAGGGCGGCGAGGCCGAGCGCCGGCCCGAAAAGGCCTGCGAAGTGCTGTCCCTGGTGAACGGCGAGCCGCTGTCCGAGGACTGGCCCGCCTTGGTCGACGGCGCCCGCCCCCATGAGGAGCATCTGGACCTGTCGCGCCTCAAAGCCCTGTGGAGCGGCGCGGAAGGCGACGAAATGGCCGGCGCCGCCATCGCCGGCACCATGGCCATCGCGCTGCGCGCCATGGGCCGGGCCGAGTCCGTCGACGAGGCCGAGGGCATGGCCCAGGTGATGTGGCGCGAGCGCGACAAGACCAAGGTCCCGGGGGCGGCGTGACCTCCCGTCCCGCCCCCCGGCTGCTGATCTCGGCCGCCCATAAATCCTCGGGCAAGACCACGGTGACGGTGGGTCTGGCCGCCGCCCTGACCGCGCGCGGCCTTGCCGTCCAGCCTTTCAAGAAGGGGCCGGACTACATCGACCCGCTGTGGCTGGGCGCCGCCACCGGGCGGGCCTGCCGCAACCTGGATTTCCACACCCAGCCGCCCGCCCTGATCCGCCAGACCTTCGAGCGGGATTCCCGGGGCGCCGACATCAGCCTGATCGAGGGCAACAAGGGCCTCTACGACGGTGTCGACCTAGAGGGCGCCAACTCCTCGGCCATGCTGGCCCAGTGGCTGGACGCCCCCGTGGTCCTGGTGGTGGATTGCCAGGGCATGACCCGCGGCGTGGCGCCGCTGCTGATCGGCTATCAGGCCTTCGATCCCACCTTGCGCATCGCCGGCGTCATCCTCAACAAGGTCAGCGGCCCCCGCCACGAAAAGAAGCTGCGCGACGTGGTGGCCCATTACACCCGCATCCCCGTGCTGGGCGCCGTGCATCGCGGCCCGGACATGGAAATCATGGAACGGCATCTGGGGCTGGTGCCCGCCAACGAGGCCGAGGCGGCGGCCGCCGCCATCGCCCGCCTCGCCAGAGCCGTGGCCTCCCAGGTGGACCTGGACGCCCTGATCGCCCTGGCCCAGGCGGCCTCACCGGTGGAGGAGGAAAAGCAAGCCCTCCCGGCCCTCCCGGCCACCACTCTGCGCATCGGCATCGCCCGCGACGCCGCCTTCGGATTTTATTACCGCGACGACCTGGAGGCCTTCGCGGCGGCGGGCGCCGAACTGGTGCCCTTCGACGCCACCTCCGACCCGCATCTGCCGCCCGGGCTGGATGGGCTGTTCATCGGTGGCGGCTTTCCCGAAACCCAGGGCGAGGCGCTGGAGGCCAATGCCTCCCTGCGTGCCGAAATCCGGGAAAAGGGTTTGGCCGGACTACCCATCTACGCCGAATGCGGCGGGCTGATGGTTCTGTCGCGCGCCATCGTGTGGAAAGGCCAAAGGCGCGAGATGATCGGGCTGATCCCCGCCGACGCGGTGATGCACAAGGCGCCCCAGGGACGCGGCTATGTCCGCCTGCGCGAGACCGACGCCTTCCCCTGGCCCCGGCTGGAGGACGGCCCAGCCGTGCTGCCCGCCCATGAATTCCACCATTCCCGGCTGGAGAACATGGAGGACACCCCCCGCTTCGCCTATCAGGTCATTCGCGGCACCGGCATCGCCGAGAAGCAGGACGGCTTGATAATCGCCAACACCCTCGCCACCTATGCCCATATGAGGTCGGTCGGCGCCAATCCCTGGGCGCCGCGCTTCGTTTCGTTCGTGCGTGCGGTGAAGGCGGGGCAGCATTGATGTTTTTTAATAAGGCGGGCCTTTACCCACCCGCCGGGCTGTGGAACAGTGCCCGGCCATGATTATCATCGACAATCTCAGCCACACCTATCCGGGCACGCGCAAGATGCCGCCCCGGACCGCCATCTCGGACCTGACGCTCGAGGTCAAGGACGGCGAGTTCGCCATCCTGTCCGGCCCCAACGGCAGCGGCAAGTCCACCTTGTTCCGCATCCTGTGCGGCATGACCCTGCCGGGCAAGGGCAAGGTCGCCGTGGGCGGCTTCGACCTGTTCTCCCACCCCGCCCGGGTGCGCGAGATCATGGGCGTGGTGTTCCAAAGCCCCGCCGTGGACAAGCATCTGTCGGTGGGCGAGAACCTGAAGATTCACGCCGACCTCTATGGCATCAAGGGCGCGGATTTCGCCCGCCGCCGCGACGAAGCCTTGGGCTGGACCGATCTCGACGGCCGCCAGGATCAGAAGGTCGACACCCTGTCGGGCGGGCTGGCGCGTCAGGTGGAACTGGCCAAGGTGCTGATGACCGACCCCAAGGTGCTGCTGCTGGACGAGCCCACCACCGGGCTGGACCCCATGAGCCGCCGCAACTTCCTGGCCGCCCTGCACAAGCTGCAGCGCGAGCGCGGCATGACCGTGCTGATGACCAGCCACGTCTTCTCCGAAGCCGACGACGTGGACCGCGTCGCCATCATGCGCGAAGGCAAGCTGCTGGCCTATGACACCCCCACGGCGCTGAAGGCCATGATCGGCACCGAGATGGTGGTGGTCCAGTCCCGCGACGCCGAGGCCCTGGCCGCGCGCCTGCGCGCCGAGATGGGGCTGGCCGTGCGCTGCATCGGCGACGAGGTGCGCCTGGAGGAGACCGAGAACGGCGAGAGCCTGCCGCTGCTCGAACGCATCCTGGACAACTACCGCGCCGACATCGCCTCCATCGCCATCAAACAGCCGGGGCTGGACGACGTCTTCGTCCACGTCACCAGCAAGGCGGTCCCCGACCACGCTTTGGCCCTGGATTTGCGAAAGGCCGCATCATGACCGGCATGGCCCCCGTCGCCTACTCGCTGGCCAAGCGCGAGTTCACCCGCTTCATCCGCCAGCCCCAGCGCGTGGTCGGCACCGTGGCGCAACCGCTGCTGTTCTGGCTGTTCCTGGGCGCCGGCTTCGGCGGCTCGTTCCGCCCGGCCGGCATGGAGAACGTCACCTATCTCGAATACTTCTATCCCGGCGTGATGCTGATGATGATGCTGTTCGCATCCATCTTCTCGTCCATCACCATCATCGAGGACCGCGACGCGGGCTTCCTCCAGGGCGTGCTGGTCGCCCCGGTGTCGCGTCTGGCCATCGTGCTGGGCAAGGTGCTGGGCGCCACCTCCATCGCCATGATCCAGACCCTGATCTTCACCATCGCCGCGCCTTTCCTCGGCCTGCATCTGGGGGCGGGGTCCCTGGTGCTGCTGCTGATGGGCTTTCTGCTCACCGGTATCGGTTTTTCGGCGCTGGGCTTCCTGCTGGCCTGGGGGATGAAGTCCACCTCGGCCTTCCACGCCGTGATGATGGTGTTCCTGATGCCCTTGTGGATGCTGTCGGGCGCCCTGTTCCCCATCGGCAACGTGCCCGCCTGGATGAAGGCGGTGATGCTGGCCAATCCGGTCAGCCACGCCCTGGTGATCATCCGCGCCCCCTTCTATGGCGGCCCCGAGCGGCTGTTCACCGACACCCACTATCTGGTGTCGCTGGCGGTGACCCTGGCCTGGGCCGGGATCTGCCTGGGCCTGTCCATGGCCCGCGTCAATCGCCGGGAAAAGGGCGTCTGAGTCCCCCCTTCCTCCGGTCGCCGCCCCTATCCTTCCGTGGCGAGGAAAGTGTGGGGCGGTAAGGTGATTACCCTCTTTTCTTATTCTGATTCTGGTGCATTCTGCGCACCTTCGAGGGGGCTCGATCTTTAGGGGGATGGGTATGGCTGGGCGGATGCGCCTTGGGCTGCAATTCAGCATCGTGCTGATCATCGCCTTCGTGGTGGTCTGCCTGACGGTGACCACGGCGGGCAGCATCTACTTCGCCAGCACCAATGCGGCGCGCGAGGGGGCGCGGCGGCTGTTCGGTGAAATCACCGCCAAGGTCGCCGACCGGGTCGAGGGGCAGATCGGCGACCTGCTGGATCTGGCCGGGCTGGGCGCCGCGCTTCCCGCCATCGGCACGCCCATCGCGGGTGACGGCACCGATCATCCCCTGGTTCCTTTCATGCTCCGCCTGCTGGAGCAGAATTCCAGTCTCTACGCCGCCTATGTGGGGCAGATGGACGGCGCTTTCTTGCAGGTGATCGCGGCGCGCGACGACCGCCGCATCCGCGACGCCATCGGCATGGCGCCGGCCGGCACTCACTTCATCATCCGGACCATCGGCGGGTCCGCGGACCAACGCCGCGAGTCCTGGGTTTTCCTCGATTCCGCCTTCAGCCGGCTGGGAGCGGCGGACAAGGGGGAGGTCAGCTACGACCCGCGCCTGCGCCCCTGGTACAAGGCGGCGCTGGTCGGCCAGGGCAGCGTGCTGTCCGAGCCCTATGTGTTCAATTCCCTGCAGGCCCCGGGCCTGACCGCGTCCCGCCGCGCAGCAAGCGCCGAAGGGACGGTGTTCGGCGTCGACATCGCGCTGAAGGGCCTGTCGGACTTCGCCGCCCAGCAGAACGTGTCCCCGCGTGGCGGGGTAGTCCTGCTTGACCAGAAGCGCCGCATCCTGGCCATATCGCCGCAATTGCTCAGCGGAACGGACAAGGAGCCGGGTCCCCTGGCCGAGTTGTCGAGCATGGAGACGCCGCTGCTCCGGATTCTCGGCGCATCGCGGACCGGCGAGGCAGACCTGGCCTCCACCGCCGAGGGCGAGGTCCTCACCCAGATGACCGAATGGCGGCATGCCAGCGGCCAATCCATCGGCATCGGACTGGCCGCGCCGTTCGCGGACTTCACCGGTCCCATCGCCGACATGCAGTCGCGCATCCTCAAGGCGGCCGGGCTGGTCCTGCTGCTGGTGGTGCCGCTGTCCACCCTGTTCGCCCGGCGCGTCGCCCGCTCGGTGCGCCATCTGGTGGCCGAGGCCTCCAGGGTCCGCGAGTTCGACTTCACCGGCTCGGCGCCCCGCGCCTCGCTGATTTCCGAATTCCACGACCTGTCCGAGGCCTTCGGCCTGATGAAGCAGACCATCCAGGGCCGCACCAACGATCTGGCCGCCGCCCAGAAACGGCTGGAGCGGGTGGTCGACCTCGGCATCGCCATGTCGTCGGAACGCGACCACGGCGTGCTGATGGAAATGATCCTGATGGGCGCCAAGGAACTGACCAACGCCGATGGCGGCACGCTCTACATCCGCGACGACGACAACAATCTGCGGTTCCAGATCATCCGCAACGACACGCTGAACATCCGCATGGGCGGCGCCCACGAGGACCCGCCCTCGCTGCCCCCAGTCCCCATGTACAAGGATGGCCAGGAGAACCACAACAACGTGGTCAGCCATGCGGTGCACGCCCAGACCACGGTCAACATTCCCGACGCCTACGACGACACCAGCTTCGACTTCTCGGGCACCAAGGCCTTCGACGAGCGCACCGGCTACAAGTCCATATCGTTCATGACCGTGCCCCTGAAGCCCCGGGGCGGCGACATCATCGGCGCGGTGCAGCTCATCAACTCGCGCCCGCCGGGCGGCACCGAGATCGTCCCCTTCTCGCCCGAGATCCAGCGCTTTGTCGAGGCCCTGGCCGCCCAGGCCGCCACCGCGCTCTACAACCGCGACCTGCTGGACCAGCAGGAGCGGCTGATGGACGCCATGATCCAGATCCTGGCGGGCGCCATCGACGCCAAGAGCCCCTATACCGGCGGCCATTGCGAACGCGTGCCCGAGCTGTCGCTGATGCTGGCCGAGGAGGCCTGCAAGGTGACGGAGGGCTCGCTGGCCGAGTTCGCCTTCACCACACCCGACGAGTGGCGCGAGTTCAAGATCGGCGCCTGGCTGCACGATTGCGGCAAGGTCACCACCCCGGAATACGTGGTCGACAAGGCCACCAAGCTGGAAACCATCCACAACCGCATCCACGAGGTCCGCACCCGCTTCGAGGTGCTGCTGCGCGACGAGCGCATCCGCATGCTCGAAGCCGTGGCCGCCGGCACCCCGGCGCCCGAGGCCGAAGCGGCCTTCGAGGCGGCCAAGGCGGTTCTGGCCGATGATTTCGCCTTCATCGCCGAGTGCAATCTGGGCGGAGAGTTCATGGCGCCCGACAAGGTCGAGCGGCTGAAAGCCATCGCCACCCGCACCTGGATGCGCCATTTCGACGACCGGCTGGGCCTGGCCCACGAGGAACTGCGCCGCTGCGAGGGCGAGCCTCAGCCGCTGCCCACCGTCGAGACCCTGCTGGCCGACAAGCCCCAGCACGTCATCCCCCGCCCGACGGATTCGGCACTGTTCGACCCCGCCTATGGCTTCAAGACCAAGATTCCGGAGAATCTCTATAATTTCGGCGAGGTCTACAACCTGTCGGTGGGCCGCGGCACCCTGTCCGAGGAAGAGCGCTTCAAGATCAACGAGCACATCATCCAGACCATCATCATGCTGAAGCAGATGCCCTTCCCCAAGCACCTGTCCCGGGTGGTGGAATATGCCGGCGCCCATCACGAAACGCTGGTCGGGACCGGCTATCCCCGCAAGCTGGCGGCCGAGGACCTGTCCATTCCCGCCCGCATCACCGCCATCGCCGATATTTTCGAGGCCCTGACCGCCTCGGACCGTCCTTACAAGAAGCCCAAGACCCTGTCGGAATGCGTGAAGATCCTCAGCTTCTTCAAGAAGGACAAGCACGTCGATCCCGACCTGTTCGACCTGTTCCTGACCTCGGGCGTCTATCGCCGCTATGCCGAACGCTTCTTGAAGCCGGAACAGATCGACGAGGTCGACATCTCCGCCTATGTGGGCTGAGCCGCCGGCAGGGTGAAATGGAAGACTGAGCCCTGGTCGGGCACCGACTCCACCCAGATCCGCCCGCCATGGCGTTCGACGATCTTCTTGCAGATGGCCAGACCGATGCCCGTGCCGGCGTAGGCGTCGGGGGTATGCAGGCGTTGGAAGATGCCGAAGATGCGCTCGAAATACTGGGGATCTATACCGATCCCGTTATCGGCGACCACGCACTCCCACTCGCCGCCGGTGCGCTGCCACGACACCTTGACCAGAGGCGCGCGGTCCGGCGCCCGGTACTTGACGGCATTGCCGATCAGGTTCTGGAACAGCCGGATGACCTGGTCCGGATCGCCCATCACCCGAACGGCCTCGCCGCCTTCCGCCACCTCGACGGCGCCGCCGCTTTCCTCGATGGCCGGTGCCAAGTGGCGCAAGGCCTGATGCAACAGCGGATCGGCGTCCATGGCGACGATGGGCGAGCCCTTGCGCTGGATGCGCGAGAAATCCAGCAGATCCAGCACCAGCCGATCCATGCGCTGGGCGCCGTCGCGGGCAAAGGCCAGGAATTCCAGGCCGTCGCCTTCCAGCTTGGGGGCATAGCGCCGCTCCAGCAGGGAGAGATAGCTGGAGATCATGCGCAGCGGCTCGCGCAGATCGTGGCTGGCCACGTAGGCGAACTGCTCCAACTCGGCATTGGAGCGTTCCAGCTCGGCCAAATAGGTGGCCACCTTCTGCTCGGCCAGGGTCTGGGCGGTGATGTCGCGGGAATAAACCGCCACCTTGTCGGGAACGCCATCCACCCCGGGGACGGGATAGATGGAATTGTCGAGATAGAGATCGCCGCGCCGATCCAGGTAGTGGATGGCTTCGCCGGTCTGCACCACCCGGGTCACCGCCTCCTCGCGGGCCTTGGCCACATCCGGCGGGAACATGTCCCACAGGCAGCTTCCTGTCAGTTCGGTGGCCCGGCGCCCGAAGCGCGCCGCCATCACCTCGTTGACCGCCAACAAGGTGCCGTCGGGCCGGAACAGCATGATGGCGTCCGACGAGGCGTCCAGCATGGCCTGAATCAGGGCTTGGTTCTCACGGATATAGAGTTCGGTGCGCTTGCGCTCCTCGATCAGGCGGACGACACCCTCGGTCCCCCCCCGCCGCCCCTGGGCGTCGAGATAGAAGCGCGACGAGGTGGAGGCCCACAGGATGCGGCCATCCTTGTGGCGCAGTCGGAGCTCGTAATCGATGATCGAACCGCCGGCGGCTTCGAGGGCGGCCACCAGTTGGGGGCGGCTGTCATCACTGCCGTGGAAGAAGGCGGAGTCCAGCCCCAGCACCTCCTCCACCGTGTAGCCGAGCAGACCCTCCACCGAACGCGACACCATCAGCAGCCGCCCCTCGGTGTCGGTGCGATAGAAGATGTCGGGCATGTTGTCGAGAATGGCCCGCAGATCCTCCCGCGCCTGGACCTGCCGTTCGACCTGGGTTTCCAGAGCCTCGGCCTGGCGTGAGACCTCCTCGCCCAGTACGGCGGCCAGGCGGTCGGAATCCACCAGCATCAAGGCGATGAGGATCGCCACATAG
Organism: Paramagnetospirillum magneticum AMB-1; assembly: GCF_000009985.1. GTDB lineage: Bacteria > Pseudomonadota > Alphaproteobacteria > Rhodospirillales > Magnetospirillaceae > Phaeospirillum > Phaeospirillum magneticum. The sequence continues at coordinate 3,987,656 of NC_007626.1, forward strand.
CCCAGCCCGGCCAACACGTAGTAAAGCGCGAAACCGCCTTCCAGGGAGACGAACTCCCGGATCGGCCCCAGCATGGCCACCCCCAGCCCCCGCCCGGCGAGAAGGCAGCCCCAGCCGCCCAGGACGGCGGCCAGCAGCAAGAGCCCGGCGCCCGGCTCCTCCCGGCGGCGGCCAAGGACCAGCTGCGGCCCCGTGCAGAAACAACGGCACCCGGATCAACGAGGCAACGACAATGCGACCGCCAATGCTGTCGTCGGCATAAAGAAAATAGCTGACCCCAGCCATGTAGGCGGCCACAAAGGCCAGATAGAAGGCCGGTCGCACCACCCGCCCCGACAATTGGGCGCAGCAGGCGTGCAGGGTGACCGCCGCCACCGCCAGCAGCAGATTGCCGCCGAAAATGGCCACCACCGGCGGCAGGGTTCCAATATGAATGATCAGCAGCAGGCCAAGGCCGTAGCTCGGGGCCGACAGGCCGAAGCCAACCCACCGCCGACCGTGGTGGCGCGCCAAACCATAACCGGCATAGACCAGACCGCAGGCCATGGACGTCATGGCGGCCGTGAATGCCAGTGTGCCGACATCAAGTCGAAGCATCGCGCGGGCTTCCCCCCATACCTTTCGGTTAGGTGACGTTCAGATTACGGGGTCTGGCCCCGTCCGTCCATAGGGACCATCCCCATGGGGTCCTTGACCCATGGGGCTGCTTCACCATTTGCAGGAAAGCACGGAGGTCCTCATGCATCGTTTTCTCCCAGCCAATCCCCTCGGCTCGTTCGTGGCCAGCATGGTCGCCACCATCGGTCTGGCGGGCAGCCTGGCTGCCGCCACGCCCAACGACCGGCTCGATTGGGCATCGGTTCCGCTTCCCGCCATCAATGGCGGGCAACTGCCCCCGGCCTCCCTGAAGGGCAAGGTCGTGCTGGTGGTCAACACTGCCTCGCAATGCGGCTTCACTCCGCAATACCAGGGGCTGGAGGCCCTGTGGCGCCGGTACCGCGAGCGCGGGCTGGTGGTGCTGGGCGTGCCGTCCAACGATTTCGGCGCTCAGGAGCCGGGCAGCAATACCGAGGTCGCCAGCTTCTGCGAGATCAATTACGGCGTCGACTTCCCCCTGCTGGAAAAGCAGGCGGTGACCGGCGCGGGCGCCCATCCCTTCTACCGCTGGGCGGCGGAACGGACCGGGCCGCTGGGCGTTCCGCGCTGGAATTTCCACAAGATCCTGGTGGGCCGCGACGGAGGAATGGTCGACTGGTTCGCCAGCACCACGGCGCCCGACGCCGAACGCCTGCGCGCCGCCATCGACAAGGCGCTCAGCCCATGAAGCCGGGCGTCTCACGCAGGCTCCAGGTGGCGGGTCCCTTGCCAGGAAACACCGACTTCTCCGCCCGGTAATAGCGGCGATAGGCCTCCACCGGATCGGGGCCATGATAGGCTTCCGGCATGGCCTGTGGCGGTTCCGTCCAGCCATTGTCGGGAATGGGCGGCAAGGGCGGCAATCCGGCAATCACCTCGGCCGAGGCATGAACCCGGCCCCGCCGGTGAGTATATTCCTCGCCCAGGGCCAGCCCCAAGGCCCGCACCCATTGCCAATGGGCCAGGCTGTCGCCGGTCCACAACACGCACGGATGGCGGGCATGGGTGGGGCGATAGGGCGAGGCGATGCCGTAGCGGTGCAGCACGGCGCAAAGAATCTGCGCCGTTTCCAGCACCATCTTCACCACATGCTGATCGGAATGCAGGCGGGCGGCACTGACGGGATCGCGATCGAGAAAGAAGACATTCACGGCCGCATCCCTCCCCGCCCGGAAACGATATCAGGCCGCCTGGGCGAAGATATCGGGGAAGCGGGCGGCTTCGATCCATTCGCGGCTGACGGTGCCGCCGTTGCGGCCCAGCACGGCGTACCAGACGATGTCGTCGGCCACGCGAATGATCTCGCAAAGAGCCAGCTTCTTCTCGCCCATGGCGAGGGCATCCTCGCAGACCAGACTGGTATGAACGAAACGAAGGCCAAATGACGGTTTCATCGTAGACTCCATACACACGCGCCATCTTTGATGACGCAGTGCAGCATAACCCGGTTTTCCTTACGGAGTCATTTACGCCTGGATGAAAGCTCCACCCTGAAAGGGCATGGCGACCTGCCGCCAACGCATGGCTTGCGGGACTTCAGTCGCGAAAGTTGATGTACTGCAGCGGCTGATCCACGTCGAGCTTGCGCAGCAGGGCGATGGCCTCCTGAAGGTCGTCGCGCTTCTTGCCGGTGACACGCAGTTCGTCGCCCTGGATGGCGACCTGCACCTTCAGCTTGGCGTCCTTGATCTCCTTGACCAGCCGCTTGGCCAGAACGGTTTCGACGCCGTCCTTGATGCGGACCTCCTGGCGCACCGTATTGCCCGACGCCTTTTCCACCGTCTTGTAATCCAGCGCCTTGGGGTCGACCTTGCGCCGGGTGAAGTGGACGCTGAGCAGTTCGTGCATGGTCTTGAGCTTGGAATCATCGTCGGCCAGGACGGTGATCATCTGGTCCTTGCGCTCCACCGAGCACTTGGAGCCCTTGAAATCAAAGCGCTGGGCCACTTCGCGGGTAATGCCCGCCAGGGCGTTGTCGACCTCGGCAAGATCGGTCTTGGAAACCACGTCGAAGGAGGGCATGTCTGGGCCTCGGCTCATTTTTCGGGACTGGCGCGAGGATACGCAGGCCTTGGCGGTGTTTCAACCCGTCTTGGCCTCGTCGTCTTGCAGCGCACCACAAGACCCTATAGTCTGACCGGAAATTTCGAAGGGGGATGCAAGATGGCGGATTCCCAGGATATTTCGCTGACCGAGTTCGAGGCCCTGGTCGATCGCCTGATCGACGGCGGCTATCGCAGCCTGCCCGAGGCCAGCGGCCCGCTGGCCGACAAGCTGAAGACATTGGCGGAAAAGCTGGAGAACCGGTCTCGGTCGCTGCTGATCCAGTCCGTGGGCATGTCCATCCACCTGAACGGCACGGTCACCCAGGCGGTGCACACCTTGCGCTCCATCCGCGAGATGAGCCGGCGCATGGCCACCATCTCGGCCTCCACCGAGGAGCTGGTCTCCACGGTCCAGGCCATCGCGCGGACCTCGGAGCTGGCCGCGGCCAACGCCCGTTCGGTGCAGGACGTCTCGGACGAAGGGGCGCGCAGCACCGAAGCGGTGGTCAGCACCATGCAGAACATCGTCACCACCGTGAACGACGCCGCCGAGCGCGTATCGCGCCTGACCGAGGCCTCGTCCTCCATCGGCGCCAGCGTCAAGCAGATCGAGCAGATCGCCCGCCAGACCAACATCCTGGCGCTGAACGCCACCATCGAGGCCGCCCGCGCCGGCGAGTTCGGCAAGGGCTTCGCCGTGGTGGCCACCGAGGTGAAGAACCTGGCCAATCAGGTGGGCCAGGCCACCCAGGAAATCCGCTCGCGCATCGACATGCTGACCCAGGAAACCGCCGCCATCCTGACCGGCATGGGCAAGGGCGCCGAAACCGTCCGCGAGGGCGAGCAGGTGGTGCTGGGCTCGGTGGACAAGATGCGCACCGTCAGCCACGAGATCCGCGACGTCACCACCCTGATGCAGGAGATCTCCGAGCATCTGGCCCAGCAGCGCCACGCCGCGCAGGAAATCGCCGACAACCTGGAGGCCGCCGCCGCCCGCTCGGTGGACGACACCAAGGCCATCAACACGGTGATCGACATCTCGTCCAAGGCCAGCGGCAATCTGGCCGAAATGCTGAACGAGATGAATCTGGTGGAAATGCGCAACGCGGTCATCCACCTGGCCAAGTCGGATCACATGATCTGGCGCCGCCGCCTGGCCGAGATGCTGGCCGAAAAGACCACCATCAACCCGGACGAGCTGGCGAACCACAAGAGCTGCCGCCTGGGCAAGTGGTACTATTCGGTCACCGACGAGAAGATCCGGAACCACCCGGCGTTCCGCGCCCTGGAAGTCCCGCACGAGAAGGTCCACCAACTGGGCATTGAGGCCGCACGGAAGTTCCGCGACAACGATTTCGACGGCGCGGTGGATTCGGTGGCGGCCATCGAAGGCCCGTCCCAGGAGGTTCAGACCCTGCTGGACGAGTTGGCCACCGCCTTCAGCTGATCGTCGCCGGTCAGGGCCGCCGGATGCTGACCAGGGTCAGGTCGTCCGGCGGCTCGCCCGGTACCTTTTCCCGGAACCGGGCCAGCACCTCGTCGGCCAGGGAATGGCCGGGCTGGGCGCCCAGCACCCACTCCCGCAGCGTCTCCTGGTCGCAGGCCATGCGGCCGTCGCTTCCCTGGCTTTCCACCAGGGCGTCGGAATAGGCCAGCAAGGCGGCTCCACGCGGCAAAGCGATGCGGCTTTCCTCGTATTCGGCATCGACGAAGGCGCCGAGCGGCGGCCCGTCGGCATCGAGGAAGCGGACCTCGCCGTCCACCACCAGCACCGCCGGCGGCGAGGCCGCGCCGGCATAGGTCATGACCCCTTCTTCCACGTCGATCAGCGCGGCGAAGGCGGCGGCGAACTGGCCGGAGCGCAGAACCGCCTTCAGTTCCAGATTGAGATATTCCAACAGGGCCGATGGCGTGGGCATCCGCCGCGGCAGGCGCGACAGCAGAAGGTGCAGGCGAAAGACGTTGAACGCCGCCACCGGGCCGTGACCGGTGAAGTCGGCCACCAGCAGGAACATCTGGTTGGGACCGGCGGGCAGCACCGTCCAGAAATCCCCCCCCAGTTCGGAAGAGCTTTCGATTCGCCCATCCACCACCAGCCCCTGACGGATGCGAATGGACGACAATTCGGCCGAGGTGGGCATCAGGGCAGCCTGGGCGCCGCGGGCGGCGCGCAACTCCTCGTGAACCCTGTCCTGATACGCGGTCAGCCGATCCATGGCCTGGCCCAGGCGCAGATGCACGCCCACCCGGGCGGCAACCTCGTTGGCGTCGATGGGCTTGGCCACCATGTCGCTGCCGCCCACGGCGAAGCAGGCATTGCGGTCGGCGGGGCCGTCAAGCGCGGTGACGAAGATCACCGGCAGCTCGGTCAGGGGGTGAAGGCGGCGCAGGCGCCGGCACATCTCGAACCCGTCCATGCCGGGCATCATGACGTCGAGCAGCACCAGATCGGGCTTTTCCCGCTCGATGGCGGCCAGGCCCTTTTCGCCGGATTCCACGGTCTCCACCTGGCCGACTCCCATGCGGCGCAGCAGGGTTTCCATCAGCACCCGGTTCATCAGGTTGTCGTCCACCACCAGCACCCGCACATCGTCCAGGCCCAGCGGCTCGGCCCGCAACTGGCGGGTGGGAATGACCATGGTGGCGATGGCCCGGCGCCCCCCTTCTTCGGTGTGCAGGTCCGAAACCATGCTTTCCAGCAGGGCCAGCCCGTGCGGCCGTCGGGGATTGGCATGGCCGTCCACGTGATCGAAGCCGGGGCCGTCATCCTCGACGGCGACCTCCAGACGATCGCCAACCACCGAGGCGGAAATCTGCACCCGCCGCCCGGCCCGGCCGGGATCGCCAAGAGCCGCCTCGATCCGCTCGCCGAAGCCTTCGAGCCCACCGCCGCCCTCGCAGTCGATGCCGCCCACTTCCAGATTGCCGTGCAACAGGGCATTGGAGACCAGCTCCTGGACGACGAATCCCAGATCGAAACTGTCGGTTCCGGGGGCGAGCAGCCGAGTCGCCAGGGCATCGGCGAACGGGACGGCAATGTCGGCGCCATAGGCGGTATCCGAGCGCAGCGACAGGCCCAGCCCTCCTTCCGCCAGATGGCGGCGGAAGCACGACCCCACCGGATGCCCGCCCGAGCCGGCGGCCTCGATTCCCCCGATCCAGGGCGGAGAAAGGCAATCGATCAGGGCCTGGGGCGTGAAGGCCTCGCGCACCATGACCGCGCGCTCGTCGTTTCTGCCGCCCTCTCCCGGGGCCGCCACCCGAGGCCATCCCAGCAGGCGGATCTGCTCCTCCAACCGGGGGCAGGCCCCCTCCATGACGGCGACGATAGTCATTGTTCCTTGCTCCGGCGCAAATTTAAGGCAAATCTAGGTTATGGGAAGGTCTGCTTGGTCCATGAAAACGACGGGGGCATTATGGAGTACGATTTCGATTCCCGCGATGGTGGTTTGACCATCAAGGTCTCTGGCCGCATGACCCACAAGGATCATAAGGCGTTCCGCGACATTCTCAGCCACATCAACAATGCTGGAACGGCCAAGGTCCGCTTTGACCTCTCCCGGGTGGAATTCATGGATTCCTCGGCTCTGGGCATGCTGCTGATCGTCCGCGACGCCGCGGTTCAGCAGCGCCGGGACGTGGTGCTGAAGGGCGCCACCGGGCAGGTGGAGAACCTGATGAAGGTCGCCAAGCTGCACAAGTATTTCACCGTCGAATAGCGTCATGAGCCGCATCATCTATCTGTGCCCCTTTCCGAAGATGGTCATCACCGGAGGGGTGAAGACGGCGTATCGCCACGTGGGACTGCTGACCGAGATGGGATTCGACGCCTGGGTGTGGCAGCCGGAAGGATGTCCATCCTGGTTCCGGTCTCCGTCTCGGGTCATCACCCAACTTTCCGAGGATGCGATCCGCCCGGACGATATTCTGGTTTTCCCCGAGGTCATCGGTTTTCCGGAATTCGCGCCGCTGCTTCGAACGGCGCGCCCTTGCACCAAGCTGCTGTTCTGCCAGAACCAATACTACGTCTTCAACGAAATGATCCCCAGGACGACATTCGCCGCTCTGGGCTTCCGGGATGTGTTCGCGTCCAGCCTGGCTTGCAAGGGAATGCTGGAGCGAGTCCTTCATCTCGATTCGGTGGCGGTCGTCCCTTACGACATAAATCATGCACTTTTCCGCCCGCGCGAGAAGAAGCTGCAAATTGCCGTGGTTCCCCGCAAGATGCCGCAAATCGCCTCGACGATCGGCTTCATCTTCAAGGCCAAATACCCCGAAATCCGCCACATCCCCTTCATCGTGGCCGATAATTTCACCGAGGAGCAATTGGCCGAGGCCTTGGGAACCTCCCATATCCTCCTGGCCCTGAACCAGATGGAGAGTCTGGGACTGGTTCCTCTGGAAGCCATGGCGTCGGGCTGCGTCATCACCGGCTTTCACGGCTATGGCGGCCTGGAATACGCCAACCCGCAAACCGGGCTCTGGCACGCCCCCGACCAGTTGGAAGAGGTAGCCGATTCCCTCTACCGCCTGGTCAAGGGCTTGGAAAGAGACGAGCCCTGGGTGGCCTCGCTCCGAAAAGAAGGGCATGAAACGGCCCTGCGCTATAATGAGGAGACCACCCGCAAGGCCCTGGTCGAATATTACGGCCGCCTGAACGTTTCCCCCGCGGGCTGAGCCATTTTCCCGAGAATGGCCTCGGCGGCGATGCGCCCGGCGACGCGCATCCGCTCGATGGATTCGGCGCCATTGCGCCCGCTCCCCTCGCTCAGCAGCTCGGCCGGCATGGCGATGCTGCGCAGGTCCATGGCCCGCAGCCGCTGCAGATCACGCGGCAGGCGCATATTGGTCCGCCGCAGACGGTTCTGGACGATCTCCAGGGCTTCCAGGTCGCGCTTCAGCGGAGCGTTGAACATCAGCCGGCGCATGCGGGCGAAGATGGGCTGGGCCTGGGTCGGCATGATCTCCTCGGTGTCGGGCATCAGCTTGACCAGCAGAACCGTGTCGCACCGGCTGTCGAAGATCATGGGCATGATCGGAGGATTGGCCGAAAAACCCCCGTCCCAGTAGTTCTCGCCCTCGATCTCCACAGCATGGTGAAGATAGGGCAGGCAGGACGAGGCCATCAGGACATCCACGGAAAGCTCGTTCTCGCGGAAGATGCGCGGCTCCCCGGTGCGCACGTTGGTGGCCGAGAAATACAACCCGATGCGCCGGCCCCTGCAGGCCAGGACCTCGAAGTCAATCAACCGTCCCAGCAACTCGCGCAGCGGATTGATGTTGAGAGGATTGAACTGATAGGGCGAGAGCATCCGGGTCATCAGATCCAGTTGCAGATTGATCCCAGGCGTCCCCATCATGCGGAATAGGGCCATGCCGGCCACGCTGCGCCACAGCGCCTCGAGCCCGGCCTTGGCTTTCTCCCGCCCGCCGGTCAGCAGGCCGGTGACCATGACCGCGGCATTGATCGCCCCGGCGCTGGCGCCGCTGATGGCGGCGGGCCGGAAGCCCTTTTCCTCCAGCAGCCGGTCCAGCACGCCCCAGGTGAAGGCGCCATAGGCACCGCCGCCTTGCAGCGCCAATCCCAAATGGGGACGGAGCGGCGGCGGCAGGTCGGAAATCACCTCGGATGGGCGCACATCCACGCGCAATCCCCCACAGGCTGCGCCGCAGGCGAAGCCGTGCGGCGTTGCACCGCATACGGGAATATCCCGTTATAGGTAAGGCGGCTCTTGGATTATACAGCCCCCCGACCTGCATTCAAGCAATTGCATACACGCATTGCCTGAATACAGTGCCGCCAACCTGATCAGTAGGACTTGGCGAAGATCACCTCTTGCGTCGCCGGACGTCCGCTCAGCACGCAGGTCCCCGCCTCGCCGTCCTGGTCGAAGGGCACGTTGCGGATGGTGATGCTGTATTCGTCCAGCTTGGCCAGGGTGTCGGAATCGCCGCACCACCGGGCGCGGACGAACTTGCGCCCGAAGGTGGTGTCGTCGGCGAAGACGGCCAGGAAGTCGTCCAGGGTCCGCACCGTCACCGTCCGCTCCTTCAGGGCGGTGGCGGCCTGGGTAAACAGGGTCTTCTGGATGTCCTCCAGGATGGCGGCGGCGCGGGAGACCAGTTCATCCTTGGGGGTGATCTGGCCCTTCAGCTCGCCGTCGCGGCGGATCATGGCGACCGAGCCGCCGGCCACGTCGCGCGGCCCCACTTCGCAGATGATGGGAGCGCCCTTCTTCACCCATTCCCAACGCTTTTCCGGCGGCGCCAGCGGACGGCGGTCCACATGCACCCGCAGACGCTCGCCGCCGAAGCTCTGGGCGGACAGGTCCTTGACGATGGGGGCCAGGAAGTCCTCGATCAGCGCCTCGTCGCCGTCGGCCCGGGTGATGGGCACGAAGACGATCTGCTTGGGGGCGATGCGCGGCGGCACCCGCAGGCCGTTGTCGTCGGCATGGCTCATGATCACGCCGCCGATCAGGCGGGTGGAGACGCCCCACGAGGTGGTGTAGCAGAACTCCTCGCCGCCCTGGGCGGTCTGGTAGCGGATGTTCTGGGCCTTGGAGAAATGCTGGCCCAGGAAGTGGGATGTGCCGGCCTGAAGGGCCTTGCCGTCCTGCATCATGGCTTCGATGGAATAGGTCTTGTCGGCGCCGGGGAAGCGCTCGTGGGCCGGCTTCTCGCCGACGATCACCGGCATGGCCAGGACCTCCTCGGCCATGACGCGGTAAACTTCCAGCATCTTCAAGGTTTCGTCCATGGCCTCCTCGGCCGTGGCGTGGGCGGTGTGGCCCTCTTGCCAGAGGAATTCGGCGGTGCGCAGGAAGATGCGCGGCCGCATTTCCCAGCGCACCACGTTGGCCCACTGGTTCACCAGCATGGGCAGGTCGCGGTAGGACTGAATCCAGCGGGCGAAGGCGTCGCCGATGATGGTCTCCGAGGTGGGGCGCACCACCAGCGGCTCCTCCAGCTTGCCCGACGGCACCAGCTTGCCGTCCTCGGCCACCAGCCGGTGGTGGGTGACCACCGCCATCTCCTTGGCGAAGCCCTCCACATGGGCGGCTTCCTTCTCCAGGAAGGACAGCGGGATGAACAGCGGGAAATAGCAGTTCTCGTGCCCGGTCTCCTTGATGCGGCGGTCAAGGTCGCGCTGGATGGCCTCCCAGATGCCGTAGCCCCAGGGCTTGATCACCATGCAGCCGCGCACGGGGGAATTCTCCGCCATGTCGGAGGCCTTGATCACCTGCTGGTACCATTCGGGGAAGTTCTCCTCGCGGGTGGGAGTGACAGCGGTCTTCTTGGCCTTGGACATGGGATTCATCCACCGGAAATGTGAGCACGCATCCCGATAGCCCATCCCGGCCGCTTTTTCCAGCCGGAAGCGGTTCCGCGCTCCTGCGTTTCGTATCACGAAACAGTTATGTGACAAATCAGGAGATTGTTGATTTATAGGCTCCGGGACTAGAGTCGTCTCCAGCAAAGCCCATCACCGACGAGGTTCCCCGATGTCCAGTCTCTCCCTCTCCTCTGCCAAGCCGCTGATCCCCGCTGTCGCCCCCCTCGCCCAGGCGCTGTCGCCCCTGGCCGAGCCCATGGTGCGGATTACCGCCGGTCTGCTGCTGGTTCCCCACGGTGCCCAGAAGCTGTTCGGCTGGTTCGGCGGCTATGGCCTCCAGGCCACCGGCCAGTTTTTCGCCACCAAGCTGGGCCTGCCGGCCGGTCTGGCGCTGGTGGCCGGGCTGATCGAGTTCGCGGGCGGCCTGATGCTGGCCCTGGGCCTGCTCACCCGCCCGGTGGCCGCCCTGGTCGCCGGCATGATGGCGGTGGCGGTCTTCGGCGTCCATCTGGGCAACGGCTTCTTCTGGACCAGCGGCGGCGTGGAATACCCGCTGATGTGGGGCATCGTCGCCCTGGCCTTCGTCATCCGGGGCGGCGGCCGCTTCTCGGCGGACGCCCTGATCGGCCGGGAATTCTGATCGCTTTCCAGCCTTTCGCGGCGGCGCAAAATCCCTTTGCGCCGCCGCAACGTTGGCGCTATAAGAGGCGCCTCGCAGGCGACCGGAGTGTAGCTCAGCCTGGTAGAGCACTGTCTTCGGGAGGCAGGGGCCGGAGGTTCGAATCCTCTCACTCCGACCAAATAAGGCCAGTCAATCCAACAGGTTGGCTGGCCTTTACCTTTTCGGGGATCAGCGTACATCCCCCATAACATCCCCCGAAAAGCCCAAGAGAATGACGTTGGCCGCAGCCCATTGACCAGGCCGACATCAGGCGGGTATCGTTGCCTCTGGAGCGTCAGAACTCCGACGATGCATAGGCGGGGCCGCCCCGATAGGCGGCGCCTCCAAATACCGGACAGGGTAAGGGATGCGCGAAGGCGCAGGCCCGTGCACTGGCCAGTTGCGCGCTATGCCGGGAGGGCGGCGGATACAACACCCCGTGAGGGGGAAGAAGCCCGCACGACCTATGCCGTGTTCTGAACCTCCCGGCGCCAGTGCCGCCCACTGGCGGGCCTTCAGAAGCCCTTGCATAGGACACGACACCATGACCACCACCCAGATCGGTCGAGTATCGGCCGAAGGCAGCGATCCCCTTGTATGCCTGGCCACCGAGTACATCGCCGTCGCCGCGATCATTGACAACACGCCCGGAAACCTCCCAGACCATCTTGGCCGCCGGATCGGCGAAATCCTGGAGTTGGCCCGCGCGACACAGGCCGAGACCGTCGCCGGGATCGCCGCCAAACTGCGCATCCATCTGAACGACAGCCTGACGCCTGGGGGCACATGGCCCACTGATGGAGCCGTTGATGAATTACTCGTCGGGGCACTGCGTGATGCTGGCCGACTGAGCGGAACAAGCTTCGGCATGTCGCCAGCCGAACTTGCTGGCACCATGGGTCCTTCCATCCAACAGGAGGTTCCTATGCCCTACATTGTCAAAGCGCCCCACATTTTCTCCCCTGCTGTCGGCATTCCCCCGTATCAGTCGCAACGGGACGACTCCCACCGCTCTCCTGCAGAGGTCTTCATGCAAGCAAGGCGGCCGCGCGATACGATCCCATTTCACCTTGACGCGACTGCAATGCAAATCGGTGAAGTGAACCAGGACGCAGAACTGCTCTCACGCTGGGATGCGGCTTGGGCTGCCGAAGACGAAGCGAATGCGACCACTAGCGATGATCCGGCTTTTGATAAGGCCATGGAGAGATGGGCTGAAGCATGGCAGATGGTCGCCAAGCTCCCGGCCAAGACGCCAGCCGGTTTGGCCATTAAGGTTCGGGCCATGGCGGATGATCTTCGTAACGGGCCTACCGCGTACCACGAAGACCTGATCCGCACGACACTGGAGGCGTTGTCGCTGATCGAATAGGCAGCGAAAGCAGAAAGCCGGTGGCCAACATGGACCACCGGCTTTCAACTGGCTTCCATGCGCTCCACCAGGAAAGGCGAGCAATTCACGGTCGTAGGCGCCAGCGGCTTCCCGACGCTCTCCCATGAAGGGTGGCCGTCTTCGGGCTTGCTCGGGGAGCAGCATATCCCCCAACGCAAGAAAACTCAAAGGCAGGACTACGTTGTGAAATGGCGAGGCCGCCCCCACTTAACCCGACGAGCTAAATCACGGGACGCCGCGAAACGCAATGTGCAGCATCGCAGCCGATATCAACAAGAGAATGCCACCATATGTAATGGCCAGATACATATTGTGGTACATATAGTGATTAATGGCAATCTCAAGCGTCACCCCCAAAGGCCACGCCATTATCAGAAGACATATTAGTCGCGCGACAACCTTTTTCCATGCAGGCATATCAACCCCCACTGACGCAGTCGCTAAATTTTTTACCAACTCGCCGACAACTTCTCCCTTCTGCCCCATTCAAGGTCCACAACCACAGACCTAATCAATGCGGGAAGAGCACGCCGACGACCCACCTCCCGATCACTGTTCCACACTTGATCCGCAACGATCAATGGCGGGAGCCGCTACCGCCAGTCGGCACCCCCATTGCCTCATTGATACCCTCCTCCGCCGCATCAAACAGGCGGCGGAGATAGAACAGGTTCTGGAACGGCACCAGGCGCCGGAGTGCCCTCGTATCGGACGAGCGCCACTCCCCGCGCGAGGCGTCCCCCAGCACCTGGATTGAGGTATCCAGGCCAGCGCCCAGGCCAGGACCAAGCAAGGCTTCGGTGGCCGAACGGCTGGCATAGCGGCTTGGTCCCTCGCCATAGCCGAATACCTTGGCGCCGATGTTGTTGACATCGGACAGCCAGAACAGCAGGCCGGAGCGATCCACGGCTTCCTTGGCCCAAACGGCGGGATGGTCGGAAAGATCGCGCCCCGAGGCTCCGCTGTACGCGACGTAAGAGAGAGCGCCGAGCCCAAGCGACAACAGCGAGCCATTCAACGCCGCCGCATCCCGTTGCTGCAAGGCCGCCAGTGCCACCCGTTGGGTTGAGGCGATGGAGAATGTCTTGAACTGCCCAATCATCTTGCCCAGTTCGGTGGACATCCATAGCGGCTTGTCCTGCCCCGGCTTGATGATGATGCGATGGACATCCTTGACCAAAGCGGCACGAAGCGCGTCCACGGCTTCACGATCCACCCAGGCGCTGGTATTGGCCCACATGACGCCGCCAGACTGGCGCTCGCCATGCCGGGAGAACTGGTCCCCGATCCGCGCCGCCTTATGGTCGTCGATACCGAGGAAGGCCAGATACTCTACCTCCTTGGGATCGTGCATGCCCTTGGCCATGCCCTCCACAGCCTGAAGGATTCGGCTTTGCGTGACTACCGCCGCAAATTGCTCCATGGCGGTATTCCAGGGCGCCATCAGGCTCACCATGCCGAAGCGATCCGTAAGGGCCTTCACACCCCGCTCGAACTTGGACAGCCGCCCATAATCGTCCCACACCTCGGCAAGCTGCATGGCCCGGCTATCCAGCACCATATCCAGCGCGGCGCCTGCCAACTGCGCTTCCTTGGCCGCCAGCCGGAAGCCCCTGAAATTGGAGACCATGGGAACCAGACCATCGCCAGCCACTCGCATCATGCCGTGGACCATCACCGCCCGGCCAGCATCGGCCAGCGATGCCACCGTCATGCCGCCCATGAGGCGGAGATAGTTCCAGTTCCGCACCACCTTGCCGGTACGAACAATGAAGCCCGAGGGATCGGCGGGCAGGGCGTAGGTGCCACGAATGCGATCCCGCACCGCCGCCACGTCGCGCAGATCGGCGCGCATGCGCTTGTCCAACTGCCCCAAGGTCGCCGGATCTGCAGAGCCAACACGAAGGCGGGCATAGTCGCTGGCAATCTTGTCGAGTTGATCTTGCATGTCCGCCCGGCCAAACGCCGTAGCCAGTTCCACATCCGGGGCCATGGTCCGGGAATAAACCCGAAGCACAGCTTCCACATCGCTTTCCAGGAAGTCCTCAATGGCGTAATCCGAGATGCCCAGCGTCCGTTCCCGTAACGGCCCCCTGGTCAACGGTACCGGCTCATAGGCCGTCCGAGCCGGTGAAGAACCGATAACGTGATCGGTGATTTGCGTGGCGACATCCGCCAGCTCCACATCCTCCATTCCGGCAAAGACCTTCTCATTCTGGAAGGCCGAAGAAACCCGCTCATGCTCGGCCCGCGCTTGCCGCAGTTCCCGAGCCGCACTCTCACGCTTCGCCAGCGCAGCGCTCATATCCACCCGCGCTTGATCGCGTAGCGTCTTGCGCCCGCCGCGCCGCATCTTCGAGGCCCATGCCAGACTTGGCATTGACCAACCGATGATCGGCCAAGCCCAAAGCTCCGGCCTCACCTCCCTGATCCGCCAAGCCGCCATTCTTGCGGACCCAATCGGACAGGGATTGAGGGGGCTTCGGGCGCCCCCTTCATCCAGCGCGGCCCATCGCCAAGGGTACTGATACCCCAGGTTCGCCGCACGGCATCCACATGACTGACGGCATCGGCCATTCCAAGTCCCTTGGAAGCGCCTTCGGCCTGTCCCTTGCTCATGGCGCTGGCCGCCTGTTGATCAACATCCCGTTCGATCAGACCGGATGCAAAGCGGCGCATCATCTCCCCCACCGCCGCACCGGGGCCACTCTCCATTGCCACGTCACCCAGGGCAGGACTGGCCGTCGCCTGCACGTCTGAACGGCGATAGCCAGGGACCGAGATGCCGCGCGGATTACCGTATGGAAACATGTCAGGGCACTCCCACAGACAGGATTGCGAAATGGCGGGATTGGATTTTCAGGAGCAGGTCACAGCGGCGGGCGTGGATAGCGGCTTGCTGATCCTGGGATAGCTGAGGCTGCCATATGGCCAAAAGCTCGGCAGCCTCACCTTCGAGGCAACCACCTGTCGCCTGTGTCAGCCAAGCCGCACCTTCAACAGCATCGGCTTGGCATCCGCGCCCAAGGAGGTACATTGTCCCAAGGATAGTCATCGCCTTGCGGTTTCCCGCCAAGGCTAGCCGTGAAGCTAGTCGGAACGCCTCATCATCCCGGCGGCCCAGCATCGCTTGACCAAGACGGTAAAGGGCTGAGGTGGCGAGCATTGCGACCGCGCTCATGCCTCGCCTCCCCATCCCATACCCGCACCCGATTGGCGGACTTGAAGAAGATAGGAAGCGCCCCAGAATTTCGGCCGCATTTTTGGCCACCCCAGGGGGTGGAGGGTGGATACCGAAAGGGGGGGGATACCCCCGGCCAACCTCCCAGCGGTCACCCCCAGGGAACACCCCTCCCCCCTACCTGCACCGGCCGGGGGGAAGCACTCGCCTCGGCGACGACGGAGGCCCCCGCCTCCCCTGGCCGGGTCGCCAGCAGCGCAGGCCAAGCCCACACCACCAAGGCCAAAGAGAGTGGCTGACGACAGCCCTGGCATGAAAGAAGCAACACCGGCGGCCTGAGCGCGCGGATGGGCCGCCGCTCGGCCCCAGGTGTAGCGGGCTTCGCGCACCAGATCCAGCGAGGTGCGCAGGTCCAGCGACGGCGCGGCCTCATAGCGGCCCGAACGCCGGATGGACCCGTTCGGCCCATGGAAGTTCTGCGATGCCTTGACGTCACCCGGAACCGATGGCCCTGCGGGTTGCGCCAGAGACAGGCATATTGAGAGACGAGAGTGAAGACGGGGAGGCGCTAAGTGCCGGGTCGGAAGGGTCTCCCGCGCGAGATGTTGCAGTCCCTCGCGGGGATACGTCCGGGGCACCTTATGATCAGCGCTCCCGAAGCCATTCCGGCCCGGCGCCGCCCAGAATAGCGCAGGTTGCCTTGCTGGCAAAGAACACCGGCGGCAGGACAATATCCTCCGGTATTTTACCGCATCGGCGGACCTCAGGGCATTTCGCCCTAATATTTTATTGCCCCTCACAGCTTGATGCCGTGACGAAGGCATAGCGCCTTGAGCTCGGAGACGAATGCGCCGTAATCAACCGCCTCTAAAGACATGTTTTGGTGGAAATAGCGCAGCCTAGCCTTTACGACTGAATGCACGGTCACGCCATGCTTCAGTGCCTCCCTTTCAAACAGGGCCATATCATCAACCCCGATATATACTCTTTGGGGCGTCCCACCCTTGACCGATACGCCATATGCCTTGGCAGGAAGGACCCGCCCCTTCGTGGCCGCAAGTTGGCGATTGGCCAGCTCGATTACGGAAACGTCGTCTCGCGCTGCCGTGCGGCGTAGGGCCGAGACGATTTCGGGCTCCAACCAAACCTGGATCGTGCCGCCATCGACCTTTTGCCCCACCCGGTTTGTGAGGCGGTTTGTGTCGATACTGGCCCATGGTGTTGATTTCATTTATATATCCTCCAATCAAACAACTTACCAAACCACCAAACCACCAAACCGCTACCCCCCTATACGTGCGCGGGTACGCACCCGCGCGGGCGCATGCGCACCCGCACACATGTATGTCGTTCCCCGGTTTGGCGGTTTTGGCGGTTTGGTTGCTCATTGCTCGGTGCCGATACGACGCATTCCTCAGCTTTCCGGGAAGCAGCCAACCAACCCACGAAACAACCCATCCCCCCAAACCCGCGCTGCTTTTGATTGGACGCAAGGGGTCGGGGGCATCGGATGGGGATGACGGGGATGGATTGGAGGGGTTGACCTACCGACACCCCGAAATCCAGCTCGAAAGACGGGGCCGTGATCATGCCTCCGCCCTCACGGTGGCGGCCTGAATGTAGGCATCCAGATCCCGCAGGAAGTAGTAGACCCGCCCTCGAACTCGGACATAGCGAGGCCCCGCCTTTTGTACCGCCAGGTTGCAGAGCGTTCGGGCATTGAGGCCGAGATATTTGGCCGCGTTCTCTCGATCCATCCTGCCATCGGGCAGAACCACGACTTGGATGGTTTGGACTGCCGATGGGGTCGGGGGCGCTTGGTGGCGGACTGACGGGCTCATTGGTTGGCGCTCCGATCCATGCGGTCAACGCCCTGAAGTAGGCGTTCAAAGGCTGCGACCGGAACCAGTAGCTTTCGACCAATACGGAGGGTTGGAATCTCCCCCCGCTCCGCTGCGCGATAAGCGCTGTTTCGGCACAAGCCGAGAAGCTTTCCAGCCTCCGGGACCGACATAACCTTGCGCATATCCATGACCTGAGCCCCAAGATATAGAACCAGTTTTGGTTCTATTCCCGCAGCCCAGATCCTGTCAACACCCATATGGAACCATATTTGGTTTCAGAAACCAATTGCGGTCCTATTTCGTCCCATGTTATGACAAGGCGTCATTGACGGAGAAACGCGACCATGCCCCGCCACCGCAACGCAGATGAGAGCTCACAACTTATTATTCGGCAGAATAAAAGATCAAAAAAGGCGGAGAATTCTGAGACTGGTGAGCCGAACTTCAAGCTTCGCCTCAAAGAACCAATTCGAGACGCCTTGGAGAGGAGCGCCAACAGGCGGGGCATATCCATGAATTCAGAGGCATCAGAGCGCCTCGAAAGCGCATTCTTTACAGAGGAAGTTATTAATTTCTTTTTTCGTAGCGGAACATCAATAGAGGAAGTTCTTATACTCAGGCGCTATCTTGTGGCACTGAAGCAATCCGTTGAGTTGGCTGGTGACATTCCAGAGCGATGCTGGGTTTATGCTCCGTTTGCGGGTTTCCCGCTCAATCTCGATGCGCTAGGAGAGGGCTGGCAGCAAGGCAACTTGGATGCAGCCGCCTTCGATATCCCCGGAATGGCTTTACGCATTCGGAGCGGAGTCATTTGCGCGGCCGCTGACGACATAGAACGCAATGGCCCCCCCATTCTGGCTGGACGATCTCAGGAGGGGGAGGAGCGCAAACAAGCCCTGCGCCTATGGCAGTTCAAGAAAGCATGCCGATTTCTCAACCTTGCTATCGAGCAAGATGCTGCTACCGAACTACTTCCACGGGGCACTGTTATCTACCTAGCAGCAAAGGAATTGGCTTGCGATCTAGGGCGGGGAGAGGCACCAGAAATTGAAGCCCTTGCAGCCATGAAACTTACCTGACCCGAACCGGGTTCGACCTGGGTTGGCGGCCCAATCCGCCCTGCGGCATATCGTGGCTGACCCGCAGCAATCGCCCGCCCGCTCCCCGCGTTAGGAGGAGCCCATCGGGGAACCAGCCCCGGCCGAGGCATATCATGGCGTTGACCCTCGCGTACTGCCCGCCTCCCCGGCGTCACGGGGAAGCCAAGGGGGTAGTGTGCGAATGCTCAAGCGACGTTCCCGCCCCCAGTCGAAGTGACGGAGCTGGACGAGATGAGCAACCAGGCGAACGGCATTCCCACCTCGGGTTCATTAGGACCGGCGTTGGTCGGGCGGCTTTACACCCTTGATGAGGCGGCCGCCCAGATCCATGCCAGCGTGAAAGCCGCAGCCTTGCGCGCCGCCATCGCCGATGGCCGACTTGCTGCGAGGAAGATCGGGCGAACGCTACTGATCGCCGGAGAAGACCTCAACGCCTACCTGGAGGAGTGCCGCACATGTCCCGCACCAGCCAAGGCCCCAGGCTCAGATTATTCGGCCCCGATGATCGGCACGGCGCCAAGCCTCGCAAGGGGTTCCGGGAATACCGGTGGTACGTTCTCTGGCAGGAAGGAGGGCAACGGCGCGAGCGTGCGACGGGCCTTGACCACCGCGCAACGGCTGAAGAAAGGGAAGCCGCCCTCTCCGCCTTCCTCGACGAACAGGACCGGGGCCGACGGCCAAGCGGCCCCCGTCATCCCGATCAAATGACCGTAGCCGAGGCCCTGACACTCTATGGGGAGAACCACGCCCCAACCACGTCATGCCCGGAGCGCATTGGCTATACCATCGAGGCCCTGACGCCATGGTGGGGGGAGGCCAAGATATCGGCCATCACCGCCGCCGCTTGCCGACGCTACCTCGCGGATCGTAAAGCCGCCATCGCCAAGGCCCGAGCGGATCAGCGCGCCCTTGTCGAAGCGCGGTACCGCGAGCAAGACAAAGCCCCACCACCGCCGCTCAAGCGCCTGGAAGCGTCCGACGGAACCATCCGGCGCGAGTTGGGCACCTTGCGCGCCGCCGTCAACTGGTGCCACCTGGAGGGCTATTTGGTGCAGCCGCCAGCGGTATGGCTTCCAGATCGCCCCCAGTCAAAGGAACGGTGGCTGACCCGCCAGGAGGCCGCCAAGCTGATCCGCGCAGCCCGCAAGATCGAACGCTCCAACAAGTACCTCCCCCTGTTCATCCTGATCGGGCTGTACACCGGCGCCCGCAAGGAAGCGATCCTTGGCCTACAGTGGCAGCCCAACACCGTCGGCGGCCGGATTGATCTGGAGCGGGGCCTTATCGACTACCGCAAGCCGGGCCAGGCGCAGACCGCCAAGCGGCGGACAGCCATTCCCATTCCGCCCAGGCTCCGCCCCTTCCTTGAGGCGGCCCGGCGCCGCACACGGCAATATGTCTTGGAATACCGCGCCCCCACGACTGAGGAGCGGGAGCGGGGCATCGTCGCCATTCCGATCAAGGACACCAAGAAGGCGATTGCCAGCGCTGCCCGTGCCGCAAACCTTACCGACGTGACCCCGCACACGCTACGTCACTCCGCCGTGACTTGGCTGGTTCAGAGCGGCGTGCCTCTGTGGGAGGTGGCGCAGTGGGTCGGAATGTCGGTGGAGATGATCGAGAGGGTCTATGGCCACCACGCGCCGGATCGGTTCCAGCGGGTGTTGGGGGCGCAACGGTGAGCGGGTGATGAAACTCTTCGACGCCTTCGTCGTGAAACAATTTCATTCTTTTCACGCACTCATTTCTCAGGCAGAATCCGGGGCCATGAGATAGCGAACGCATCTAATGCACCGTTAGGGTAACTTGACCAACTGGTTCGACAGTTGTATCAAGCGCGACGTTTTGCAACGCCACGCTCCCGTGGGAGGGAATTCGACGCTATGACTCGGAAAGCAGCCCGGAATGCGGCTGATTATCCCTTGCCGATGCCAATCGGCCTTTCGCGAAAGGCCGTGTACGAGATCGGCAACGATGCAGCCGATCTGTTCGGAATGGGCTCCTCAGGCATGCCTCCCGATGAGGCACTCGAACAACTGGAAGAAATTGTGGCTCGCCTCGGCGGCGATATCATACGCCTTGGCTTTGCCGAATTGACGGCGCAAGAGATGCGCGTCGGCTCGATCGAAATTCACAGCGAGGAAGAGTTCGATATCTACCTGCTGGATGAAGTCGGCATGGGGCCGATTGCTGCGCGCGAAACGCTGGCACACGAGCTGGGTCATTACATTTTACACCACCCTCTTTCTGACGACGGGACATTGAGGGCCAACCACATGGGTGAAGGCCCCTCCCAGCAGGCAGAAAACGAGGCAACTTGGTTTGCTGAAGCTCTGCTTTTGCCCGATGCCGCTCTGCGTGACGCTGCACAGAAGACCAATGCGGCTAAGGTATTAGCCAGGATTTTCTGCGTGTCCGAGGCGACCGTCCGAAATCGTGCTCGGGCTCTGGATGTCAAAGTCAGCTAGGACTAAAGATAAGCCCAACGGGAAACGAAAAGAGCGGGGGGCCGATGGCTTCCCGCATTGGGCGCTTCGCATGTTTTTTAGCGTGGATATGGTCGGGTCAACCGCCTACAAGCACGCAAGCCTACCAACCTCCCCAGAGCCGAAGCGCCGCCGACTAGCCTCGAAACCCGATCTACCTGGACCTCACTGGCTTCCAACATTTGCGGAATTTTATAGCGCATTCAGCGAGGAGTTGGACCAGGCTTGGCAAGTGGGCCTGAGACAAGTTCAAGCCGCAGGCGACCGCGCAATTCCCATCGGCCAAGGCAAGAAGCCGGAATTCTGGAAATCGGCTGGCGACGAACTATTATTTCACTGCCTCGTGACATCGCCAAGCCATGCAGGCTTCTGCCTCGATGCCTTTCGGTTAGCGATCATCAATTACCGCGCGAAGTTGGCAAAGGCTAATCGCCGACTAAACCTGAAAGCTACCGCGTGGCTGGCAGGCTTCCCCGTGAATAACATTGAAGTTGTAGTTGGCGCTGAACCGGATTGGCTGCGCGAATTAACCCCTGCGCTTGCAGATGATCACATCACAAGGATGCTGCTGCGCACACGAAACAAACTCAATGGCAGCAAAAACGATAGCGGGCAACTGGAATTCATCGGCCCTCAGATGGATTTGGGATTTCGGCTAGCCGCTCATGCCACCCCGCGCCATATGGTTATTTCAGCAGATCTCGTCTATCTCCTGGTTGAAAATCACCTGGACTCGTATGGGTTCCAGGTAAACCACTACAAAACAGAGTCCGCCAGCGAAGCAATTCGCCTTGATGGCTCTCACCCGCTCAAGGGAATCCTTGGAGGAACTCCTTATCCAATATTTTGGATTGACTGCGATCCGAACGAATTGAATAAGGCTGAAGATCGCATGCTGGACCCTCAACGCCTTGGAAAGGGTGACATAAAAGACTATTGCGAAGCTTTTTTCAGGGCATGTGGCGAACGGTGGATGGTACGCCCCTTTATTTGGGATCAAGCGGCAGGAAAGGCCGTATGTGGAAGTGAGCCGGAAGGCCACGACGAAGTGCGCAAAGGATACTGTTCTTACCTTGAAGGGCGAGAACGTGCCCTTGAGAGCAAGCTTGCCGATGACAGCGGTGGAGATCGCGCAGACAGGCCAGAAAAGATATCTGAGCGCCTTCAGGCCGCAGCAAGCCGAGGGGCGAAATCGGAAGTTGGACACCCCAAAGGCCAAGGGGAACTTCCAAGTGGTTCGCCGCCATCCGAGGAATAGCCGCTTCCAATCAGATAGATTTAGCATCCCCCTCACATCCCCCGAACGAAAGGGGATGAACCGAAATCAAGCCGATTTAGCCTGTCTGAACGGGGCCGAAATCTAAGGGTTTCCGCGAACCTGACCTAGGCGCCCAATGTTCTGGAGGCAGGGGCCGGAGGTTCGAATCCTCTCACTCCGACCATCGACAAGCCGCAGAGTTCTGCGGTTTGTCGATGGGTCCGCGAAGCAAATCCAGACCAGCCATTGAATTTGCGGGACAATTGCAGGACACTGAGCCGTTTGGCACTGTCCCGGAGTGTCCCCCAGTGGCGACCATCACAAAACGCTTCAATCGCGACGGCGAATTGATCGGCTGGCAGGCGAAGATTCGCCGGCACGGCTTCCCCACCCAATCCAAGACCTTCGACCGCAAGACCGATGCTGATGCCTGGGCGCGAAGCCTTGAGGGCGAGATGGATCGTGGCGCCTTCATCGATCGCCGTCCGGCGGAACAGATGACCCTAGCCGACGCCATCCGGCACTACCTTGATGCCGTCGCCCCGACCCACAAGGGAGCCGACGTTGAAGCCGCCCGCCTGGGACGGTTCCTGCGCGAGGAACCGGACCTGTGTCGCTACGCCCTGTCGAATCTGCGCACCCACCACATCGAGGACTACCGTGATCGCCGCCTCGAAGCCGTGGCGCCGGGCAGCCTCTGCCGCGAGATCAACCTGCTGCATGCGGTACTGGAATCGGTGCGGCGCCGCGTCGGCCTAGTGGACAACCCGGTATCGCACGTCCGCCGCCCAAAAGTGAACGACGAGCGCGATGTCCGACTCTCCCTCGACGAAGAAGCACAGCTTCTGTCGGCCCTGGATGCCACCAGGAACCCCTGGATCAAGCCGTTCGTGATCGTCGCCCTGGAAACCGCCATGCGGCGTGGCGAGATGCTGGCGCTCCGCTGGGAGCATGTGGACCTGGTGCAGCAGACCGCCCATTTGCCCGAGACCAAGAACGGCAAGGGCCGTACCGTCCCCCTCAGCAGCCGGGCGGTGAAGACCCTGGAAGCCCTGCCCCGATCAATCGGCGGCGCCGTGTTCCCGGTGTCCTTGGACTCGCTCAAGCACGCCTGGACCCGCGCCCGTGATCGCGCCGGCCTCCACCACTTCCACCTCCACGACCTCCGCCACGAAGCCACCAGCCGCCTTGCCGAGCGAGGCTGGAACATCCTCGAACTGGCAGCCGTCACCGGCCATCAGGATTTGCAGATGCTGAAGCGCTACACCAATCTGAGGGCCGCGGACTTGGCGAAGAAGATGGGGTAGCAAAGAGTGCTGGACGAACTGCCGTGGTGGCCACCCGACCACTCACCCGATTCCAGCCCCACTGCGCGACATTCCCACGACGCCCGCTTCGCGCCCATAGAGGTCATCCTGCGGATCAGTACCGTCCCCCGTTAGCGGCCATTGCGTTGAAGAACTGTCGCAGCGGCTACCATCCTCACGTCAGTCACAATTGGCCAAGAGGAGAACGGCTATGGGACGCTCCGAATTTGATCCATGTGCGAAAGATCAGCGGCCGTGGAACGCGGGCCAAAAGGTTGGCGCCAAGCGTGCGCTGAAGCCGCAGCAAGTTTGGGCTATCCGGTTCTGGTTGGATCGAGAGCAGAGGTTGCGCGACCGCGCGATGTTCGACCTGGCGATCGACAGCAAGCTTCGAGGGTGCGACATCGTCAAGATCAGAATTGGAGATGTCGTCAGAGGCGGGCAAGTTCGCTCAAGGGCGATCGTCGTTCAGCAGAAAACCGGCCGGCCGGTTCAGTTCGAGCTCCTTGAACCCGCTCGCAACAGCATTCTTGCCTGGCTCGATCGTCGAGGAGGCGCGCTTGACGATTTCGTGTTTCCCAGCAGGGTCGATCATACCAAGCACATCAGCACTCGTCAGTATGCGCGTCTCGTCGATGAATGGGTTACTGGGATCGGTCTGCGTCCGGAGGACTACGGAACGCATTCTCTGCGCCGCACCAAGGCGTCCATCATCTACAAGCAGACGGGCAACCTGCGCGCCGTGCAGATCCTGCTTGGCCACGCCAAAATCGAGAGCACGGTCCGCTACCTTGGCGTCGACATAGAGGACGCGTTGCATCTTGCCGAAAGTACCGAAATATAAGACTGGAGAGAATTCCTCGGCTTCAGTGCCGAGGAATTCTGCCATGCTATCCGCATGACCTGAGCCAAGCCCAACTCGGTCGGTATCACGGCAAATTAGGGGGGCGGTATACCGAAATCCTGATGACGTTGACGGCAGGCTGCGAGCCGCGTCAGACCATGATCGTCGGGTCCACCCAGACGTCGAATTGCTCCGCCGTCACGTAGCCCGTCGCCAGGGCGGCTTGGCGCAGGGTCGCCCCCCCGGCATGGGCGGACTTGGCGATCTCGGCGGCGCGGTCATAGCCGATATGGGGCGCCAACGCCGTCACCAGCATCAGCGACTGCTCCAGCAATTGATCGATGCGCTGCCGGTTGGCGGTGATGCCGCGCACGCAATGGCGTTCGAAGCTCGCCATGCCGTCGGCCATGAGGCGGACGCTCTGAAGGAAATTGTGGGCGATCAGCGGTTTGAAGACGTTCAGCTCGAAATTTCCCGAGGCGCCGCCCATTGTGATGGCCACATCGTTGCCCATCACTTGGCAACAGGCCATGGTCAGAGCCTCGCACTGGGTTGGATTGACCTTGCCCGGCATGATCGAACTGCCCGGTTCGTTTTCCGGCAGGCTGATCTCGCCCAATCCGCAGCGCGGCCCCGAAGCCAGCCAGCGGATGTCGTTGGCGATCTTCATCAGTGCAGCCGCCAGGGTCTTGACGGCGCCGTGCATGGCAACCATCCCGTCATGGGCCGCCAGGGCGGCGAATTTATTGGTGGCGGAAACGAACGGCAGGCCAAGATCCGCAGCCAATTGCGCCGCCACACGGGCGCCGAATTCCGGGTGGGTATTCAGGCCGGTCCCCACTGCGGTGCCGCCGATGGCCAGGGGATACAAGGACGGCAGTGTGGCGAGCAGCACCGCCTCGGCATGATCCAACTGCGCCGCGTAGCCGGAGAATTCCTGTCCTAAGGTGAGCGGCGTGGCGTCCTGAAGATGGGTGCGGCCGATCTTGACGATAGCAGCGAACTCTTCCGTCAGCCCCACCAGGGTCTTTCGCAGGTGGGCGAGTGACGGCAGCAGGCCCGTCACCACCGTGACGGCTGCCGCCACATGCATGGCGGTGGGAAAGACGTCGTTGGAGGATTGCCCCAGATTGACGTCGTCATTGGCGTGGACACAGCGGTTCAGTCCGCGCTCACCCCCCAGGATTTCGGAGGCGCGGTTGGCCAGAACCTCGTTCATGTTCATGTTGGTCTGGGTCCCCGAGCCGGTCTGCCAGACCGACAGGGGAAATTCCTCTCCATGTCGGCCGGACAGCACCTCCTGCGCCGCAGCGATGATGGCATCGGCCTTGCCGGCGGCCAGCAGGCCGAGTTCGGCATTGGCCCGGGCGCAGCCTCCCTTCACCCGCGCCAGGGCGGATATCAGTTCCATCGGCATGCGTTCGCCGGATATGGCGAAATATTCCAGCGACCGTTGGGTCTGGGCTCCCCATATATGAGGTTCGGGCACCTGGATGATGCCGAAGGAATCCTTTTCCGGCCGAGTGGCGTTCATGCGCGGCTCCTCTCCAGGCTGACCTCGTTGGAGATCATCATGCTCCCAGATCCGTTCGGCGCGTTGCGCGATCTTTCGCTCGGCCATGAAAGGCTTTCCCGCTATTACGCCTTGGCCGCCCTTGATGCCGTGACCGATGGTCCGGTGTCGCGCCTGCCGGTATCCATCCGCATCGTGCTGGAATCCGTACTGCGCAATTGCGACGGCAAGCGAATCACCGAGGAGCACGTCCGTCAGTTGGCCAATTGGCGCCCCGACGCGCCTCGCACCCAGGAAATTCCCTTCGTCGTCGCCCGCATCGTGCTGCAGGACTTCACCGGCGTGCCGCTGCTGTGCGATCTGGCGGCCATGCGTGGCGTGGCCCAGGCCTTCGGCAAGAACCCGAAGATCATCGAGCCGCTTGTTCCCGTCGATCTGGTGGTCGACCATTCCGTCCAGGTGGACCATTACGGCGAGGCGGATTCACTGGACCTCAACATGCGCCGGGAGTTCCAGCGCAACGCCGAACGCTACCGCTTCATCAAATGGGGTATGCAGGCCTTCGACACCTTCCGGGTGGTGCCACCGGGCATCGGCATTGTCCATCAGGTCAATCTGGAATTCCTGGCGCGCGGCGTGCTCGAGAAGGACGGCATCACCTATCCCGATACCCTGGTCGGCACAGATTCCCACACCACCATGATCAACGCCCTGGGCGTGGCCGGCTGGGGCGTCGGCGGCATCGAGGCGGAGGCCGGCATGCTGGGCCAGCCCCTGGTGTTCCTCACCCCCGACGTGGTCGGTGTGCATCTGCACGGACGCCTGCCCGAAGGCGCCACCGCCACCGATCTGGTGCTGTTCCTTACCGAACGTCTGCGCCGCGCCAAGGTGGTGGGCAAGTTCGTCGAGTTCTTCGGCGAAGGCACCCGCTCGCTGGCGGTGCCGGACCGCGCCACCATCGCCAACATGGCGCCGGAATACGGCGCCACCATGGGCTTCTTCCCGGTGGATAAGGAAACCGTCAGGTATCTGGAGGCCACAGGCCGCACGGACAGCGAAATCGAGGTCTTCCGCGCCTATTATTCTGCCCAAGGCCTGTTCGGCATGCCCATGCCGGGTGACATCGATTACAGCGAGGTGATCGAGTTCGACCTGGGCTCAGTTCAGCCCTCCATCGCCGGCCCCAAACGGCCACAGGACCGCCTGAACCTTTCCGACATGCGCCGCGCCTTCACCTCCCTGTTCTCCGCCCCAGCAAAAGACGATGGTTATGGCCGACCGGCCGAGGCGTTGGGCCGGCGCCATCGGGTGGAGACAACGGCCGCCGCCGATATCGGCCATGGCGATGTCCTGATCGCCGCCATCACGTCGTGCACCAACACCTCCAATCCCGGCGTCATGCTGGCCGCCGGCCTGCTGGCCCGCAAGGCGGTGGCGCTGGGGCTGAAAGTGGGGCCACGGGTCAAGACCTCCCTGGCTCCGGGTTCGCGGGTGGTCACCGAATACCTGGCCAAGGCCGGGCTGCTGGGAGATCTGGAATCGCTGGGCTTCGGCGTGGTCGCCTATGGCTGCACGACCTGCATCGGCAATTCGGGCCCGCTGATGCCCGATCTGGAGCAGGCCATCGCTGCCGACGATCTGGTCTGCGCCGCGGTGCTGTCGGGCAACCGTAATTTTGAGGCCCGCATCCACCCGGCGATCAAGGCCAATTTCCTCATGAGCCCGCCGCTGGTGGTGGCCTTCGCCATCGCCGGCCGCATCGCCATCGACATGACTCAAGAGCCGTTGGGGACCGGCAAAGACGGCAAACCGGTGATGCTCAAGGACATCTGGCCGAGCGGCCGTGAGGTGGCCGACGCCCTGCTCGTCGCCACCGATCCCGAGCTCTATCGCCGTCTCTACAGCGATTTCGTCCACGGCAATCCGCTGTGGAACGACATCCCGACCCAAACCGGGCCAGCTTATGCCTGGGAGACGTCAACCTATATCGCCGAACCACCGTTCTTCGAACGCTTTTCCCCGCAGCCCGCCGGCGTCGGCGACATCATCGGCGCCCGTGCCCTGGCGATTTTCGGGGATTCGGTCACCACCGACCATATCAGCCCGGCCGGCTCCATCGCCGTCTCTTCACCCGCTGGGCAATACCTGCTGGCCCACGGCGTCGCCGCCGGCGATTTCAACAGCTATGGTGCCCGGAGGGGGAACCACGAGGTGATGATGCGCGGCACTTTCGCCAACGTCCGCATCCGCAACCTGATGCTCCCCGCCAAGGTCGACGGATCGCGGGTCGAAGGCGGCCTCACCCTCCATCAGCCCGAAGGCTCGGAGATGCCGATCTTCGATGCGGCAAGCCGGTATCAGGAGGCGGGCATTCCCTCCATCGTCTTCGCCGGGACCGAGTACGGCACCGGGTCCAGCCGCGACTGGGCGGCAAAAGGGCCGAAGCTGTTGGGCGTCCGGGCGGTGGTAGCGCAAAGCTTCGAGCGTATCCATCGCTCCAATCTGGTGGGGATGGGGGTGCTTCCGCTGCAGTTCCGGGACGGCGAGTCCGCGGCGTCTCTGGGGATCGCGGGGGATGAGGAATTCCATGTCCGCGGCCTGAGCGGGGTCTTGCGGCCCAGGCAGGAAGTCGTCTTGGAGATCGTCAACCGCCAAGGCCGTAGCCGTGCGATCAGCCTGCAATTGAGGGTCGATACCGCCATCGAGCTGGACTATCTCAGCCATGGCGGAATCCTGCCTTATGTGCTTCGTGACTTGCTGGCGGCGGGTTAATCCGGGCTCGGCAGTGTCGGGACCGGCAAGAAAAAATTGGAATCCGTCAGGGTGATGGCCGAGATGATCCGCGTTTCCCCCTATCCATCCAGACATCTGAGGCGGACATGGAGAAGGCCGTCGACGGTGGTCCATATCCGGACGACTTCCCAGACCTTGTCAAACTGGTCCATGGCCTTTCTGAAACGGTCGCCGAGCCGCAGGGGGGAGACCGGCCGCCCCAGCCGCAGGAACCTGAATAGGGCACGTCCCGCCATGGCGGCCGGTCCCGCATGGCCAGCCTCCAGCACCATTGGGGCCAGAGGCTGGCCGATCGTCACCCCACGGAATCGGGCTGTCATTGGAGCCGCCTTTGCGTGATGAGGATGAGAGCCTCCATGGCGCTCATCTCGATGCCATCGCGGGCCATCAGGCGATGGATGATGGGGTCGCGCAGAACTTCCTCCAAAAGCGGCTCATGGCCGCCGAAAGTCGGCAGATGTGCGGGCAATGGCCGGGAAGGTACAAACTTAATCCATGGATGCGACATTTTGGCGTCTCCCGGTTTCAGCTGCATGCCATGGCAGCAGCCATGATTAGCAGTAGTGAATGCTTGCCGTGAATCGCCCCAACATCACAGTCATTTGATAATAAATGATCAAGAAACACAGCATACACTACATTGCAATTTCGTGTGATTTTTATTTAATTATTTTACAAACCCCGTCAGTCCGTGGCGATAATATTACCATAATCAGCGCCGCGATCAGGCGGTATCCTTCTCGAAGGTTAGCAGGATCAGAGGCTTGCCGCTCGTCCTGCAAACGATCCGCCGACCGCCAAGCCGCATCTTGTGACTATCCAAGGGGAAAGCGGAGAAACTTTGTTTGCGGGGCAGGACGTTTTCGAGCAGGTCCTTCAGCGCAGGTGAATCCCACGCGATGTAGTCCAGGGAATAGATCGACCGCCCCCTTGCCTCCCCAGGTGAGACCTTGAAATCGCGATAGAACGAATTGCTGGCAAAGATGACGGAGAAGGCGCCGTCCAGCACCAGCAGGGGCTTGTCCACCGCATCGACGATGCTCTCGGCGATGTCGTGGCCTTCCTGCTCGGCCTGCTCGGCGGCGACGCGGGCAGTGACGTTGGAAAAGGTGATCACCACGCCGTCGATGACGTTGTCCAGGGTGCGGTAGGGCTGGATACGGGTGAGATACCAGTCGCCGCCGATGGTGCGCACTTCCCGTTCAAAGGGGATCAGGGTGTCTATCACCTGCTGCGCCTGGGCCAGCAAATCGTCGCCGCCCAGGTCGGATTTGATGTCGGCCAAGGGGCGTCCCACGTCGGTGGTGACCAGACGGTAAACCTTGGCCGCCTCGCGCGTGAAGCGGCGGATGGCCAGTCGGTCGTCGAGGAAGATAGTGCCGACATTGATGTTGTCGAGCAGGTTCTTCATGTCGTTCTGCATGCCGGCCAGTTGCTCGATCTTGGCCTGCAGTTCGGCGTTGACGGTAATCAGCTCCTCGTTGACCGATTGCAGCTCCTCCTTGGAGGTTTCCAGCTCCTCGTTGGTGGATTGCAGTTCCTCGTTGGTGGATTGCAGTTCCTCGTTGGCGGATTTCAGCTCCTCGTTGGAGGATTGCTGCTCCTCGATGGTGGCCTGGAGGTTTTCCCTGGTATAGGCCAGATCGCGCTCCAGTTCCTCGATGCGCTCGCGGTCGGCGGAGCTGGGGGCGCGGCGACGGCGCGCCGGCTTTCCGGGATCAGAGACCGGCAGATCCTGGAAGCTGATCAGCACCAGCCCCAGACCGGGCTCGGGATCCGGCAGCGGCCTGACGCCCAGCCGGACTCGGCGGACCTCGGCGCCGACCATGAACGACACCTCCCGCTCCAGGGTCGGTGTGCCGTGACTGACCGCCTGGCCCAGTGCGCTCCGCATTTCGAGCTGCAAGCCTTCATGGGCCATCTCCACGGCGTTCAGCGTCGCCTGTCCGGGCGGGGGGCGCAGATAGCGGCTGGTGTCGCCATGGACATAGAGAATGTCCCCCTTGCTGTCGGTCATCACCGAGACCGGGGCAAAGGACTGGACCAGCGCCCGGCGGGTCATTTCGGCGATGTTGGTGTCCTTGGTCTTGGTCATCACTTCCACGGGGGGGCTGCGGGTGGCGTCGGTGGTCCAGGCGAGACCGCTGGCCATCATCGCCCGGGTCGAGGCGAGGGATGGAGCTGTCCGGTAGAACTTCCACTTCCGGTTCAAGGGCGAAAACAGCTCGGTATGGCCGCCGATGCTCTCGGACGGCGACAGGAACAGCACGCCGCCGGGCCTGAGCGCGTAGTGAAAGGCGGGGATCAGGCGGCCTTGCAGGTCGGCTTCCAGATAGATCATCAGGTTACGGCAACTGACCAGATCCATCCGGGTGAAAGGCGGGTCCTTGATGACGTTCTGGATGGCGAACACCACCATCTCGCGGATGTCCTTCTTCACCCGGTAGCCGTTCTCCTCCTTGACGAAGAAGCGGCGCAGCCGTTCGGGCGAGACGTCCTGGGTAATGTTGACGGGGTAAAAGCCCGTGCGCGCCGTGGCGATGGCGTCGTCGTCGAGATCGGTGCTGTAGATCTGAGCCTTCAGTTCACGACCGGATTCCTCCATGACCTCGCGCAGGACCATGGCGATGGAATAGGCCTCCTCGCCGGTGGCGCAGCCGGCGACCCATAGCCGGACCACGTAATCGTCGGGCTTGCCGGCAAGGATCTGCGGCAGGATGTCCTTTTTCAGGATGGCGAAGGCTTCGGGGTCGCGGAAGAAGCTGGTGACGTTGATCAGCAACTCCTTGAACAGGGTCTGGGTCTCGGCGGGATGCGCCTTGAGATAACGGGCATAAACCTCAATATCCTCAATATCGTGCTGGGCCATGCGCCGCTCGATGCGCCGGCCGATGGTGCTTTTCTTGTAGCCGGAAAAGTCGTGCCCGGTCCCCGAGCGCAGCAGCATCATGATCCTGCTCATGCCGCCGATGGTCGCCGGGGCAGGCGAAATCTCGGCATGGTGGCGGCGATTGGCCTGCAAGATGGCGGGCATCCGCTCGGGCGCCAGCACATGGGTGGCGAAGCCGGCCTGGATGGCGCTGAGCGGCATGCCGTCGTATTGGGCGGTGGCCGGGTCCTGCACCAAGCTGATGCCGCCGCCCCCCAGAATGGCGCGCAGGCCCAGAGTGCCGTCCGAGCCGGTGCCCGACAGGACGATGCCGATGGCGTGTTCGCCCCGATCATCGGCCAGCGAGCGCAGAAAGGCGTCGATGGGCATGCGCTGGCCGCGGGGCTGTTCCGGCAGGCTCAACTGCAAACGGCTCTGAAACAGGGTCATGTCGCGGTTGGGCGGAATGACGTAGACCCGGTTGGCCTCGACCAGCATCTGGTCGGCAGCCTCGACCACCGGCATGACGGTGGTCCGCTGCAGAATCTCGGTCAGGATGCTGGTGTGGCTGGGGTCGAGATGGGAAACCAGAACGAAGCCCATGCCTGTATCGGCCGGCAAATTGCGAAAGAAGGCCTCGAACGCCTCCAGGCCGCCGGCCGACCCCCCCAGACCGACAATGGACAGTTCGGCCGCGGGGGGCTGAGGCAAGGTCTTGCTCGTCACCGGAAATACTCCTGAGCCCTGGCGGGATTGCGTGCCCTTGGCGCAGGTGCGTCAGGGGTCCGGTGCCGTGAAGAAAAACGCGCTGCCCGCCCCGGGGGTCGATTCCACCCAGATGCGACCGCCATGATGTTCGACGATCTTCTTGCAGACGGCAAGGCCGATACCGGTGCCTCCGTACCGGTCGCGGGTATGGAGGCGGCGAAAAACGGCGAATATCTGCTCGAAATAGGCCGGGTCGATTCCGATGCCGTTGTCGCTGACGGAAAACTCCCATTGATGCCCGTCGCGGCGGGCGGTGACGGTGACCTTGGGCGGTCGGCCCGGGTCGTGATACTTAAGGGCGTTACCGATCAGGTTTTGCATCAGCCGGACGAACTGGTGGCTATCGTAGACGATCTCCGGCAGACCGGCATGACCGATCTCGGCGCCGGATTCCGCGATGGCCTGGGATAGGCTGAACTTGGCTTCCTCCACCGCCTTGCCGCTGTCGAACGGCTCCCGCTCTCCTCCCATGCGGTCGACCCGCGAGAATTCCAGCAGGTCGGTGACCATGGCCTGCATTCTGGCCCCGCCCTCGACCATGAAGTCGATGAAGGTATGGGCGTCGTCGTCCAGCCGGTCGTGATACTTCCTTTCCAGCAGTTGGCCATAGCTGACCACCATGCGCAGCGGCTCCTGCAAGTCGTGGGAGGCCACGTAGGCGAATTGCTCGAGGTCCCGGTTCGAGGCTCGCAGTCTCTCGTTAGCCCGCAGCAGCGCCTCGCGGGTATCAGCCAGTTCCGCCTCGGCCGTCTTGCGCACCGTGATATCGGTCAGAGCGACGCGCAGGACCGGGGCTGCGTCCTGTTCCTGCAACTGGCAATCGAGATGGCCGTTGAAGTTCCTGCCGTCCGCCCGCAGAAGGACAAGCTCGCATTCGTGCCGGCCGGTATGGTGGAGGGCATGCGCCAGATGCCGATGCCAGCGGTCATGGTCGGTGCCGGCGACGAAGGCGTCGAAGCGCTGGGCAATCACCCCGGCGCGCTCCACTCCCAGCAAGGCCGCGCCGGTCAGGTTGATCTGGGTGATTACCCCAATACGGGACAGGATTAGATAGCCGACCGGAGCGAATTCAAAGAGATCGACATAGCGGTCGCGGGATTCTTCCAGAGCCAGTTGGGCCCGCCGCAATTCGTCGTTCTGCATCTCCAGTTCGATCTGGTGGACGCGGAGTTCGTGGAGCAGGTGTTCTGGTGACGGCGGCGTTTCGTCGCCAGGGTGCTGGTTCATCAAAGCCCCTTTCCACCCAAAGGCACAGTCTACACGACTTCGTGCCAATGGATTAAAGAGTCTAGCCGTTAAGGCGAAATATTCGCCCGAAGCTTATCAATTCGGGCGTTTGCCAGATTCCGGGCCGCTTGAATATTCCGCCTTGCGGCCATGTCCGCCCGCCGCAAGGTCATGGCTGCATCGTCCGCGGCATCCAACACCACGCTGGCGGCCAAACCGGATTCGGGGCGGCAAGCTTCGACGCCTCCTCTCAGGGCGTCTAAGGCGAGTCCTGCATCATTTTGGGTCTTCAAGGACACTCCAACTGCCAGGATATGGATTTGCTCCAAGGTGGCATTGCCGACGGCCCCCAATTCGCCGGCTCCCGCATCCGCTTCAAGGCGAAGAATCTGATCAAGGGGAGGCGCGGCTGTGGCGGCAATGGTCCACAACCTCTCCTTAATGGCCTGCGTCCCGGCCGACAGGTGCGTGCAGGCCATGGAGCAGAGGGCCCCGATACGCTCGACGGCGGCATCCACATCATCGTTAAAGTCTGAGGCCAGCAGATGAGCCATGGCGATGCGACCCTGCGCGTTCCCGACAATAGGCTTGAGGTCCGGAGGGGAATTGGGCATCTGGTACTCCTGCCTTACTTCAGGATGTCGGCCGGCCCCTGGCGCAGATGCGGGTGATGTCCCCCGGCAAATCTAGTCCTGGGCGATCTTCCGGTTGATGGCGATTGCGGAATGCCCCCTCAGACTCAGGCTGATCGGAATGCATCCCGGATTCATCGCCGCACCTCCCACCAGGGAACATGCCTACTGGGATGGTATTGCATAATAAATAAAATACAATACGCGCTGCGCGTTATCACAAATACCCATAAATAGGTACCTAAAATAACCTGTCTTTATTGGCGATTAATTCGGCGCATATCAATTGTGATATTATTATTTGGCATTATATATATTACACCGACGCCGCAAGCGCCGGCGGAGGATGACAGCATGAATTGCTCACAATCAAAAGCCTGCCATTTCATAAGCGAATGGATGGTTCCGCCACTACTGATCCCACTGGCCCTGATTCTCATGATCGCGATCTGGGTCGCCGTGCGCCCCCATCTGGGCTGAGCCGCAACCGGAGTGCCAAGCATGACCGTCAATACGATGGCCTTTCCTGTCTCCCCCGGAATCGAGGGGATGAATACGCTGGCCGTGTTCCTCAACGCCTCGCATCCCGCGGGGGGATGGCATTTCGGCCGCGGTACCCGCTTCGACCAGGCCATGGTGGACATCGATTTCGACGACCCCGCCGACTTGGCCCCTGCGTGGCGGAGCTATTGCAGCACCCGGGCTCCATGAACCGGGATCAGCGGAAGGGAACGCCCATGTCCGAGAGCACGCTCTTCCAACTCAGCCGTATCTATGCCGGCGGTTGGCTTGCGGGGCGGAACAGCCCCGACACCGATCCGGCCGACATGGATTCCGTGGCGGATCGCCTCAATCCATACCAAGCGCCCGCCGAAAGTCAGCGTTGGAACCGGGGATTCAAGGATGCGGTATTGCGCATCCAGGGTATCCGGGTGAAATCCCTTGACCGGCTTGTAGGAGAATAAAGATGGCAAAAGGTCAGAAACGTAGCGGTCGCGAGCCCAAAAAGCCAAAGACCGCAGTAAAAAAGGCGTCGCAAGCGGCATCGCTCTTTACCGACGACAGCCGTATGGGTAAGAAGCCGCCCCGCGTCACCGGCCCGCCGCCGCCAAAGCCGGAATAAGCCCGGATTCAGTCCGCCTCCCGCCGCCGGGCGGTACCTGTCAGGTGCCGTTCGGCGAAGGCTTTCATGGACAGGCCGATGATCCAGTCGGAAATAACCATGGGAATGCGTGACGGCGTGAGGAAGGGGAAGCTGCGCAGGAACGGCACCATGGTCGTAAGCCCCCCCGACAGGATGCCCCTGACCAGCAGGCGGACGACGATACCGACCCGCTGGCCCATGGGATAGCCGCTGCCATAGACCGGGACGCGCAGATACGCCGCCTTGTTGCGGATACGCCGCCCGATTTCCGGGCCGGTGAGCAGGCGGCCGTAAAGCATCTGGTAGCCCGCCGCCATGGCTTCGGCGGTCATGCATTTCGGCACGATGTTGGTGGTCAGGCTGGTGTTGTCCGAATGTCTTTCGACGGGCAGCAGGCGGCCTTCCCGCTCCATCCGCGCGTGCAGCGGGGTACGCGGCAGCGCCATGAGCAGACCGATCATGGCCGACTGGATTCCGGCGTCAGTGATGAAGCGGTACTGATGCTCGAAGGTGTCCAGGGTGTCGTGGTCGAAGCCGATGATAAACCCGCCCAGCACATCGATGCCGTGGGAATAGATGCGCCGGATGGCCGTCAGGGTGTCTTCCCGCAGGTTCTGGGTCTTGCCGGTTTCCTTCAACCCCACCGGATCGGTCGTCTCGATGCCGATGAACACCCAGCCGAAATTGGCGGCGCGGAACAGCTCCAGCAATTCGTCGTCCTGGGCCATGTTGAGCGACGCCTCGGTGCCGAAGCTGAACATGTAGCCGTGATGCCGCTGGTACTCGGCCAGGAAACGCAGCAGGTCCTTGGCCTCCTTCGGATTGCCGATCAGGTTGTCGTCGACGAAAAATACGCTGCGGGCGCCGAAGCGGCGCAACTGATCCAACTCCTTCTCGATCTGATCCAGGTCCTTGACCCGGGGGCGCCGGCCAAACATCACGATGATGTCGCAGAACTCGCACCGGAAGGGACAGCCGCGCGAGAACTGGAGGGTGACGTTGGAATAGGCCCCTAGGCGAAGCAAATCGTAGCGGGGAACCGGAGTGTCCGCTAACGCCACCGTTCCGGTCTCGTGGTACAGGGGCTTTGGTGTCCCTGCCTCGAAGTCGCGGCAGAATTCCGGCCACACGTATTCGGCCTCGCCGGCCACCACCGTGTCGGCCGCCTCGGTATACTCATCGGGACACAGCGAGGCGTAGCTGCCGCCCGCAACCACGTAATGGCCTTGGTCGCGGTAATGGGCCAGCAATTCCCGCTGGCGCTCGAACTGAACGCCCATACCGCATACACCGACGATGTCGGCGTCGGTGGTCGGGGGAATCGGTTCGATGTTTTCGTCGATGATCTCGACCCGCCAAAGGGCGGGGCACAGCGCCGCCAGCGTTGCCAGGCCGAGGGGGGGATTCACCGCCTTCTTGCCCGGCAACACATGATCAATGGCCCATCTGAAGCTCCAGAAGCTTTCGGGGAACCTCGGATTGATCAGTAGCAGACTGGGCATCCGCGTCTCCTGTTCCCTTACTCCGGCAACGCGCTGCTGAAGAAGGGGAGTATCACTTCAAGGGTGTCGCTGCGTATCCGCTCGCGCCCGCCCACCTTGACGAAGAAGCAATGGTCGCGGTGACAGTAGGCCAGTTCCTTGACGGCGCCTGACGCCGCTTTACAGGCCATGATCGGTGTGTCCCCGCTCCCGTTGGACCGAGACACCACATCGGCAACAGTCTGTCGGTCGATCATATCCGTCTCCGGAGCAGGAATGGGGATGGATTGGGCCATCCCCATCGCCTGTCAGCCTACTTGCCGTCCAGCGATCCGAGAATGCATGACGGTAGGGCGGACAAAGCCGTGAACGCTTCGCAAGCGGCATTGATCTGACGCTCTGCCAATTGGGTATTGGCGTCCATCAGACGCTGGACCTGCTTCATCATGTCCGAGGCGCTCTCCTCGACTTTGGCCGACGCGGACCTTTCGTCGGTCAGGCCGGATATCATCGCTTTGGCGCAGGTCGAACCGATGTCGCGGACCTCGTTGCCGTAATCGGCATATCCTCCGATCACGGCTTGACCGGCGACCCGGGAGATTTCCGCCAAATCCCTGGCGCATTTGAACATACCGTCACGGGCGATGGCCGAGGTCTCGGCCCATTGAGCCACGGAAATCACGTTGTCGATGGAGGTGGTCTCCGCGGTAGCTTTGGCGGAATTGGCCTTGACTGTCGTCATCGCGGCTTTTCCTTTGGTTGGATTGAAATTTCAGTGGATGGCGAGTGTTACGAAATTCGTGCCCCCTGCATGCCAAGGAACGATGTGCCCGGCCTGGGGAGCGTTTAGTCCATCAGGGCCCCGGTTGTTCAGCCTCACAGATAAAGCTCACGGCGGCGGCGCGGATGATGGGGCGGAGCCTCCCGTGCTCCGAAGTCGGATCGAAAGCCGATCTAAGACGACCCTTTTTGTATATTTGTCCCACCATCCAGGGGGCGAACCCCCCGCCGCCGCCGCCCTCGCGGTAGGCCAACACGGCCCTGGTACGGATGCGCGCGATGTCGCCGCCTGCCGCCAAGCCATGAGCCACCCGCCTGTTGATCGGAATGATGGCGCCGATATCGTCATCGTTGACGCCGCGACCTTGGCCCGAGGAGCCATGAATAACGAATTCGGCGTCGCGGGACGTCGGAACGGCCCAGCCGTTGCCGACGCCGCATTCGCGGACCACAAGCCACACACGGAAATTGGCGTTCAACGCGTCCTTGAAGGCGGCCGTGTCGTTGGCGGCCTCGATGCCGTCGGCGGCCTCCATCAGGGCGGCGATGCAGAGTTCCGCTAAAGTCGGGTGGAGATGCACGAGTGCCGGAGTCATTACCCTGCCTCCCAGGTGCGGCTCACCGATATTTTTCCAGCCATTGCTCGCTAAAGGTAGTGCGTAGCGGAGGCGTGGACAATTCCCGGTTATGTGCACGGCGACTACCCTG
Source organism: Paramagnetospirillum magneticum AMB-1 (assembly GCF_000009985.1). Lineage (GTDB taxonomy): Bacteria > Pseudomonadota > Alphaproteobacteria > Rhodospirillales > Magnetospirillaceae > Phaeospirillum > Phaeospirillum magneticum. The sequence continues at coordinate 4,025,662 of NC_007626.1, forward strand.
AAACAGGTAGGCTCCCGCGACTCCCCTTACGCAATCACGAGGGAATCAGCCCCTCGTGAACGGCATAGCGGATCAAGTCGGCAGTACGATTCATCCCGAGCTTCTGCTTGATATTGCGACGATGGACCTCCACCGTCCCCACGGCAATGCCGAGGCTGGCGGCAATTTCGGCGGAGCGCAGGCCGCCTGCCAGTAGAACCAACACCTCCCGTTCCCGCTTGCCCAGCACGCTGGGCGGCGGCGCGACGGTGTCTGCATCCGACTGGATATGGCGGAGCATGACCTGGGTTGCTTCCGGCGAGAGGAAGCTGCTTCCCCCCGCCACGGCGCGGATGGCGGAAA